>JAMLIO010000001.1:0-300000 GCA_023954155.1 Pseudobdellovibrionaceae bacterium | reverse complement strand
AGCCGATGCCCCTGCTAATCCTGTTCCCACAACAATAATATTAAATTTTCTTTTGTTGGCGGGGTTCACAAGCTTCATATCAAACTTATATCTTGTCCAACGATCTTCAATTGGGCCACTTGGAACTTTTGAATCCAGATTTATTGCCACACTTACTCCTAGCCTTTATAAAAAAAATAAACGTAGATGGGTTGGCTGATAAAACCGCCCACAACCACCAAACCATAAATCCAGCCGACAGCTGAAATTACTTTTTCATGCACATTGCTTAAACCAAAGGACTGAAACAAAGACGAAACACCATGCTTAAGGTGTCCGTATAAAAGCACTAAACAAAACATATAACCTACAACATACGCAGGATTCTGGAAAACCTCTACAACTAGGCGATGTAGGTCTCGCATTTCCACTCCATCGTAAGTGACAGAATAGTATTCACCAAATTTGAAAGTGAGTAGATGAGAGATCAAAAACAATAAAATAACCGACCCCTGAAACCACATAGTTCTTGAACTCAAAGTGGCTGCGGCCTTCCCTTTAGGACGAATGGCATAGGCTTTTTTTCTTGCTCCCCAATTTCTGAAAACCAACGCCATTGTCAGCATCATGTGGAGAAACAACAGACCCAACAGACCTAGCTCTGCAATATAAATCAAAGGGTTCGTAATCAATTTATGGCTATAGATGTTATAAGCCTTAGGACTAAACAAAATCAGCATATTCGCAGCCATGTGCGTGAATAGAAATAATGCCAACCCCAGACCGCCAACGGCGACTAGCTGTTTCCGTCCCACAGTGGATGTGAAGTAATTTTTCATGGATTTTCCTTGTGTTTAAATAATAACTAAATGAAATTCCCTTCCTTGTCACTCTTAAGAGCAAATCAAAAGCGAATATCACGTCCAACATCTTGCTAAAAATATTCAAAATTCCCACGTCGAGTCGTGATTCTCCGTCAAACTCTCGCTATAAAAACCTACTATCCTAAAAAAGGAGTACTTTGTGGTTATTTATGTGTGTATAAAACAGGTCCCTGATACGGAAACAAAAATCATAATCAATTCCAATAAGTCGGGCATTGAGACGTCCTCTGTGAAATGGATCATGAACCCCTACGATGAGTATGCTGTAGAGGAAGCCATCCAGAAGAAAGAAGCCTTAAAGGCAGAAAAAGTTGTGGCCCTTACTCTTGGCCCCGCTCGTGCAGCAGATGCTTTAAGAACTGCTTTAGCCATGGGGGCTGACGAAGGACTACACATTGTGACTGACGATATTTTAGATACAGGCAATATTGCCAAAGCCTTAGCTGGAGCCATTAAAGCAGAGGGTCAAGACGCTTTTGTCTTCGCGGGCAAGCTTTCTATCGACTCCAATAACTCTTCTGTTGGCCAACAAGTTGCGCAGTTTTTGAAAATTCCACACGCCACAGTGATTTCAAAGTTTGATGTGAATGGTGATAAGGTCCTAGTTGAGAGAGAGACAGAAGCTGGAAATAAGGAGATTGTAGAGCTCACATCTCCCGCACTTGTTGCGGCAAATAAAGGTTTAAATACCCCTCGTTTTGTGAGTCTTCCAGGGATCATGAAAGCAAAGAAAAAACCTATCAAACAAGTCCAACTTTCTGATCTCGGAGTTTCTGCCGCAGACAATAAAGTCACATTTAAAGATTATGAACTTCCTCAAGAAAAGCCCGAAGTTAAAATTTTATCTGGAGACAATGCCACTCAGGAGCTGGTCTCTTTATTAAGAAACGAAGCCAAGGTCATTTAAAGTTAGGAGTAAAAATGTCTATTTTAGTATTCGTAGAACAAAACAACGGAAAAATTAAAGGCTCCTCACTTGAACTTGTGACGGCAGCGCAAAAATCAGGTCAAAAATTTTTCACGGTCTCGTTTGGTGCTGGAAGTGACAGCATTCAGAATGAACTCTCTCAATATGGTGTAACTCAACATTATGCCTATTTGGAAAACGACTTTCAGTTTTACAATCCACAAGTTTATACACAAGCCATGGTAGAACTTGCCAATGAAACGCAAGCCAATATTGTTTTAGGTTCTGGCTCAGCACTCACAAAGGATCTTTTCCCTGCTATAGCCACCCAACTGGATGCGGGGTATGTTTCTGATTGCACTAATTTAGTCTGGGAAGGCTCAAAGTTCAGCGCCAGAAAGCCTCTTTATGCTGACAAATGTTTTTGCAAAGTCGAATTTTCTGATGGAGCCAAACAAGTCATTCTCACTCGACCTAATCAACTTCCACTAGAAAAGAAAGACGGCACAACCACAGAAGTTGTCTCTAAAACATTTTCAGCCCAAGACCTTAAAACTATTGTCAAAGACATCGTTAAAGGGGCCTCTGCTAAATTAGATCTTACAGAAGCCAATGTAATTGTGTCTGGAGGCCGTGGCTTACAAGACGCTTCCAACTTTAAACTCTTAGAGGATCTTGCAGAAGTTTTAAATGCAAGCGTAGGAGCCAGCAGAGCCGTTGTCGATGCAGGGTGGGTTCCTCATAATATGCAAGTGGGTCAAACTGGAAAGACCGTAGCCCCTACCCTTTACTTTGCCATCGGAATTTCAGGTGCTGTTCAACATTTAGCTGGCATGTCCAGTAGCAAAGTGATTGTAGCCATCAATAAAGACCCTGAGGCGCCTATCTTCAAAAAGGCCACTTATGGTATCGTTGGAGACGCTCTAGAAATCGTTCCCAGGCTGACGCAAGAGTTTAAAACCTTGCTTTCGTAAGTCACTTTTATAAAACTCTATCCCTTCAAAAGAGAGGCCTTTGACTTAGACCTCTCTTTTTGTTTTATGGGTATATGCTTAAAAAAATTCTTAACAGCCCTATCTTTCTCTCCATTGTGGTCTTTTTAGGCTATCTCTTTTTTCGTATCTCCATGCTGACTTGGCGCAAGAAAGTCGTCCTTCACCCAGATCTCCAAAAACTACTAAACCAAGACGAACTGATTAGTGTTGGTTTTTGGCATCAGGATATTTTTGCCTGCCTATACCTAATAGGAAAATTCAAAACCGTATCCATGGTTTCTGATAGCAAAGACGGTGAACTCATAGCCCGCATGATTCAATGCTTTGGAGGTCAAGTAGTGCGAGGCTCATCACGTAAAGGAGCCATTAAAGCCTTAAAAGCCATGCTTAAAATGGCCAAGACAACACGACTTTGGACTGTGATTTCCGTTGATGGTCCAATTGGACCAAGAAATAAAGCCAAATCTGGCATCATCGAAGTCTCGCGCATTGGAGGCTCACATATCGTCCCTCTTGGAGTTTATGCTTCAAAAAAATGGGTTTTAGAGAAGACCTGGGACCAAACCGAAATTCCAAAATTTTTTAGTAAAGTGGTGTACTACTTTGGTCCACCATTTTCACCTAAAACTCTAGACCCCAAGTCAGAAAACGATCAGAATATATTATCAGAGGCAATAATGGCTGCTCAGAAAAATGCGATGTTAATATGTTCTGGGAATAAGTAGCCGCCTCTCTATAAAATTTATTACTAGGAGCTTAGCATGTTAAGACTACTTGCGTTTTTCTTTTTGATCCCTACACACTCTTACGCTCAGATTTTAGCAAAAGTGGGCAATCAAGCTATCACTGTTGAAGAGTTCAAAAAAGAATTCCAAAAAACCAAAGAAAATATAGGCATGCTCCCCTTTGAACCCACTCCTGAACAATTTCTTGAAGACATGATCCGTTATCGAATTGGTTTACAGGAAGCCAACAAAAAAAAGATCACCAAAATCCCTGAGGTTAAAAAGAAGCTGGAACAGGAATTATACAAGGCCTTACTTGAAGTGGAATTAGCAAAAAAAGTAGAGGCGATTAAGATCAAAGACTCTGAAATCAGTGCCTTCTATAATCGTTATCCAAATGTTAGGACTAGCCACATCCTTGTCCGTTACCCTGTAGATGCCACACCTACACAAATTCAAGAGGCTAAACAACGCGCACAAACTATTTATGGTAAAGTTGTTAAATCCAACCGTCCTTTCAAAGAGTCTGTTGGCCTTTATTCTGAAGATGAAATCAGCAAAGCCTCCGAGGGTGATATCGGTTACCAATCTATTTTAACACTCCATCCTGCATACTACGAAGCCGCTCGTAAACTACGTCAAGGGCAGATTGCTGGCCCCATTCAAACTCGCTTTGGTTTCCATATCTTACAACTCACAGGAGTACAGCCATTTAGTGAAGCTAATAAAGAACAAGTACGCATTGCGCTTTTTGATGATAAAAGAAAAAATATCGTGGATAATTACTTTAAGGATTTGAAAAAACAGTACCAAATCAGTATAAATCCTGAGGCTCTAAAAAAATAAAATGAGGTGCAATGAGACATTCAATTATCAAGCTAAGCTTAATAATCCTTTTGGGTGTCTCTCTTTCTTCCTGTAAAAAGAAGCAAGATCTTTTTAACGAAAATATCATTTCATCTTCACACAAATCATTAACGGGGTTTGAGTTCTCTAACCTCTTGGTCCGCAAGTTCATTGAGCAAGATATAAAATATCCCAAACCCGATGTTGTGGCTGTTATTAAAAGACAAATCGTTGAAGACTTTATCATTCAATCCACTTATGAAAAATTTGCCAGTGAAAACAATATTTTCGTCAAAAAAGAGAGCTTAGATGAAGCCTTTGAAAAACTTGTAGACTCATATCCTGATCGCGAAAGCTTTGAAATCTTTTTGAATGAAGCAGGTCTTAAGGTTTCTGATGTGCGCTCCTCTATTAAAGATCGTCTTTTAAGACAACTGGTCCGTGAGCAAATCATGAAGGACTTTAAAACTGAGATCACCGAAGACGATCTCAAAAATTATTACAACCAAAATAAACAAGATTTTCACCGTGAAAAGCAACTCCACCTAAAACAGATTGTTGTCGAACACGAAGAAGAGGCCTTAAAAATTCAAGATCTACTTAAGATTGGGAATAATAAAAATTATGAGTCTTTAGCGCAAAAGTACTCCCTTGCCCCAGAAAAAATCAAAGGGGGGGATTTAGGCTGGGTGAATGTCTCTGATTATCCCGCGTTTGCAGAAGCCGAAAAGACCTCTAATGGGCGAATCTCATCTATCATTAAAAGTGCCAACGGCTATCACATCTTTAAGGTCGTAAATCGCCGTGCTGCGCAAGATTTGCCTTATAATAATGTTAAAACGGATATTAAACGCCTTTTAGAACGCCAGCTCCAAGAGCAGTTTGTGGCCCAGTGGTTAAAAGAGCGTGCTGCACAACTAGATATAGAAATTAACAATGACCTACTGAGTAAGATCGTGGTAAATAGACCTAGTAGCTACTAGGAGTAAGGCCATGATATCCTTCAATTTTTTCAAAAAAAGTCTTTCACTTGTTATGGGCTTATGCCTGCTCTGTGTGCAACAAGTAAGTGCCAAAACAGTAGATGAGATCATCATCATCGTTGCTAACCAAGTGATCTTACAAAGTGACCTTGAGCATTTTAAATCCAATCTTAAAAATCAAAAGCTAGTAGACTTTGAATATGCTAGTCTATTTTCAAATTCAAATTTAGAAAATGACGAAAAAGCCCAATTGGACTATCTGGTAAGTGAAAAACTATTCATCCACAGTGCTAAAAAAATAGGTATCTATGACAATGTGGCTGATAACCTAGATAAAGAGATCGGAAAGATTGCCGCTTCAAACCAACTGACTTTAAGTGAACTCAAAAAGGAAATCCAAAAGGAAGGCGTGGACTTTGAAGACTACAAAAGCTTTACTCTTAACTCGTTAGTCAGAAAAAGAGTCATCGAACAAGTCATTGCTTCAAAGATCGACATTTCTGAAGCTGACATCATTCAACACATGCAGCGTTCAGGTTCAAAAACTTTTATTCCGAAATTTGAATATAAACTTTCTCATATCCTTGTGAACCGTTCTGCTGACATTGATATGATTGAAAATGCCATTAAGAAAAATGGCTTTTATAACTCCCTTAAATATTCTGAGAATGACAGTGAGCACGGTGAGCTAGGTACTTTTAAAGAAGGTGAAATGACACCTACAATCGAGAAGATTGTTAAGACTCTAAAAGTAAACGAAATCAGTCCACCTATTTATGTCGGAGATAATGTCTTCTTCATCAAATTAGATGATAAAATTCGAATCAACAGCTTACCTAACACGCCTGAAGTCAGACAGATTCGTGCAGAACTGATACAGAAAAGTCTTTCTCGTGAAATTGAAAAATGGCTAGAAGACCAAAAAGAAACAAACCATATTAAATATTTTAAATCATAAAATGTGGGGTTTATTTGGCAGACTCTAATCCTCTTTTTCATATCACAACAGGTGACATTGATGGTATTGGATTAGAAGTCACCCTTAAAGCCCTAAATCAGCTAGACGAGCACATCCTGTCCTCTTATTGTTTTGTGATTTGGATTCATTCTTCTCAAGTGGAAATCGTAAAGTCTTCTCTAAACCATCAGCCCTGCTTTTTAAAATATGAAGATTTCTCTGCCAACGTTTCATCTCTAAATACAAATTTAGTGTTTCTATGTTCAGATTTATCTCCAGCCTATTGGTTTGAAGCCGCATCACAATATTGTCTGGACAAGAAAGGCGTAGGGATCATTACAGCTCCTTTATCAAAACAAGAGAGTTTTTCACTGGGACACAATGACTTAGGACATACAGAGATTTTAAAACGTATTTGCCAAATTGACTTACTATTTATGGCTTTTATTGGGGAATACTTTAACGTAGTTCTGTACTCAGACCATGTCCCCGTCAAAGATGTTGTTTTAGATAAAGATAAGTTCAAATATTTTTTAGATTTAACCTTTTTACTGAACGGTAAATTTCCAAATTATACAACGGTCCTTCTCGGACTTAATCCTCATGCAGGCGATAAAGGCCTGATAGGAAAAGAAGATGGTGTTATCTCGTCATGGATTCAAGAGTGGCAACCTAAGAACCTGATTGGACCTGTTCCTGCGGACTCTGCATTTTGTAATTACAAACAAACACCCTCCACGTATGCCGCTCTTTATCATGATCAGGGCCTTATCCCTTTCAAGATGGCGCATGGATTTACTGGTTATCACACCACCTTAGGATTACCTTTTATTCGTACTAGCGTTGACCACGGAACTGGAAAAAATATTTTTAACCAGAATAAGGCTGACTTTTCATCTATGCTAGATGCTATCCGTGGAGCAGCAAAAATTCACCAAGGGAGTATGAAATGATAAACCCTCAAATCTTTAGAGAATACGACATTCGCGGAGTCTATCAAAAAGATTATGATGAGTCTTTTGCTGAGAAACTTGGGTTTTATTACGTACATTTTTTACAAGCTGAATTAGACAAAAAAGAAATTCATCTTTCTGTGGGATATGATGCACGCCTGTCCAGCCCGAGTTTATGTGAGGCTTTATGCTCTGGTATCAGAAAAGCAGGTGGGTTCATTTATATGCTTGATATGATCACATCCCCTTTAAGTTATTTTTCCTGCTTCAACTTAAATATTGATGGTGCCGTGATGATCACAGGCAGTCATAATCCTCCCGATCATAATGGATTCAAAATTTCAAAAGGAAAAACAACCCTCCATAGCCATGAAATCGCCACACTTAAAGACCTGATTTTAAATGGCACAGAAGATTTAAGTTTAATTGCCGAATCAGGTGGGACAAAGACTTACAACATCTTAAATGATTACCAAGATAAGTACACTACAGAGTTCCAAGGGAAACTCAATGACATCAGTGTCTGTTTTGATTGTGGAAATGCGGCCGCTGGGGTTGTTGTTCCACAAATGTTTGCAAACTTAAAATTAAAAGGCCACATTCTTTTTCCAGAACCTGATGGTAGGTTTCCCAACCATCATCCTGATCCATCAGTAGAAAAAAATCTTACAGACCTTAAGAAAGCAGTCATTGAAAATAACTACAATGTGGGTATAGGTTTTGACGGTGATGCGGACCGAATAGGAGTCGTAGACAATAAAGGAAGAATGGTCACTGTGGATCAATTTATGATTCTTTTTGCCCAAGATGTTTTAAAGAATCATCCAGGCGCACCTATTATTGGTGATGTAAAATGCTCTCAAATTTATTATGACAAAATACGTGAATTTGGTGGAAACCCTATCATGTGGAAGACAGGGCATAGTTTAATTAAAGAAAAAGTTCGTGCTGAAAAGGCCCCTTTTGGTGGAGAACTCAGTGGACATGTTTTTTTTGCTGATCGTAACTATGGCTATGATGATGCCTTTTATGCAAGTTTACGACTTTTAGAAATTATCAATACTTATAAACTTAACCTTGCTGATTACGTTGATGCCCTACCTAAATTTTATTCTACACCAGAATTACGTGTCGCCGTTAAAGAAGAAGAAAAATTTAGAATTGTTGAAAACCTAAAAACACAATTACTTAGAACCAAAAAACTCACTAGCGATATTGATGTATTAGACGTCAATACCCTTGATGGAGTGAGAGTGAATCTTACTGGAGGCTGGGCTTTAGTCCGTGCCTCTAACACACAACCCGCTATTACAGTCAGATTTGAAAATTCAAGCGCAACTTTATTAGAACAATCCAAAAATATTTTTTCAGAGCTTTTAAACGTTGAATTGGTTGATCATCATTAGATTAAGACTTTAGTTATATCTATCCTTTAACCTGTTTGATTTGAATATCAGCATCTGTACTTCTATCTGTAGTTACTTAGACCTTAGTTCTGTGTTGATATGAAATAGCTAGAAGTTCGTCACTACGACTAAAACATAGTTCTTATCCTTTCAAGGTATCAGCCGAACAAAAAGTATGTTTAAAGTTCTGGCTCTTATTTTTTTTATTCTACCTCACTTCTGCTATGCCCTTTGTCCTGATCCTGTGCCCAATCAATATATTGTTGTAACATCAAACCCAGAGAAAGTTTTGGAGTCTCAGTCCTCATCTTTCAAAACATCTACAAATCAAAATCAATGGATTTACAATCACTTACAAAAAAAGGCTTCATTCAAAACAAACTCTAGTCAGAACATTCCTTTAAAATACTCAACTCTAGTTTTAACAATGGATAATTTGGGTTATAAAAAAATCAAAAATCTATCTGGCACATTAAGCATAGAACAAGATTGTTATGTTTATATTAACAACCTAGATAAACCTTCTAATTTGGACATTACAAATTTAGATATAAGAGATGAAATTCTAAATAATGATCTAGAAGAAACTCCTCCTAACGATCCACTATTAAGCGAGCAGATGTGGTACTTTGATGTGACAGGGTCACTAACAACATCTCTAGACACTCAAAATAAAACACTGGTCGCAGTCTCTGACACAGGCTTTGAATACACTCATTTAGATTTGATCAATAATCTGTGGGTCAATGACCTTGAATATAATGGGCGAAATAATGTTGATGATGATAATAATAAATGTGTCGACGACATTCATGGCTGTGATTTAACAACTAGTGATGGCCAAATAGGACCTAATAATTACCGATCAAATTATTTAGACCATGGAACACATGTTGCTGGGATCATTGGTGCTGAACAGAACAATGCCCGCGGTATTTATGGAGTAGCATCAAATGTCGAATTGATGCTTTTAAAAAGCTTCAATAGCAGTCGTGGAACTACCTCTAGCGATTTGATGAGAAGTATTTACTTTGCTGTAGACAATGGAGCCAAAATCATTAACTGCTCTTGGGGTGTCAATGCTTCACCTAATGTTTCAGAATTTTTAGCTTTTGAATATGCAAGAAAAAATGATGTTCTGGCTGTTGTAGCCGCAGGCAATGAAAATATCTTTGCTTCTAGAACTTCTCCTGCAGGACTCACGAATGTGTTGACTGTAGGAAGCATGAATTCACAAAAAGAAATTTCAACATTTAGCAACTACGGTGACTCTGTTGATATTTATGCTCCAGGTGGTGATAAGATCAGAAGAAACGAATTCATCTGGTCTACTGTCACTGCTAATCGGTATGAAGGAAAACGTGGCACCAGCATGGCAGCGCCTTTTATTTCTGGTGTGCTTGCTAATATTAAAAGTGCCTATCCTCAAGCTACAAGAAATGAACTGATGAATCTTTTATTTCAATCTGCAGAAAAGAAATCTCTCAAGGCTTATTATGAACCCACACATCTTGAAGATGGCAGAATCTTAAACACCTATGCACTTTACCAGCTAGCAAAGGACTATTTTAACCAAGAGGATAGATATTATGATTTTGAGCCTAAAGACATTTCCAAACCTATAGGATCAGGAAGTGTGAATTCAAATTCAGTAGGAGATTATAAAACTAGTTCTTCAGGGTGTTCCAGAAAGAATAATTCTGAACTTATGGAAAGCACGAGTGTAGATGCAGAAAAACCTTTGTCTATTTTTCTACTACTACTTCCTGTTTTCCTTGTCTTAGTTCTTAAATACAGACTGAAAGACAAATAACCTTAAAAAAGAAAAACCCACACCTATGCAGATGTGGGCATTCACCATTTAGGTCTGTTAGAGAAAACTTCTCTAATTATTGACCCATGATCATGATTGCAATAACGAATGTGAAAAGAGCAAGTGTTTCAATGAACACAAGACCAAGAATCATTGGTGTTTGCATTTTATCTTTTGCATTTGGATTTCTACCGATACCTTCCATTGCAGCAGAACCTACTAGACCTTGAGCAATCGCACCACCAAGAGCAGCTAAACCCATTGCGATAGCAGCAGCAAAACCGTAATAGATTGTGTTTCCAGCAGTAGCAACAGTAGTCGTAACAACTTCAGCACCTTCTTCAGCAAAGGCAACTGTTGATAATAACATAACTGCAATCATTAAACCCTTTTTCATCATTTTCTCTTCTCCTTTTAAATCTTTCTGTTTTAAACCTAACAATAAAGTCTTAAATAATGTCATTCCTACTAATGATCATGTGACAATGCCATAGAAACATAAATCATTGTAAGAACTGTAAAAATAAACGCCTGCATACAAGATACAAACAAACCTAAAATATAAAATGGAACAGGAACTACGTATGGAACTAAATCCGTAAAGATGCCTAAGACGCTATGATCAGCTAACATATTTGCTCTTAAGCGAATACTTAAACTGAGTGGTCTTACTAAGTGAGAAAAAAGCTCTACAACCAAAATCAATGGAGCCAACCACCAGATAGGACCCATAAAATGTTTTACGTATCCTAGGCCATGCTCTTTAATACCAAAGGCATTATAAACCACAAACACAAAGAGCCCCACAGCTAAACCTGTATTGATATTTTCTGAAGCTGTTCCAAGGCTGGGTACTAAACCAAAAATATTATTTATAAGAATAAAGAAAAAGATGGTTGCAAACATAGGTACATAAGGTCTTCCCTCTGGCCCCACAACTGTATCCGTCATAGATCCAATAAATTCAGTCAGTTGTTCAAATAGACCCTTGATGGATAACTTCGGTGCAGGTGTGACGGCCTCTTTACCTTTACCTAGAGCTACATTTGCAGCTACCGCTAGAATTGTCATCAATCCAACGGCACCAGCAGCAAGTGCCACGTGCATGTTTGAATCTGTCACTCCAGGCAATTGAGTTGCCCAACTAAAAGCAGCCATATTTATTCTCTCTCTAATTTATTGGTCTTCTATAACTCAAAATCACCAGACTAGGCAATACATTTAATAGACCAAGAGCATAGGAAGTGACATTAAAATCGGGCTGCTTAAAGAGCCAATACATACTCAGTGCGATGACTGGATACTTGGAAAACATCAAAAAAATGGACAAAATGAGGTTCCGACCTGCCATGATAGATTTAACGGCATAATAGATAATTGTTACACAAAATAACATTGTTAAGCTGCCTGCCAGTAGGTACTTGGTACCACCCCAGAAGCCCAAAACAATCAAAGTGAGCGCACCCCAAGATAGGGCCGCCCATAGGGTGTTTTGCGTTGCATTATTGAGTTTGGTTTTGTTCATCTTCCTTTTCTTCTTTTTCAATTTTTGAAAGTGCTTTTATAAGGATAAACACCCAAAGCCCCATGGCTGCAAAAATGAGCATGGGAGTCGCTAAACCCATCAGTTGAAACTTTTTATCTAGCCACTTCCCTAGGTAAAGTGAGATCACAACTAAAATGACCAGCTCCATGGCCACTGCTGTTAAAACACCATAAACCTTATACAACTTATCTTTTTTGGCCACACATCCCCTTTTAACGACGAATTCTTTTACCTGTCGGCCCGCCTGGTTGTAACTCTAACCTTTTCTCGAGCTTAGAAATTTGAGCTTCTGCATAAGCCTGCGAACTTACGTCTTGTGTATGATTTTTAAAATTTTTTAAAACATCAATGGCTTCTTTAAGCATACGATTTTCTCTATAGGCCACAGATAAAATGATAGGAAGTTTTAAGCGATTGGACTCTTCGGGAAAAGTCCCTAAAGCTTCTCTTAAAGGTACTGTTGCATCCTCGTACTTTTCTAAACCCATCAGTGCCTGGGCATGCAATATGGCCGCTTGTATATACTTAGTTTTATCAATGACTTTATTTTGCTGTTTCTGGTTTTTGTTTAAATCCTCAACTTCATTGATCGCCTGCTTATATTCTTTTTTATAAAAATAGGAATGGCTGATTTTGATTTTTGCTTCTAAGCAAACCAAAGGATCTTCACACAGTTCTGTCACTTCAGAAAATTGAATTAAAGCATTTTCATAGTCTTGCAAAAATACAAAATAAATCGTTCCCATATTAAAATGGTAATTTTCTCGTTCCTTATTATTTTCTGCAAAAACCAAAAGCTCAGAATATGAATTCAAGGCACATTGATAGTCTTTAAGCTTTCTTTCACATAGGTCTACAACTTTTAATAGAACTTTTTTCTTTTCAGTTCTATTTCGCGCAAGACTCATAGCTTTAATATACACTTGTAAAGCTCTTGTCTCTTTACCACTGTCTGCTAACTTAATTGCTTTTCCCATATTACTTTCGTAGGTTGAACATCCTACGAAAGTAAATAAAAACAAAAAAAGAGAGCTTCTACACAGTCTCATTTTCCTTAAACTTCGACTCCTTCATCATCTCGAATCAGAGCCACACTTGTGACGTACTCGCCATCTTTTAGATTCATAATACGAACACCTTGAGTGTTTCTACCAAAAATCGAAATGTCAGACACTGGAGTACGAATAGATTGCCCCTCGTTAGTAGTTACGAGAACTGAATCGGTATCTTTTACTTTTTTTACACCAACTACCTGTCCTACTTTATCTGTGATCTTTTGAGTAATGATACCCACACCACCTCTAGATTGTTTTCTATACTCTTCAAGAGGGGTTCGTTTGCCGTATCCATTTTCTGTAATGATCAATATTGTATCCTTATCATTAGCCTCAATAATCTCTGCACCAATGACTGTATCGTTTTTTCCTAATGTTATACCTTTTACCCCACGCGCACTTCGTCCCATAGGTCGAGCATCACCTTCATCAAAACGAATGGACATCCCATTTTTAGTTACAATGATGATATCGTTCTTACCTTCTGTTAATCGAGTGCTTACAATTTTATCGTCTAAATCCACTTTAACAGCAATAATTCCAGAAGGTCTTGGGTTACTAAATGCAGTCAAATCTGTCTTTTTGATCACACCTTTTTCACTAATAGTAACCACATAACTGCCATCTTCGTACTTCTCAACAGGAAGAATAGCGTTGACCTTTTCTCCTTGAGAAAGTTGCACAATATTATTGATAGATCGACCTTTAGATGTACGACTGCCTTTTGGTACTTTGTATGCTTTTAACCAATACAACTTACCTTTATCAGAATACACCATCAAAGTTGTATGTGTATTGACCGAATAAATTTCGGATACATAGTCTTCTTCGGCAGCTCCAGACCCCTTAAGACCCTTACCACCGCGTTTCTGTAATCTATACTCATCTAAAGAGATTCTTTTCACATAACCAGTATTAGTCAAAGATACAATGATGTCTTCTTTAGCAATAAGGTCTTCAACATCAATATCAGAACCATCATCTTCGATCTTTGTTCTACGAGGGTTAGCATATTTTTCCTGGATCTCCCTGAGTTCCTCAGAAATAATTTTATAAACCTCATGCACATCTGACAGCACTTTTTTAAGCCATTCAATTTTTTCTAAGATTTCTTTTAATTCATTTAAAATCTTATCTCTTTCAAGACCTGTTAAACGTTGCAGGCGCATTTCAAGAATAGCTTGAGACTGTTTATCTGAAAAACCAAATTGGTTCATTAAATTTTCTTTAGCAATATTTGTTTCTTTTGATGCACGAATAGTCTTAATAACTTCGTCAATTTGATCTAACGCCTTTTTAAGACCTTCTAAAATGTGTGCTCTAGCTTCAGCTTTTTTAAGATCAAAAATACATCTACGTGTAACAACGTCTCTACGATGTTCAATGAAAGCTTCTATAACTTCTTTAAGGTTAAAAAGTTTGGGCTGGTTTCTAGAATCTAAAGCCAGCATAATGATACCAAAACTGACCTGAAGCTGAGAGAATTTAAAAAGTTGATTTAAAATAACCTGCGCATTTTCACCACGCTTCAACTTAATGACAACACGAATTCCCTCTCTACTAGATTCATCTCGGATATCAGAAATTCCTTCTATGCGTTTGTCATTCACAAGACCAGCAATACTTTCAATAAGTTTAGCTTTGTTTACCTGATAGGGAAGTTCCGTAATAATAATGTTTTGTTGGTCTTTTTTCTCTTCAACTTCAGTAACGGCTTTAAGAGTGATAACACCGCGACCTGTTTTGTAGGCTTGAAGAATCCCGTTTCTACCAGAAATAATACCTGCAGTAGGAAAATCAGGCCCTGGGATAATATTGATAAGTTCATCTAAAGTGATGTCATTATTTTCAATATACTTAAGGCATCCATCAATCACTTCGCCTAAATTGTGAGGTGGAATATTTGTAGCCATACCCACTGCAATACCTGAACTTCCGTTAACTAGAAGCGCGGGGAATTTTGCAGGAAGAACTAAAGGTATCAATAGTGAGTCATCATAGTTAGGACCAAAATCTACTGTTTCTTTATCTATATCTTGCAAAATTTCTTCTGCAAGTCTGGTCATTCTTACTTCGGTGTAACGTTGTGCTGCTGCATTGTCCCCGTCAATTGAACCAAAGTTTCCTTGTCCATCAATCAAAGGCTCTCTCAGTGAAAAGGGCTGAGCCATTCTCACCATGGTATCATAAACTGCACTGTCACCATGAGGATGGTATTTACCAATGACGTCCCCTACTACACGAGCCGATTTTTTATAGGGTTTATCGTAAGTATTATTTAGGTCGTACATGGCAAATAAAATTCGACGATGCACTGGCTTTAAGCCATCTCTGACATCAGGAAGTGCTCTACCCACAATGACACTCATTGAGTACTGTAGATAAGCCTCTTTCATCTCTTTATTTATATCTATATCTGTTACACTTAAATCTTTAACTTCATCCATTTTCTTTTCCAATCAGTTTCGACAAAAATTAAACGTCTAAATCCCCAACTAAAAGTGCATTCTCTTGAATGAACTTTCTACGCGGCTCAACTTCTTCACCCATCAATGTACTGAATGTATCTTCTGCATTCATAGCATCATCAATCGTCACCCGTAATAAACTTCTATTGTCTGGATTCAAAGTAGTTTCCCAGAGTTGTTCTGGGTTCATTTCCCCAAGACCTTTGTATCTTTGGATATAAAGCCCTTTTTTACTTGAATCCATAACGTTTTCATAAAGCTCTTTGTACGTAACCACTTGTCTCTTATCATTTTCAGTTATTACTTCCGTTGGTAACTGAACAACTGCGTTCATATTTGCCCAAAGAGTTTGAAGTTCCTTTATTTCTGGATAGTTATCCATGTTTTCATCAATCTTAGTTATAAGTGGTCTTCCAAACTTCATGGTTTGCACGGTGGCGAACTGACTTGAATTGCTAGCATCCTTTACATCAACAATTCCCATATTGGGATTGTCCTTAACGTACTTTTGGATCTTTTGGATTTCTGCAGTTCTGTAAGTTGTATCTGTAGCAAATTTGTTAAAATCCACTGCGTTCTCAACTAAAAATTTAATAATATCTGGATCGTATTTATGAGACATCTTGAGTAACAAAGAATCATACTCTTCAATGTCTACAAAAAGCTGCTTTACTTCTTCTTCTGAACTTCCCGTTTTTAAGTTTTTAATTTCCATTTTGGAAATACTCGACTCTAGGAGATAGTTCATCAGTGCCTTTTCATCTTTGATGTACTGCTCACTTTTTCCTTTTTTCACTTTATATAAAGGAGGTTGAGCAATATACACATATCCTTTTTCAACTACTTCTGGAAGCTGTCGATAAAAGAACGTCAACAGCAAGGTTCTAATGTGTGATCCATCCACGTCAGCATCCGTCATGATGATAATTTTGTGGTATCTTAGTTTATCAATATTAGCATTTTCTTTACCGATACCTGTGCCGAGTGCTGAAACCATCATCTTGATTTCGTCATTGGCAAGCATTTTATCAAAACGCGCTTTTTCGACGTTTAAGATTTTACCTTTTAAGGGAAGCACAGCTTGTGTTCGTCTATCACGTGCTTGTTTTGCAGAACCTCCCGCAGAATCTCCCTCAACCAAATAGATTTCGCATAAGGCAGGGTCTCTTTCTTGGCAGTCAGCCATTTTACCTGGCAAAGCTCCGCTATCTAACGCTGTCTTTCTTCGAGTTAAATCTCTGGCTTTGCGCGCGGCCAATCTGGCTCTAGCAGATTCGACACATTTTTTAACAATATTTTTAGCTGTTGTGGGATTTCTATCAAACCAATCCCCTAATTTTTCATTTACTAAGGATTCAACAATCCCTTTAACTTCAGCATTTCCGAGCTTTGTTTTTGTTTGCCCTTCGAATTGTGGCTCCATAACCTTAACACTAATAACTGCAGCTAAACCTTCACGAATATCATCACCATCCAGATTCGTTTTTAAATCCTTAAGCAAATTTTTATCTGTGGCATATGCATTTGTAGTTCTTGTCAATGCCCCTTTAAAACCTACTAAGTGAGTTCCACCTTCTAATGTGTTAATATTGTTACAGTATGTGTAAACTGTCTCTGAGTATGAATCGTTCCACTGCATTCCAATTTCAACTTGAACATTGTCTTTTTCACCAGAAAAGTAGATCACCTCTTGATGTAGTGGTCTTTTCTTTTCATTGATGAATTGGACAAATTCTTCAAGGCCTTTAGAATATTGAAATAACTCTTTTTTATCTGTTCTTTCATCATGTAAATGGATGGCTAAACCAGCATTTAAAAAAGCAGTTTCTCTAAATCTTGTAGCAAGAATATCGTATCTAAACTCAATACCTTCGCCTTTGAATATTTTTCTATCAGGTTTAAAGGTCGTCTTTGTCCCTGTCTCAGATGTTACACCTGCTTCTGTAACTGGACTTTTTGGAACCCCAATTTCATAAGATTGCTTCCAAATTTTACCATTTCTTTTAACCTCAACCTTACACCAAGAGGACAAGGCATTGACCACAGATGCACCAACACCATGTAGACCTCCAGACACTTTATAATTGGAGTTATCAAACTTACCTCCAGCATGTAAGACTGTCATAACCACTTCTAAAGCAGATTTACCAGATACATGGTTACTCACAGGGATGCCTCGGCCATCATCTTGAATAGTCATAGAATCGTCAGGGTGGATAGTCACATGGATGTTTTTACAGTATCCAGCGACTGCTTCATCTACAGAGTTGTCAATAACCTCCCAGACTAAATGGTGATAACCTTTTTCTGTGGTGTCCCCAATATACATCCCAGGTCGTTTTCTAACTGCTTCTAAGCCCTCAAGGACTTGAATCGACCCTGCATCATAAGCTTTATTTTGAGAGTCTGTTGAATTTGCTTCCATCTTTACCTCTAATTCCATAACTCAATGAGTTCACTATAACCTTACAATAAACTGATCCGACCCTCTTCAATATAAAATTGCTTGTGGGGGCCCATGATCTTTTCTAGGGATGATGATTTTTCAGTTGTTGTAATTATAATCTGTGATTTTACATCTTTTAAAAAATCTACTAAACGGTCCCTTTTCCGCTCGTCCAGTTCCGACATGACATCATCTAAAAGTAAAACTGGACTCTCCTCTCTTCTTTCTAAACGATAAAAAATCTCTGCTATCTTTAGGGCTACTATTAAAGCACGCTGTTGGCCTTGTGAACAATAATAACGCGAGTCCTTACCGTTAAAAATGAATTGAATATCGTGCTTCTGAGGGCCTATTAGACTGTACCCAGAAGAAAGCTCAGATATGTAGAGTTCTTGGGCTCTTTTTCGTAATAAATCCTCTATTTTTTCAGCTTCAAACTCATGAATTTCAACATCCGAAATGATGTAGTTAAAATCAAAAGAATCCTCTGAATTAAAAATATACCTAACTGCTGTTTGCGCATAAGGTTTAAGCAGATCTAAAAAATAGATCCTAAGCTCAATCAGATCTAACGCACTTTTGATAAAAATGTCCGTTATAGAATTTAACAGGTCTCTGACCTCTGATTCTTTTTTGAATTCCCTCTTTACATCACCTAAAACCTTATTTCTGGTTTTTAAGATTTTTCTAAATTGAGAAACAGCTTTTGAGTACTCGGGTAACTGTTCAATAATGTCATCTATTAAGTTTCTTCTTTCCTGAGGACCTTCTTTTATTGAGGCTAAACTTTCTGGACTAAATAAAACTGTAGGACAAAATGTGGATAATTTTGTTGAAACTGTTCTTTTTTCATTGATCCAAAATGTTTTTTTATTATTTTCAATTTGAACTTTCAAAGAATTATCTACATTCAAAGAATCTTTATAATTACTTTTGATAAGCGCAACATTACTTTCAGAAAAACTCTCTTCTTTAAACATCGATATACATCTAGAAGGTTCTGTCGTTCTAAATGATCTACCTCTTGAGAGAAAGAAAAGAGCTTCCAGTAAGTTTGTTTTGCCCTGTCCATTCTCGCCGTAGAAAATATTAACACCCTCTTCCAATTTGATTTCAGTATTTTTAATATTTCTAAAGTGGAAGAGATTTAAATTTTTATATGCCATATTGCTTTGTAACTAAATTCTCATAGGCATTACAACACATGTGTAATCCGTATCGTTCTTTGGTTTGATCATTCCTGGTGAAAGCTGGTCATTAAGTGAGATACTTAGCGTATCTTCATCAAAACTACTTAGAACATCCAAAACATATCTAGCATTAAAACCAATTTTAATACTTTGACCTTTGTAGTTGATTTCTAACTCTTCTTTAGCATCGCCCATTTCTGGATTATTAGAAGTGATTTCCATTTTTCCATCTGTTAATGAAAAAGTAACACCTTTAGATTTTTGATTCGACAATAAAGAAACCCTTTTAAGGGACGAGAGTAATGTCTCGCGATTTACTTCTAAAGATTGAGGAAGATTTTGTGGAATAAGCTGTTGATAATTAGGGTACTTACCTTCAATCAGTCTTATAAATAAAAATGTGGGACCTGATTTAATTACAAGTTGAGCACCTTCAATAGCCATTTCCAAGTCACCTTGAGACTGTTCAACAAGTTTTTTAAGTTCATTTAAGCCTTTTCGTGGAATGATTACACCTGCATTGAAAGAACTTTCCACATTATCCACAGGGATTTCCCTATCTACTAGGCTTAATCTATGTCCATCAGTAGCCACCATTCTTAAATACTGTTTTCCATTTTTATTTTGCTTTTCAAAATATACACCGTTGAGGTGGTAACGAGTTTCATCATTTGAAACACTATAAATTGTTTTCTCAATCATATCTAAAAGAATACTTGAACTTAACTTTGTGAATTTGTTTGTGGAAAATGTGGGAAACACTGGATACTCTTCAGGATTTAGTCCTACTATATTAAAAAAACTTTTTCCGTGTTGAATTTCAACCCAGTGGTTCTTTTTCTTTTCAATAGCAATCTCACCTTCTGGTAATTCTTTAACTATATCAAAAAGACTCTTTGCATTTATAACAGCTTTACCTTCTTGAAGGACTTTGCATTCCATTTCATCAGTTAAACTCACTTCAAGATCAGTTGCATAAATTTTAATCTTAGATTCTTTAGCTTCAATTAAAACATTAACCAAAATTTGCATGGAGTTTCTTTTCTCAACTACATTTTGTGCTTTAGAGATTAAGCCTAAAAAGTTTTTTTGATCGATTTGGATTTTCATTTTTATCCTTTCTTTTTACTAATTCTTTAATTTTAAAAATTTAGTAGTAGTAGTAGGGGCTGTGAATATGAACTAAAATACCCTAAACCGCTAAAATTACTAATCTTTTTTTGTGGATAACAGCCTGTACAAAAAGCCTTTTTAAAGGGGGGTTTTACACAGGAAAAGTTACCCACAAAGTTACAAACTCCTAATCCACAGCCTTATCCACAATCCACTTATTGCACACCTGTGATATTGTGGATAGAGGTCACTAACTCATCAATATCACTAGCCAAATCAGAATCTTTAGACTGTTGAATTTCTGTGCGTTTCACTGCGTTAATGACCGTTGTATGATCTCGTCCCCCAAATGCGCGCCCAATTTCAACTAAGGATTTACCAAGATGTTGTTTGATTAAAAACATAGCCACTTGGCGAGCAGTCACAATGGGTTTGATTCTTGATTTAGACTTGAGATCACTGACTCGGACCTTATAATGGTCCGCAACCATCTGTTGGACCTCTTCCACAGTTAAAGTCCGTTGATCCACATGAGCCTCAAGAATCTTTTTGCAAAGGTTAATATCAATATTTACACCATTGAGATCTGAGAAAATTTTAACCTTATTTAAACTGCCTTCCAGCTCTCGGATGGACTTTTTAAAGGTTCGAGCGATGTAGTTCACCACGTCCGCAGGAAGCTTAATATTTTGCTGTTCGGCCTTATATCTTAAAATAGCTATTCGAGTTTCTACATCAGGCATTTGGATGTCTGCAATAAGTCCCCATTCGAGTCTCGTTCTGATACGCTCAGCTAAACCTTTGATATCTTTAGGCATTTTGTCACTCGAAACGACAACTTGGCGGTTGGTTTCAAGATATTCGTTCAAAATATGGAAGAATTCCTCTTGGACAGCTTCCCCTCTATTAAAGATATGGACATCATCTAAAAGGAGTAGATCGCTATCTTCACAGTACCTCTGTCTAAATTTATCCATTTCTTGTCTTCGAATACTGGCAATACACTCATTAAAAAAGCGAGACCCAGTTACATAACGGATACGAATGCTTGGGTTATTTGTAAGTATGTGATTTCCCACAGCATTTAGTAAATGAGTTTTACCCAGTCCCGTGGGTCCATATATAAATAAAGGGTTATATTTCCTAGCGGCAGGGTTTTCGGCAACGCTATGGCAGGCCGCATGGGCAAATTCATTATTTCTGCCTACAACAAATGAGGAAAAGGTATAGGAAGAGGTCAGTTGCTCATTTGAGCTTAAACTGCGAGTTTCTTTTTTAGCCGTACCTAGGTTTAACCCTTCGGGTGGCTTATAACTATTTGAAATAAAAGAACTTTGCGTTCTTTCTTGGTGTTGCGTTAAAGTCTTAGCTAAATGACTTTCTGCCGCTAGGCTTTGTGAGGCCTCGTTTCTTTTATTTATGGCAGGGTCTACGATAAGCTTGAGTTCAAAGTCGTTAGAATAGAAATTACGGATCTCTTCTCGAATATTGGGTAAAAAGTTCTGTGTGATCCAGTATTCATGTAAAAAAGTGGGGACACCCAACTGGAACTCTAAATTGCCATCAGACTCTTGAATATTGAGCAATTCAGTCGGCTCAATCCACAAATTGAGCCTTTGGTTGTCTTTTTGTTTCAAATTTTGTTTGATTTTAGCCCAAAAGTCTTGCTTTTCAGACACGAGTCCCCCCAGATACACGCCAGACGAGCCTTATTTGGTAGCATGCCCTGTGGATAAGTTCAATCACTTGACCAATGAATATGCTTTGTGATTTATTGCGTCTCTAGGTAAAAATCTCGAAGGAGTAATTTCGTGAAAAGGACGTATCAACCAAGTCGTAGAAGAAGAAAATCTGTACACGGATTCAGATCACGTATGGCCACTAAAGATGGAAGAGAAGTTTTATCTCGCAGAAGAGCAAAGGGTCGTAAAAGACTTATTGTAGCTGTTGGTGGAAAATAAGCTAATTATCTTAAATCATTCTCTACAATTTGAAGAGTGTAAGAAAAGCGGTAAGAAGCTTTTTGTCCAAAAGAAGCTTCTTTTATCTTTTAAATCTAACTCTCTTAAGCACCATCGCTTTGGGTGGACCGTACCTAAATATGTAGGTACTGCAGTGACAAGAAATAAGCTTAAAAGGTATTGCAGAGAATTTTTTAGGAACCAAGATTTACAGTCCAATAAGTATTTTGATGTAAATGTGGTTTTCTTAAAGAGTGGCAAAGATGAGTACAAAGACATGCGGTACGCAGACTTCTCAAAACTTCTACATCCAGCTTGGGATAGCTTGCTTAAAAAAAATTGAGAAGCTTTTAAAACTTCTAGCAGTCATATTATTAGGTTTCTATAGATCCTTTTTAACCGCCTTTTTTGGAGGTGCGTGCAGATTTGAACCTAGTTGTTCAGAGTATGCTCGTGATGCTTTCCATCAGCATCGAATTGACCAAGCCTTTATTTTAACACTTAAAAGACTCTTAAAGTGTAGACCTGGTGGGCCTTATGGCTATGATCCTGTGCCCCCGCCTGAAAAATGCAAACATCCAACGTTAGGGATATGTAGACATGAGCACAAATAATAACAATTCCTTTTTTGATCCAAAAACAATTCTGGCTATCGCAGTCACCTTTTTGCTTTTTATGGGCTGGAATAATTATATGCAAAAGAAGTATCCCCATATTTATGCAAAAGATAAGGTTCAAGATGCTTCTACTCCGTTGCAGGTTAAAGACTCAGAGGGGGCAACGACCGATGAAGTGCAAGCTGAAAATACGAATGGAAATAAAGAAGCTTCACCAGCTGTGCTGACTAAAAAAGTAGAAGAAGCACTACTACCTGAAGAGCAAATTATTAAAGTTGAAGATGAAATTTGGACACTTGAGTTTTCAAGCTACGGTTTTGAGCTTAAGAATGCTGAGATCAAAAAATATAAAGAAAGGGACGCTTCAAATAAGAAGTTTTCGAAATTATTTAAAACAGCCATCTTGAATTCAAAAGAAAATCTTATTTTTGATTTAAAGCAAGAGGGCAATAAGATCGTTGGAATTCATCAAGGATCAAGTGGCGTGATTAAAAAAACAATCACATTAGATAATAAAACCTATTCCATGAACGTAGGGTATGAGTTTCAAGGTGAATTTTCTGGTTTATCTACATATCTAGAGATGAAAATTGAAGACACTAGTGCGGGTACGATGTTTATGCCCAATTATGAAAGACAAGAGTATCTTGCCATTAGCAATGGAGAGTCTAACAGAGACTTCATCAGTAAAGATGGATTTGCCAGCCGAGTTTTTGATAATGTGACGATTCTGTCGTTTGCAAATCACTATTTTGGCCAGGCCGTCTTGGATAAGTCTACACTAAAACCATCAGCATTGATCTATTCAGGTGATGATGAAAATATTTTTGCAAGATTAGACTACGCCTTTACTCCACAAGTGAAAAGTTTTGAAATCTCACAAAAGTATTTTATTGGGCCTAAAGATGATGCGATTCTTAAAAGTGTAGATGCGAACTTTATTGAACTGATCAATTTTGGAATGTTTAAGCTCATCTGTTATCCTATTTTGGCTTTATTGAAGTTCTTTTATTCTTTAACAGCCAATTACGGTATTGCGATTATACTACTGACTTTATTGATGAGGATTTTAGTGTTTCCTTTGGCATACAAGGGTTACAAATCCATGGCTAAGATGCAGAAGATCCAGCCTCAACTTAAAGCGATCAGAGAGAAATATAAAAATGACTCGCAAAAGGCAAACCTAGAGACAATGGCTTTGATGAAAGAATCACAAGTCAATCCGTTAGGTGGATGTATGCCTATGCTATTACAAATTCCTATTTTCTTTGCTCTATATAGAGTTTTATCTGAAAGCGTAGTTATGTATCAGGCTCCTTTTATGCTTTGGATCCAAGATCTAAGTTTAAAGGACCCTTATTATGTGCTTCCAGTTTTAATGGGTCTAACTATGTTTATTCAGCAAAAACTAACGCCTACAGCAATGGACCCTACACAGCAAAAAGTGCTGATGTTCATGCCAATCATGTTTTCAATATTTATGATTTCTCTGCCAAGTGCACTTACACTTTATATTTTTGTGAGTACCTTGTTCGGTGTTCTTCAACAGTATGTTTTTACTAAGGCTAAAAATTAAAAAGGAGATGAGTTGTGAGCTTATTTAAAAAAATATTCGGGGGTAAAAAAAGCGAAGCCGAGTCTTTTGTTGAGACTAAAATGCAAACTTTACTTGATAAAGCAGGTTTTAAACTTTCATTTGATTTAAAGGTATCTGAAGAAGATAAAAAGATTTTGGTGGACCTATATGGTGAAGATGAAGAGATTTTAAAAGATAGAGATGCCCAACTTTTGGATGGTTTTCAGCTCTTTTTAAAACGAAGCCTACAACATAACTTACCAGAAGAAAAAGTTTCCGTGATAGTTGATAGTGGCTCATATCGTGAAAAAGCAGATGATGAATTATATCAGTTGGCTGAGAAACTTAAGGGACTAGTCCTAAAAAAGAAAAAAGCAGTATATTTTAGGGCTCTTCCTCCAAGAGAAAGAAAGTTAGTTCATCAGTATCTTTCTGAGGATAAGAGATTTAAAACAAAAAGTGTCGGAGAAGGGATTTATAAAAAAATTAAGATATTTCTTGTAAACTCAAAACCCAATCCGAATCCTAGTAATGCTAAAAATTCCAATGGTAAAAGACCTAATTCTAAATTTAAAGAAAAGAATGGAAATGTTATAGAAAAAGAAGAGTTTTATGAAGTGAACGGAAACGTCGCTTTGCCTGATGATGATTTTCCAGATGAAAACTTTAACTCTTAGTTAGATGATATTTCGCGTTTTATGTATAATTTAGAGGATACAATTTGCGCGCAGTCTACCCCTCAAGGAAGAGGTGGACTTCATGTTATTAGGGTTTCAGGCTCTCAAGCTCTAAGATATGTGAAGCCTCTATTTTCTGGTTTTCCCCAAACGATTCTTCCTAACTACGTGTACTATGGTAAAATTAAAGATCCATCACAGCACAGAATTTTAGATGAGGTTTTAGTCACCTTTTTTGAAAAGGGGAGATCTTTTACTGCCGAGGAAACAGTTGAGATCTCTTGCCATGGAAATCCTGTGATTGTCAGAGAAATTCTAAGCCTACTTGTACATGAAGGCTGTAGGTTAGCAGATCGTGGTGAATTCACATATCGAGCCTACAAAAATGGACGCTTGGATTTAGCACAAGCAGAGTCTGTCCTTATGCTTATCGAGGCCAACTCGTCAGCTTTTATTGATAAGGCTCTAAGGCAACTTGACGGGCAGTTTTCTGCATTTTTGTTAAATGTAGAAGAGAAGCTAGTTTGGGCCATAGCAAGGCTTGAAGCCATGATTGATTTTTCAACGGAAGACATTGAAATTGAAAGTAAGCAAAACATCTTGTGTAAAATTTCAGAATCTCTTAATTTATTAGAACCTTTAGTTAGGAACTTTGAAACTCGTCACTTAATTGATAAAGGAATCAAAACCCTTATCTTTGGCCCTCCCAATGTTGGTAAATCCAGTCTTTTGAATGAATTTTTAGGTAGAAAAAGGGCTATTGTTTCAGAGGTGGCTGGAACAACTCGTGACTTTTTATCAGAGACTACAATTATTGGTGATAAGGCCTTTGAAATGGTAGACACGGCGGGTTTGAGAACCACAGACAATCACATTGAAACAGAAGGTATTGAAATGGCAAAAGGCCAGGTGGAAGTGGCTGACCTGGTACTGGTTCTTTTAGACTATGATAATTATAAGTTTTTAGACAAATTCCTTGAATTTACTAAAAACAAAAGAACGCTGGTTTTACTGAACAAGTCTGAGCTTTTAAACGAAGAGAAAAAACAAGAGGTAAGGGAGCATTTTCAGTCCCACTCTGTCCCCTATTTTTTTATTTCTATTTTTACTAAGTCTGGATTACAGGAGCTGGCCACAGCTATGAGCGAGCTTTTTGATATTAGCGAAAGCGAGTCTTCTTTGGAGGTGGTGTCTGTTCGCCAAAGAGGACTTTTGGAAAAGATAAAAAATGAGCTTGAACAGGGCTATCAAACCTTTGATGAAGGCCATAGTGAGGAATTCGTACTGTCTCACTTGAATTTAGCTTTAAAAGATTTGTTACAGCTTCGTTTTATTGAAGATGAAGAGATTGTGAGAGATAAAATTTTCAAAGATTTTTGTTTAGGCAAATGATTTTTGACCTAGAATTTTGTGTTTGAAAAGAGCACAAGAAAAGGCCCACTCTCAGCCTATTTTATGGACAGAATCTGTGTTTCTGTGTATTTGAATTACCTATGAAATCTATGAATTATGACATCATTGTAGTAGGAGCTGGGCATGCAGGTATAGAAGCCAGCTTAGTGGCCGCACGTCGTGGTCAGAAGGCCCTGCTTATCACTACTGATGCCTCCAAAATAGGTTTTATGAGTTGCAATCCTTCTATTGGGGGACTGGCTAAGGGGCACATGGTTCGAGAACTGGATGCTCTTGGTGGTGAGATGGGCCGCATAGCTGATAGTTCGACCATCCAATTTAAGCGTTTAAATATTAAAAAAGGACCTGCTGTTCGTGGTTCTAGGTCACAATGTGATAAAGATCTCTATTGTGCAAATGCAGGCCAAGTGATTCAGACCGAAGAAAACATTGATCTTTTAGAGGATGAAGCCAAATCACTGATACTTAACGGAAATGTATGTCAGGGTGTTACTCTTACTGATGGCAGTAAGATTTTTTCAAAAAAAGTGATTTTAACTACAGGCACCTTTATGAGAGGGGTCATGTACATTGGCCTTCAAAAGTTTGAAGGTGGAAGAGTTGGGGAAAAGGCCACCGTGGGCCTTTCTGATCAGTTGAACGATTTCGGATTTAAAGTCACAAGACTAAAAACAGGGACTCCTCCCCGCTTATTAAAGGAATCTATCAATTATGAAGGACTTACAGAAGAATGGGGAGACGACAAGTTTGTTCCATTTAGCTTATTTAGTCCTACAGAGATGGCGCTTCCAAAGGTGTCTTGTCATATTAGTTACACCAATGAACGTACTCATGAGATTATTAGAAGGAATTTAGATAAATCTCCAATGTTCACAGGTATGATTGATGGGATTGGTCCTAGATATTGTCCTAGTGTAGAAGATAAGATTACAAGATTTGCAGATAAGGACCGACACCAAACCTTTCTGGAGCCAGAAGGGCTAAATACAAACTCAGTTTATTTACAGGGGATATCCACTTCCCTACCTGAGGATGTTCAGTTAGAATTTTTAAAAACCATTCCTGGGCTTGAAAATGTTCGTTTAATTCGCCCTGGTTATGCTGTGGAATATGACTTTATTCAACCCACTCAGATTAAAAGTTCTTTAGAGACAAAGTTTATTTCGGGTTTATATTTAGCGGGACAAATCAATGGAACAAGTGGTTATGAAGAGGCTGCTGTCCAAGGATTTATGGCGGGTTTAAATGCCAGTCTTGCCATAGAAGATAAGGACCCTTTTGTTCTTAAAAGACATGAGGCTTATATTGGTGTTTTAGTTGATGATTTAACTACGAAAGGAACCCTTGAGCCTTACCGTATGCTCACCTCTAGAGCTGAATATCGCCTAATATTGCGTGAAGATAATACCTATGAAAGGTTGTATGATTACGGCTTGAAGTATGGTCTATATACTGAGGCACAAAAACGAAAAATTGATGAGCTCTTAAACGGTAGAAAGCAGTATAGAGAGTCATTAAAAGGTCATAAGCTTGTACCTAACGAAACCACACAGTCCTTTTTAGAATCCATACCCACAAAAAGACTTTTAAAACCTAGCAATTGCGAAGAGTTACTTCGTCGAACAGAAGTCACTAATGAAAATATAAAACATTTATCACTGTCTTTTCAGGTTTCTTCTGATATATATGAACCAGTGGAGATTGACATTAAATATGAGGGCTATATCAACAGAGAGTATGATAAGATAAAGAAGATGAGTAATTTGGAGGATCTAATCATTCCTGACTCTTTTAATTATACTCAATTACAGTCACTGTCTTCTGAAGAGAAAGAGAAATTGATGAGAATTCAACCCAGAACATTGGGACAGGCTTCTCGTATTAGCGGTGTCAATCCATCAGCCATTCAAGCTCTGATGATTCATTTGGATGGATAAGCTATGAGTCTTCAACAGGTTAAGGAATTTGCCAGTTTAATCGAAAAATTTAATAAGAAAATCAATTTGGTAAGCAGAAAAGATATTGCGAATCTCTGGTCAAGACATATTGAAGATGGACTACGCAGCCACAATGAGTATTTGAATAACTACAGACTACCCGATGAATATTCATTTTATGACCTTGGATCAGGCAACGGTATTCCAGGCATGATTTGGGCTATACTTTCACCTAGCAATCTGTTCTTTCTTGTAGATACAGACGAAAGAAAGTGTGAGTTTTTAAAGTATGCAAGCACAAAACTTGAGTTAAATAATGTTGTTATATTAAACCAAGATTTCGCTGCAATCACCCCGCCCCTTCCTTATGTATTTTTGAGCCGCGGACTTATGAGTATTCAGGAATTCCTGTCGTCCGAGTCTAAATTTAACGAATCTCCTGGATTTTTTATAAAAGGTTCCACGTGGAACAATGAAATCGGACACATCCCAGCCCACTATTTTGCCTATTCAGACTATTCTTTGGACGGGGATACTCAGAGATCGCTTGTGTATTATAAAGGAAAATCTGAAAAATAATGTTTCACGTGGAACAACTTCGCTTATGCTAAGTGTCTAATGTGGAATATCCTTTACTTGAATTGTTTCACGTGAAACAATTTTGAAGATCGGAGGCATAATGGCAAAGGTAATTTGTATTGCAAACCAAAAGGGCGGAGTGGGAAAAACGACTTCGTCAGTAAATATGGCGGCATGTTTAGCTGAAATGGGGAGAAAAGTTCTTCTCATTGATATGGACCCACAGGGGAATGCCTCGAGTGGTCTAGGAATTAAAAGACATGAGCAGGCTGAAAAAAATATTTATCATGTCCTTATTGGTGAGAAAAAAATCTCTGATTCTTTATTTCAAACATCACATAAAAACTTAGAAGTGATCCCAGCCAACCCAGACCTTGTTGGTGCTGAAATAGAACTTATAGATGTTCCAGAAAGAGAGTTTAGACTTAAAGAAGCTCTAGAATCTATTAAGTCAAAATACCATTATATTCTGATTGATTGCCCTCCTTCGTTAGGACTTTTGACCATTAACTCGATGACTGCTGCGGATAGCTTTATTGTTCCTCTACAATGTGAATACTTTGCTCTAGAGGGGTTGTCTCAGCTCCTAAATACTGCGGGGCTTCTAAAAAAGAAGCTTAACCCTAGACTAAAGATTGATGGCATTGCCCTTACTATGTTTGACACAAGAAATAACCTGTCGCATCAAGTTGTAACTGAGATTAAATCTCATTTTGGAGACAAGGTTTTCCAAACTATTATCCCTAGAAATGTAAGATTGAGTGAAGCCCCAAGCCATGGACAGTCCATCATAGCTTATGATCCAAAATCAGTAGGTGCTAAAAAGTATATGGCCTTAGCTCGTGAGTTGGATCAACGAAGCGTGAAAAGCAATGTGGCAAAAGAAAACATGGTAGGAGCTTAAGGTGGCAAACAAAAATACAGAACAAAGCACAGATACAAAAAATAACAAAAAAAGATTGGGACGTGGTTTGGGATCTTTACTCGGTGTGGGAGGAGCTTCTTTAGATGAAACAGAAGAGCTAGTTTCTGATACTTCAGAAAAGAAACAGGCCTCAAAAGAACCCCCTAAAGTCAAATCGGCTACAGAAGCCCCGAAAGTTGAAGTTCCAGATACAGAAAGAATCCATTGGGTGGCCGTGGAGAATCTTGAAGCCAACAAATATCAGCCTAGAAAAGTTTTTAATCCTCAACCCTTAGAAGATTTAGCGGCGAGTATTAAAGAAAAAGGAATCATGCAGCCTATAGTGGCACAAAGGCTTTCTGCAAATCGCTTTGAGATCATTGCTGGTGAACGAAGATGGAGAGCCGCTCAAAAGGCTGGACTAGTAAAGGTTCCAGTCATTTTAAAAGAGACAAACGAGAAGGATTCCTTAGAGTTAGCTCTTATTGAAAATATCCAAAGAGATGATTTAAACCCCATTGAAGAAGCTTTGGCGTACCAAATCCTTGTGGACAAACACAATATGACGCAAGCAGATGTGGCCGAAAAGGTGGGTAAAGATAGAGCTACAGTCACAAATACACTAAGACTTTTGAAGCTTTCTAGAGAAGTCCAGGATATGGTGGCTGCGGGCGATCTATCTATGGGACACGCCCGATGCTTAGTTGTGGTTGAAGATAAAGAACTGCAAAAAAAGTTAGCAAAAAAATGTTTGGATCTGAGCCTCAGTGTAAGGTCCACAGAGAAGCTTGTTAAAACAACTCTAGAAGGTAAGCCTTCAGATGTAGAAGTGGAGACAAGCGAAACTAGAGCGCTACAGGCCCTTTCTAAGGAAATCCAGCGCAATACAGGTGCAAAAACTAAAATTCAGTATAAAAATGGAAGAGGCCAACTGACATTGCAATTTTATAATAAAGAGCAATTTGAAGGTCTGATCAAAAAGTTTAGAGAATGGAATTAACAACATGGAAATGAACACAGTCAAAAAAAGATCAGAAGAGGAGCATGAGATCGGTGAGGTCTCTGCCATTTTAGGCCCTGGAACACAATTTGAGGGTAAGTTATCCTTTGAGGGTACGGTAAGAATCTCGGGTGAATTTAAGGGCGAGATTTATACAAATGATATTTTGGTTATCGATCAGACTGCTGACATAGAGGGTCAAATCGAAGCCGATGAGGTCATCATTTCTGGTTACGTCAAAGGGAATATCTACGCAAAGTCAAAGGTCACAATGTACCCACCCGCACACTTTACTGGAACAGTCACAAGTCCTTCGCTAAGCATTGCCGATGGAGTCGTGTTTGAGGGTGCTTCATATATGCCGCAGACCTCTTAAAATCATTGACCGCTATTGATCTCAATGATAGCCATTTTCCTAAAAAAAGGAAAACCTCAAAATGTTAGAAACCATCGTATCGGCACTTGGTATCAACAGTACTTTATTCGTACAGTTAGGTATCTATCTATTTGCGTATGTTTTGCTGTACTATATTGCGTTTAAGCCTTACTTTTTAGCTTCTGAAGAAAGAAAAAAAATGACATCTGGAAGTTCTGACATCATGAAACGCTCCCATGAGCTCATCCAGCAATCCGAAGAGAAGTTCCAAAAAAGAGCTCGCCAAATCAATGAAGAAGTTTCTTTCATGTTCAATGAACAGAGATCCATGGCATCCAAAGAAGTAGAAAAAATCCAAAAAGACGCTTTGGAAAAAGCTAAAGATATTTCTGCCCAAACGCAACAGCAAATATCCCTACAGTTGGAGCAAGCAGCGGGTGTTTTAAATCAAACTTCAAGCGAAGTGTCTCAAGTCATTGTTAAGCAAATATTAAATAGCAGGGGAGGAGCCCAATAATGTATTCAGGAGTTTATCCAAGGCTATTATTTGTAACATTGATGCTAGTAGGTTCCACAGCGATGCCTGCAGGTGGAGGACATCATCATGATGGTTCGATCCCTTGGGACTTGGTGGCGGCTCAGACATTTAACTTTTTATTGTTCGTGGGAATTATAGTTTTTATCATTAAAAAATATCTAGTGCCTGTATTTCCAGTTTACAGACAAAAGTTCATTGAAGAGTCTACTAAAGCAGAAAGAGAAATGGCGGAAGTAGAAAAGAAGCGCAAAGAGATCGAAGATCGTCTAAGCAAGCTTGAAACGACGTACTCTTCAAGACTTGAGCAGGCTAAAAGAGAATCTGTTGAATATAAAAATAATTTGATCCAAGAGGCGAAACGATCTGCGGAAAAGACGGTCAAAGATGCTTCAGAGAACGCATTAGCCGCATTTAAGAGTACAGAGCGACAATTCAAAATGATGGTTTTAGAAAAGGCCCTTTCAAGAGCTAAAGAAGACCTTCCAAAAGAAATTGGAGAAAACGAAATTCAACGGCTGCACAACGAATTCTTGGAAGAGATTAGGGTGAATCCATGAGCAAAGACTTTGTTTATCAATACGCTAAGGCCTTGTTTGATTTAGGTGAAAACTTAGATATCAAAACAAAATATTTAAAAGAACTTAGAGTTTTAAGTGAAGTTTTATCTTCTTCAGATGTTGAAAACTTCCTTTTATCAAGACAAGTGTCTTTGGCAGATAAGATTAAAATTTTGGATAAAACTCTAGAGCAGATCAAAGCAAGCAAAGATGTTGTGAATACATTAAAGATGCTTACAGAGAGAAATAAAATTACATACCTACCTGAAATCACATCTTCTTATGAGTCATTGAACGATGAGGCCAATGGGGTCGTAAGAGGTACGGTAAAATCATCCTACATTCTAAGCCCAGCACAAAGAAGTGCCATTGAGTCTAAGATTCAAGGAGTATTGAATAAAAAAGTGATTTTGACTTACGTGGAAGACAAGAAGGTCATCGGTGGAATTAAGGCTCAGGTGGGAAGTTATACATTCGATGATACATTTGAAACGCATTTAAAAAAATTAAAAGACCAAATCAATAGGAGTGCTAACTAATGGAAATACGCGCTGATGAAATTAGTAGAATATTAAAGGACGAAATCAAGAACTACGGCAAAACCGTAGAAGTAAGTGAGTCAGGAACTGTATTAACAATTGGTGACGGTGTTGCCAAAGTTTTTGGTCTTGAAAATGCAATGGCTGGTGAGCTTGTTGAATTTGAAAGTGGCGTTAAAGGGATGGTTCTTAACCTAGAGAATTCAGCAGTAGGTATTGTGGTTCTAGGTGAAGACAGAGGAATTAAAGAAGGTGATTCTGTTAAAAGAACAGCTAAGATCGTTCAAGTACCAGTCGGTAATGGCCTTTTAGGTCGTGTTGTGGACGTTTTAGGTAACCCACTTGATGGCAAAGGTCCAATTCAAGCCACAGAGTTCAGAGCGATTGAAATCAAAGCTCCAGGTATTATTAAAAGACAACCAGTGGGAGAACCTCTTCAAACAGGTATTAAAGCTATTGATTCTATGATTCCTATTGGTCGTGGACAAAGGGAATTGATCATTGGTGACAGACAGACTGGTAAAACAGCCATCGCCATTGACACAATCATTAACCAAGGTGACCAAAACGTAAAATGCTTTTACGTAGCTATTGGTCAAAAACAATCTACCATCGCACAAGTGGTTGAAAAATTAAGAGCCACAGGTGCTTTAGAGTACACAACTGTTATTGTGGCTTCAGCGTCTCATCCTGCACCATTGCAGTACCTAGCTCCGTATGCAGGGGTGTCTATGGCTGAGTATTACAGAGACAATGGTCAACATGCGTTGATTGTATATGATGACTTAACTAAACAAGCTCAAGCTTACAGACAGTTATCACTACTTTTAAGACGTCCTCCTGGTCGTGAAGCCTTCCCTGGAGATGTATTCTATATTCACTCAAGACTTTTAGAGCGTGCGGCAAAAATGAGTGAAGCTGACGGTGGTGGTTCATTAACAGCTTTACCTATTATTGAAACACAAGCGGGTGATATTTCTGCTTACGTACCCACGAACGTGATTTCAATTACAGATGGACAAATATTCTTGGAATCAGACTTATTCCACAAAGGGATCAGACCTGCAGTGAACGTAGGTAAATCAGTATCTCGTGTGGGTGGTGCTGCACAAATTAAAGGGATGAAACAAGTTGCGGGGACTTTGAAATTGGACCTTGCACAGTTCAGAGACCTTGAAGCATTTGCTGCGTTTGCATCAGACCTAGATGCGGCTTCGCAAAGACAGTTGTCTAGAGGTCGTAAGCTGGTTGAGATTTTAAAACAACCCCAGTACTCTCCTTACAAAGTGGAAGAGCAAATTGTACTTATCTATGCTGCGGTTAAAGGCTATTTGGATAATGTGACTGAGACAGATGTGAATCGTTATGAAAAAGAATTCATCGAATTCTTGTCACAAAAGTACAGTGATGTTCAAAAGAATATTGTTAGCGAAAAGAAAATCTCTGATGCAACTGAAGCTAAATTGGTAGAAGCCATTAAAGAATTTAACGCTGTTTTTAGACCTACAAACGCTTAATTTAAGGAACGGTATCAGTGGCAAATTTAAAGGATATTAAAGGCAGAATCGAGAGTGTAAAGAACACTCAACAGATTACAAAAGCCATGAAAATGGTTTCTGCTGCTAAACTAAAAAAAGCCCAAGACAATATTATAAATTGTCGCCCGTATGCCTATAAAATTTTGAATCTGATCAATGACATTGCTTCTACAAACGGTGTGGAACACCCGCTTATAGAAACAGGGGAAAGGCCCAAAGAAAAACTATTATTTGTTGTACTAACAAGTGATAGAGGACTTTGTGGTGGGTTCAACAACAACTTGGCAAGATGGGCATTAAAAAAATACGATGAAATTGCACCGAACTACAAACAGGTCGATTTCTATTTTATCGGGAAAAAAGCCGCCGCTTTTTTCAAAAACAGAAAAATTGAAGCTGTAGCAACATTAGAAAATCTAGCAAAAGACATTTCGTACTCTCTTGCTAGCGACGTGGCAGAAGATCTTTTAACGAAGTATCAAGCGGGCGATTATGACGAAGTTCAGCTTGTGTATAACGAATTTAAATCAGCAATTGCGCAAGAGATCGTGCAAGAGACATTATTGCCTCTAGCAGTCGCAGCAGAAGAAGGAACGGACGAGATTACAGATATTATCTTTGAACCTTCTCCTGCTGAAATGTTGGATCAGCTGCTTAAGAAGCACTTCGCTGTTCAAATTTACAGAGTCATGTCTGAGAGTATTGCTGCTGAACATGCGGCACGTATGACGGCTATGGAAAATGCAACTAAAAATGCTGCTGAAATGATTTATAAACTTACTTTAACGTATAACAAAGTAAGACAAGCTAATATTACAACTGAATTGATTGAAATCACTTCTGGTGCGGAAGCGCTCCAAGGGTAATTATACTGAAGGAGAAAGGGTTTAAAAATGCAAACAGGAAAAATTAAACAAGTAATGGGACCAGTGGTTGACGTTGAGTTTGGTAGCGGTGAGCTTCCACCCATCTACACAGCTCTAAGAGCAACAAACACAACAATTAACAGTGAAAAATTTAACCTTGTATTAGAGGTGGCACAGCATCTGGGTGATGGTGTGGTCAGAACGATTTCTATGGATAGCACAGATGGACTTGTTCGTGGAACTGAAGTTCAAAACACAGGTGATATGATCACAGCTCCTGTAGGTGCAGAAGTGTTGGGCCGTATTATTAACGTTACTGGTGATCCAGTAGATGGTGGACCTGCGATTCCTGCTAAAGAAAGATGGGTTATTCATAGAGAAGCTCCTACTTTTGATCAACAATCTACACAAGCTGAAATGCTTATGACAGGTATTAAAGTAGTGGACCTTTTAGCTCCTTATGCAAAAGGGGGAAAGATCGGTCTCTTTGGTGGTGCGGGTGTTGGTAAAACCGTATTGATTCAAGAGTTGATTCGTAACATTGCGACTGAGCATGGTGGTTATTCTGTGTTTGCGGGTGTGGGAGAAAGAACTCGTGAAGGTACAGATCTTTGGTTAGAAATGAAAGAGTCTGGCGTTATTGATAAGACAGCACTAGTTTATGGTCAGATGAACGAGCCTCCAGGTGCCAGAGCGCGTGTGGCTTTAACAGGATTAACCATTGCAGAATATTTCCGTGACAAAGAGAACCAAGACGTTCTTTTCTTCGTGGATAACATCTTCCGTTTCACACAAGCTGGTGCTGAAGTGTCTGCGTTATTAGGTCGTATTCCTTCAGCTGTGGGTTATCAGCCTACATTAGGTACAGAGATGGGATCTCTACAAGAGCGTATTACCTCAACTAAAAAAGGTTCTATTACTTCTGTGCAAGCGATTTACGTTCCTGCGGATGACTATACTGATCCTGCTCCTGCAACAACATTCACTCACTTGGATGCAACAACAAACTTAGATCGTGATATTGCAGCTCTTGGTATTTATCCTGCGGTTCACCCTCTTAACTCCACATCAAGAATTTTGGATCCACAAGTTGTGGGTGATGATCACTACAAAACAGCACGTGATGTTCAGGCTTTACTTCAAAGATATAAAGAACTTCAGGATATCATTGCGATTTTAGGTATGGACGAATTATCAGAGTCAGATAAGCTTGTTGTGGGTCGTGCCCGTAAAGTTCAAAGATTCTTATCTCAACCTTTCTTTGTGGCCGAAGTTTTCACAGGTTTAAAAGGGAAATACGTAGATATTAAAGACACTGTTAAAGGATTTAGAGAAATCCTTGATGGTAAACATGACAGCGTTCCAGAGCAGGCGTTCTATCTAGTTGGAACTATTGAAGACGTTTTAGAGAAAGCAAAAACTTTATAGTTTATTAAAGGACAGTCATGAGCTTAAAACTATCTATTGTCACACCCGTTAAGAAAGTAGTTACAGACTTAGAAATCGAGTCTGTAACCATTCCTGCTTATAAAGGTGAGGTTACTATCTTGGATCAACATGCCTCTTTAATTACAACTCTTGAGTCAGGTGTTTTATCTTATAAAGCCAAAGGCAGTACAGAAGAGCAAAGAATTTCTGTAAGCTGGGGTTATTGTGAGATTCTAGGAGGAGAGATCTCTGTCCTTGCAGAAACAGCTGAGACCAAGAACGAAGTCGATACGGAAAGAGCAAAGTTGGCCATTGAGAAGTCAATAGAGGCCATGGCTCAAACAGAAGATGTTGAAGTCATCGAGAAGTACAACCGTAAACTTAAGAGAGCAGAAGCGCGTTTAAATCTGTAACTATTGACCTCAGTGCAATATAAAAAACTTCAAAAAATATTTTTTAATATCTGTTCAAATTTAGTAGATAAAAGGGACCGTAAAGAGTCCCTTTTTTCATGTCCACTTTAAAGACAAACTTTCCAAGCCGTTTGCTATTATCTAATCATTGGAGCGTTGTTGTCATTCACTGTTGAGTGACTAAGGCATAAGAGGAATTGATATTTTTAATCTCTTTTTCTATCCATTTCCAAATATTTTTATTCACACCATAAATGTTCATTTTTTTAGAAGGAAGTTCATGAGTTAATAGAGGGTCAGTGGTGTTAATAAGAACAAGGTGAGGAAGAATATCCTTAGGAACGGTTTTTAGGCGCTTATTAGAAGTGTCCCCAGAGACATGGAAAAAACAAAGATTCTTTTTGCAATGTTGTAATTGTGCATTCCAGTTTTCCATAGAAAGAGGGATAAATTTACCTTTATCAAAGACACTTTTAAATTCTGTGGCAAAGGCATTAGAAAAGGTAAAAAGATAATTGGCTTTATTTGATTTTGTAAACTCAGCAATCTCTTCAAATAAGCTTTTAGGCACTTTTTGGAAATGCAGTTGGCTGATTTTGGTTTGTAAGGTGTAGATCTTTGCTAGGCTACGCTTGATATTTTCCATATCAAAGTTGTCATTTGTAGGTTTAAGCCTAAGTTTAGTTTTTAAAATTCTTTCGAGTTTGCTATTTATAAATTGCTCGCTCATTTTTCCTGTTTTAATGGCGTTTAGAACGGCATTATAAGCAACATGTTGATTTTTTCTGGACCAAACAACCAGCACTTGATCATGACCAGCATTTAAGGAATCTACAACCTTTTGAGCAAGGTCCAAATCTTTATTCTTAAAAAAGATCATGTCGAGATCATCTGTGAAAACAAGTCCATCATGTTGAAAAGTGTCACTAAGTTTAGACACAATGGGTTTAGAAAAAGTAGTGAGTTCACCAGTAGGGTCTAGGGCTTCAACGCTCATGTGTGAAGTCATCACACCAATTTGAGGCGTGGAATGGATGATCGTTTTGAAAGGCAAGAGGTCCTTTGTTGTCAGCTCTTCTAAAGAAGCCATCTTTCTTACGATTTCCTTGTGACTGTCTTCATGTACCCTGCCATGACCAGGAAAGTGCTTTAATACAGACAGCACGCGTGCAGAGTGAATGCCAGAAATAAAAGGCTGGACCATTTTGACAACTTCTTCGGGAGAGGAACCAAAAGAACGTTCTCCGATAAAGCTGAACTTCTCTTCAGAACGTAAATCAACAACGGGAGCAAAGTTGACATCAAAGCCGATACTTTTGAGGTAACGTCCTGTCCATAAACCAAGCTGATAGGCAAGACTTGGGTCTTGGGTCTTTCCAATACTGAGTGCACTTGGAAAAAAATGTGAAGGTCCTACGCGCACAACGTCTCCACCCTCGTGATCAACCATAAATAAAGGCTCTAAATAAGGTTTTTGTTTATAGTGTCCTTTAATTCCTTGAATAAGTTGGGCTACACTTTGAGGAGATCTGCCATTTCTAGAAAAGAATAAGAGTCCACCAGGCTGTGTGCTGTCTAGGAATTGTTTTAATGAAGCATCATAGGTCTGTTGTTTAAAGCCAAATACAAAAAGCTGCCCGACCTTTTGTTCCAGTGTCATCTCTTGGATTATCTTTTCCACATCAGATTGAGCCCAAGAAGTAGGGGCAAAAAATAAAAATTGAATAAACAGTAAGCTACTATATAATTTAACCATGGTGGGAATTAAGCGCTTCATACTTCTACATATCGTGATAAATGCTTTTTTTATTAGCTGGACCTACGCCAAGAATGTAAAAGAGGATCATGATGAGAGTGAAAATTGGGTAAAGGTCGAGAAGCAATTTATTGTAGACGATGAAAAAGACTCTAAAAAAAGCAGATTCCTTTCTTTTAAAGAACGAAGACCGTCATGGGGATTTAGAATTGCTTTATCACTGGAAAAATCTGAATCAGATATAAATTACCCAGTTTCTACGCTGCAAAAAGCCAAGATTAAATCCAAATCGATGGATTTTGGATTACAAACTATGGCTAGTTATAACTTACCTCTGATCTCGGTGGGTGCAGGTATCAACCTAGGTCTGTATAATTTTAAAGGTGGGGTTAAAGCATTAAAAACAGGTGCTGATTTACATGCTATTGCTGATGGAATATTTAACAATCCTTATGTGGCGCCCTACGGAAAAATAGGAATAGGTAGATATTCGTTTGAAAATCCCAGTTCAAGTGATGTGCTTAAACATGATTCTAAACTTTCTTTTTACTATACCTTGGGCGGGCTATTGCTTTTAGATTGGTTACAAAAAACCATGTCTATGGAGGCGTTCTATAACTATGGTCTAGAAGGAAGTTTTATCTTTTTTGAAATGGAAGATTTCCCAAGCCTTGCTTCTGCAAAAAGTAGTCTTTTTCCAGATAAATTTAAAACCAGAAGCTTTAAAGTAGGACTGCATCTTGTTTTCTAACTTTCAGGTTTGCAAGAGATTCGTTTCTGAACTCTTTATAAGAAATTGATTTCATCGTAAATTCTTGGCCAAGTGATCTCATTCATTCGGATCAGAAGTCGATCATCAGGCAGTAATTTGTATTTTTTATTTTCTTGTCGTGTAAGAGCAAGAATTCTATCAATAGACATGGTTGTCGAAGTATCAAATTTAAGACTAAGATTTTTGGGCCCAGAACCGACCTCTTTGATTCCTTTGTCTTTACAGATTTTTTTCACAAGCATCATCATAAATAAATTAAGAACGGCATCTGGTAGTGTGCCATATTGGTCTCGCATTTCCTCTTCAATTTGATCAATCTCTTCTGGTGATTCAATAGTGGACAGTGCTTTATAAAAGGAGAGTCGCATTCTAATATCTGGAATATAATCGCTAGGAATCAATGCAGGTAAAGAAATATTGATTTCAGGGTCAAGATGAGTGTTTAATTTTTTACCCTGAACCTCCGCTACTGCTTGTTGTAGAAGTTCCATATATAAATCATACCCTACAACATTCACATGACCAGATTGATCTTCGCCAAGTAGATTTCCTGCGCCACGCAGCTCAAGGTCGTAATGTGCAATACGTATTCCACTTCCAAGAGCTGTATTTTCTTGTAGAATTTTAAGGCGCTCTAAAGCATCTTTTTCAATTTGACGTCCTTTGGGTATGATCAAATAGCAATACGCTTTATTTTTACTTCGACCTACGCGGCCCCTAAGTTGATACAACTGGCTCAGACCGAACTGTTGAGCTTGATCAATAAACATGGTGTTTGCATTTGGAATGTCCACGCCAGATTCAATGATGGTGGTTGAAAGTAAAACATCGATTTCATGGTTAAAAAAAGCCAGCATGACTTTTTCCAATTCATGTTCGGCCATTTGACCATGTCCCACCGCAATTCTTACATCAGGCATAAGGTTTCTAAGTTCGTCATATATGCCATAAATACTTTGTACGCGGTTGTGAACATAGTAAACCTGCCCACCCCGTTGAATTTCTGAGTAAATGGCTTTTTTAATAATTTCAGGATTATATTTAGTAACGAAGGTACGTGTAGGTTGTCGGTCGATGGGTGCTGTGGTGATTAAACTTAAGTCTCTGAGTCCCATAAGACCCATATTCAATGTGCGTGGAATAGGTGTTGCAGAAAGAATTAGGGTGTCCACCTCGGTTTTGAGTTTTCTAATTTTTTCTTTATGTTTTACGCCGAATTTCTGTTCTTCATCACAGATGAGTAAACCTAAATTTTTGAATTCAACATCTTGGCTCAATAGCCTATGAGTGCCCACAACAAGATCAACTTCGCCAGTCTTAAGCAGCCTGAGTGTCTCTTTGACTTCTTTGGGTGAAACAAAACGATTGAGACTTTTAATGTTAAAACCCCAATGAGCAAGGCGTTTTTTAAAAGATCGAAAATGTTGAAAGGTCAAAACAGTAGTAGGGGCAAGGACAGCTACTTGTTTACCAGACAATAAAACTTGAAAAGCAGCTCTCATGGCAACTTCGGTTTTACCAAAACCGACATCTCCGCATACCAGTCGATCCATAGGTTTATCTGTTAATAAGTCAGAACGAATGTCGTGGATGGCCTTAATTTGGTCCTCTGTTTCGTCAAAAGGAAATTCGTTTTCAAATGCAAAAAGATCAGAATCTGTAATTTTATAAGGTGATCTTTTTTTAAGGCTTCTTTCTGCATACATCTGGAGCAGATCATTTGCTACATCTCGAATATGGTTTTTGACTTTGATCTTGGCCTTTTCCCATGTACTACCACCAAGTTTATCTAGGAGTGTTTCATTGTGAGGACCATTATAAAGTTTAATTTGATTGATACGATGGACGGGTAAGTAGAGTTTGTCTTTATCTTTGTACCTGATTTCCAAAAACTCAGAAGTGACACCCTGTATATCCATGATTTTAAGGCCTTCAAAGCAACCTAATCCGTGTTGAATGTGGACTAAAAAATCACCAGATTTGATCTCACCAAATCGTATCGCATCGAGTTTTTTGAAATAGTCGGCACTGCTATTTTGTGATGATCTTGAAATGGTTTTTCCGAATAGATCTTTGAATCTTAAAAGAATTAAATTTTCTTCATTGAGTTTAAGTGTATCCAAACAAGGTTCTTTAGTGATGAAAATCGAAGGGGCATCATTATGCAAAGAGGTTTGGATAGCTTCATGAATGTTTAAGCCTTTAGTGTACTCTTGTTCTATACCTGCACACAGTTGCTCTGCTCTTTGGAAGGCGAAATCTTGAGGAGCTGAGATGATCAAATTAAACCCTTGTTGCTTCCAGTTTTGGAATTGTGAGGCTAAAAATATTTGTAAATCCTTAAAGTTGCCTTTTAAAGCACGAATCTTAGCTAAGGACTCTTTAAGTGTAGTACAGGAATATTTAATAAGGTGATCTTCATCTGTGGCTTCAATTTCTTCGAGGTCTTTAAGCAAAATTTCATCCAATAAAAAGGTATGTTTCTCTGGAAGGATGTCAGCAGATTTAATAGAGTACAGGTCCTCAACTTTAGGGTGGATCAAACTTTCAAGGTCATTCTGGTACTCTTGCTGTAGAGACTCTAGGGCAACTTGCCATTTGTTAAGAAGAATCTCCTTATTAGGAAGCCAACATATTAAATGTTGGGGAAAAAAATCTTTAGCCAAAGAAAACTTGTCCCAAAAGCCTTTTAAAAAGAACTCTTGTCCAACAAAATCTCTTTGATTTCTGATAGCAAATTGAGTTTGTTCCAGATCTTCTTTAGCAACTTTACGATCTGAGGTGACAGCATTTAAATACTTAAACAGTGAAGAGGGGTTTTCTGTTGTGTAAAAGGTTTCTTTTGCTGGGATAAGAGTGAAGCAAGAAAGCTCTTTAGTTTCAGACCTTTGTGTTTCTACATTAAAGTACCTAAAAGTATGAATTTCATCTCCGAACAGTTCGATTCGTATAGGAAGAGTGTGTGCAGGTGAAAAAATGTCGAGGATTCCACCTTTCATACTGTATTGACCAGGTTGTTCTACAATGCTTACAGAGCGATAACCTAAAAGTGTTAAAAATTCTTGAATAGGATCGGGGAGTTCTTCCCCCACTTTGAAGTTATAAGTGTTTTGATCCAAGTGATCTTTAGGAAGAGTCTTAAGACTTAAAGCAGTCATTGTGGTTACGTAAATGGAGTAATCACTAGATGCCGTAGAAATATGATGTAAAAATCGTAAACGCTGAGAAGAAAGATCGCTTCTTGGTGAAAGCCCAGAGTAGGGGCTGACATCAAAGTCAGGTAAGTACAGACAATTGAGGTTTTGAGACTCAAGATATTGCACCAATGTGCGGGCTTCGTGGTCCTCTTCAACCAAAAGGAGATGTTTGTAGCCAGGGATAAACTGAGGATTGCTTTTGAGTAATAGAGTCAATGGGACCAAAGAGGATGTGCCCTCGATTTGCTTATAGGTCCAATCTTTTTTCTCTAAATTCTTTGTAATCAGTTGTTCAAAAACAAGTGAGGAACTCATAAAAACCACTAAACGCATCTATACGACTTTGGTCAAAATAGAAGAGGTTCGACGCAATGCAATCCTAGGATCAAAGTTAAAGAAGTTTAAGAGTCCTTAACTTGTTCATTGCAGCTTTATACCCGACGTTAGCGATCTTTTCTAAATTTTTGCTGTTAAGGCTGAGATGATCGGCAAAAAACATCTCGTGGTCCTGTGGACTGGGGTGAATATAAATGTACTGAGCATCCAAGTTAATTTTTGTAGAATCCACGATCTTATTGATCAGCTCGGATTGCTTTTGTTGAGGGACATTATGTTCTTTAAAGTGGGTGGTTAAAATCTCAATGATGGAACGAATAGTATTTTGTGATTCTTGGTAATGCTCAACCTTTTGATGAATCACTTGATAAATCGCCTGGTTGATAATCATGGGTATGCCATATTGGTTTAAGCTGCCCATTTCAGTATTCAACTCATAGGGACTCATTGAATAGGAGGCAATGACTAGGTCAGCACCCTGTTCAGTGGCTACGTGAGTACTCATAGTGTCCCTGATCTCCCCATCAAAAAAGTAGGTGGGTGGGGTATTTTCATTGTCTTTATCTAGTTTGATTCCATAAGGGGCAAAAACTGCAGGAAGAGCTGAGGAGCTGGCAATGGCTTCAGAGATGGTAGCGTGAGAGATATAGTCGGCATGCTTATCCCCTTTAAAATGGGTGTCTATCTCTGGCCCAAAGATCGCTTTTTTGGGGTGGTCTAGGTAGGTTGCAATGATGAACAATCTAGACTCTAACTCATTAAAATTATTAGTTTTTAAAGCTTTTTCACGAAAGTACTTCTCTAAGTTTTGGGTGGAGAAGAGTCCATTCACTTTTACACCACGTTTGATCAGCACTTCAAGGCCACCCGTCACACCTAGTTTATTTGAAAAGAAGGCAGGTAAAAACCATCTGGGCAGAGCTTCTTTTATGGGTACAGAAAAGAGGTCGCGGTACCCCATGGGAGAAAGGTCGTGGTCTTTTTGTTTGAGCTTGGATTGTGGCAGAAGCTCAGTCAGGCCCGAACCCAAGGTAAAGGCATAGATGATGTCTTCCAGTGAATAGCCAGAGGCTAGGAAGCTAGCCACAATAGAGCCCGCACTTGAGCCTACAAAGGTTTTAAATCGAATACCTTGCCTACCCTGGTTGTCCTCATCACTGCCAAAGATAAAGCCTCTCTGTTGCATAGCCAGACAGACGCCAATATGAAAGGCTGCGGCCTTTGTGCCGCCTCCACTGAGTACTAATGCAGGTGATTTATAGGATTTAACAGTCACAACTTTATGATAAGGACACAAAACGGCATCCGCAAACCAAAGAAATTAAGACGCATTAGGACAATACCTAGGCCATTGATTAGTCATTCATCTGGACTTTAGGTTATAAATATAGTTGAAAGTCCTGATTATTCACCAAGGGTATTTACCATATCAGGGTGGTGAGTTAGATTTGATTATGCAAGAGGGAGGATGTTTGGATAACTTAAACTGGATACCATTAGCTGACTATTCGGCGAAATACAAAGTGAGTATCTCAACATTAAGAAGACGCATTAAAAATGAGCAAATTGAATATGCGTTTGATAATGGAAAGTACTTTCTTCCAGATTTAAATATCAGAAACATCTCGAAAGCTAACAAATCTTTTTCGCAAGCCGCCCCCCCCAAGGCAAGCCCTAAGTTGAGTCATCAAGATGAGGGTTTGCAACTAGGCCAACATTTCTTCGGAAAAGATTTTTTAGAATCCTTAGAGGAGTCTTTTGAAGAGCCGAATGGAACAGAAGCACACGATGCTTTTGTTTCATCCTTCTCGTTCCCAACTCAGCAAGAAACCCTAAAGAGTGCGGCTCATAACATGTCTCCTATGCCTGCCATAGACGATGAAGAGCCACGCAGATCAGAGACCTCAGAGTCTATGAAAGAAGTTTTAGACCACATGACCAAGGAACTCAAAAAGGCTTACTCTGCTATTCTACAAGAAAAAGAAGAGCAGTTGTTTCTTTTAAAAGAACAGGTTGTGGATTTAAAAACTCTTGTAAACATACTTGAATCCGAAAATAAAAGGTTACTCGAGCAGCAAGAAGAGATGACGATACTTCCACATGTGATTCGAGAAAAAGTACAGTTCTAACTTTCATTCTTAAATACAAAACAACAAAAAATGGTTTAGAGGTTTGAGCCACTGTGACCAGTGGCCTTCATTTCTGAGGGAAAGAGAAGAGACAACTTTGGGCAGATCCTGTCTACACCTTCAACACCGTTTTTTATAAAGATTCCCATATATAGGTAAAAGGGCAATATCTTTGGCCTTAAGCTTGCAATCTCAATGAAACACATTTTTTGGAGAACCCGAGATGCAAACCTTTCTAACTTTTTTGGCCATGTTTGTTTTTGTCACCCATTCCGCTTCTGCCCAAGTGGTTTTTAAAAATCCATACTTAGAAAAAATACTAATGACCAGCAGTGAAGTAGATGAGCTGTTGGAAGAGTGCACAAATATGGATGATCTGAAGGCACTGACCCTCAATAAGGACCATACTGACCCCTCTAAAGGGACTTTCACTTACTATTATAGACACATGATCAATGATCCTCGAGCTACAACAATTGTTTTTTTACCTGGTGGACCTGGGGGCGGTTCAATGACTGGTGTTACGGATGAAGCGAATCATCTTTTTGCTGATGAGAGTATGAATACCAAGCAGTTTAACTATATTTGGATTGATCCACGAGGGACAGATTGCAATATTTTTGCAAAGGGTGACTTTCCTGAAAGTGCAGTGACAAGCGAACAGACAGCCTTAGATATCATCGAAGTTATCGTGAAGGAAAATATTAAAAACTATATTATATATGGTGAATCATACGGAACTTTACTAGGTACTATTCTAGCTTCACAGATCAACAAAAAATCTATGCCACAACCGAAGGCTGTAGTTCTGGAAGGAACATTAGCAGAAGCCTATTCTAAGGGAAGTGGTTATGCGCAAAGCTTTGCCGATAAAGCGAATTTACTTTTAGACAGACACCCTGAATTAGCAAAATTACTATTGGACAATGACAATCTTCCATTAAACGGTACCTCTGAAGGATGGGCGAATTTCTTGGCTAATATACCGCCTGAAGGTTTAAATGGAGGTGAAGACGAATATTCATTTGCATATTATTGGCAAAAGCTATTAGAGATAGTACACAGTTTAAGAACGGGTAGCGATTTGCCAGAAGATATTGACAGTATTGTTGAAGAAGTCAGTGACAGCAATGAAATGCAAGAATCAGCAGAGTATGCTAAAGACGCCGAACTTATAAACTATATTGAAACAGCACTTGTCTGTAAGGAAATATCACCAGAAGTGATATACAAGTATCTTAATTTTGATCTTGTAAATGGGCGAGTTGTCTTTAAAGAAAATCCACTATTTCCTGATATGTGTCTGGGATATACAGACAAAAAGTTGTATTCCAGCAAAAACTATCCTTTTAATATTCCTACAATTTATATACAAGGCGACCTTGATCCTCAAACTGAAATTAAAGGCGCCAAAGAACATTATAAAAGTAACAAAAGTACGAAGAAAGTTTTTATTGAGGTGAAAGACGGTGGACATGCGCCACGAGCTATAGAGATGAAAGGTTGTTTTGACAAGTTTTTACGAGTTATAGATCAAGATCCAAATCTGGATTTTTCAAAAATCCTAGATTCTAAAGGCCACTGCTTGTAAGATAAAACAAAAAAAGACCCTTACGTGGGTCTTTTTTAAGGGTCTCTAAAATTTAGTATATTTAATTTGGCAAAGAAATCCTATGCCACCAAACTTTTTGCTTTTTCTGTTGGGGACTCGATACCTTTACTGTCCTTATCCTTAGTGAGAAGTGCAATTTGTAGCACTTCATCAATATTATCCACCAAAATAAAGTTTAGCTTCTTTTTAAATTCAGTTGGAATATCCTCAAGGTCTTTTTTGTTGGCAATAGGAATGATGACGTTTTTGATTCCTTGATTTAATGCCGCAAGAGCCTTTTCACGAATTCCGCCTACAGGCAGTACTCTACCAGTTAAAGTCAGTTCTCCTGTCATAGCAAGGTCCATTCTTACAGGAGTGTCTGTGATCAAACTAATAAGAGCCGTAGCTAAAGTGACACCTGCAGAAGGACCGTCTTTAGGGATAGCACCAGCAGGTAAATGTATATGCACTTGATGGTTTTCAAACCAGTCAGGATCAATTCCTAAAATGTCATAGTGGGCTCTGGCATAAGAAAGAGCAGCAGTCGCAGATTCTTTCATCACATCACCGAGCTGTCCTGTCAGAGTCAATCCCCCTTTGCCTTTCATGGCAAGAGTTTCAACATACAGAATTTCTCCACCAGCTTGAGTCCATGCAAGGCCTGTTACAACCCCAACACGATCTTCTTTAATGCGTGCATCTTTAATAAAGCGAGGAGGGCCCATCAATTCATAAACTTTATTTTCTGTTACTTTTATTTTTTCAACTTGTTTAGTCACAATAAGCTTTGCAACTTTACGGCACACAGAACCAATTTCTCTTTCAAGGTTTCTTAATCCTGCTTCGCGAGTGTAGCCAGAAATTAAAGCTTTGATTCCTTCGTCAGTAAAGGTGACTTGATCTTCGTTAAGTCCATTTTGTTCTCTTTGTCTTTGAACAAGGTGGGTTTTAGAGATAAGTAGCTTATCATTTTCTGTATAACCAGGAATATGAATCATCTCCATACGATCACGAAGGGCTGCGGGGATATTTTCAACAACGTTTGCCGTTGCAATAAAGAGCACTTCAGAAAGATCAAAGTCATGGTTGATGTAGTTGTCCCTGAAGGCAAAGTTTTGTTCAGGGTCTAACACCTCAAGCATTGCAGCACTTGGATCACCTCTGAAATCAGAGCCTAATTTATCAATTTCATCTAAAACAATAACAGGGTTTTTGGTTTTAGCTTGTTTCATGGCTTGGATGATTTTGCCAGGCATTGCTCCCACATAAGTTCTTCTATGGCCACGAATTTCTGCTTCATCTTTTAAACCACCAAGAGCCACTCTTTGGTATTCTCTTCCCATAGCTCTGGCAACACTGCGGCCAAGAGAAGTTTTACCCACACCAGGAGGGCCCGCAAGACATAGGATTGGTCCTTTGATTTCAGATTTTAGACTTCTCACAGCTAAGAACTCTAGAATACGATCCTTAACTTTTTTAAGTTCATAGTGATCAGCGTCTAAAACTTCTTGAGCATGATTCACATCAAGGTTGTCTTCTGTCTTTTTACTCCATGGAATGTCAACCATCCAATCTAGATAATTTCTAAGCATAGAAGATTCACTAGAGTCAGGGTGCATGCGTTCAAGTCTGTTAAGCTGTTTTGTGACATCTTCTTCAACTTTAGGAGGCATTCCTGCATCTTTAATTTTATTTTTTAAGTCCTCGAGTTCATCAGCTTTTTGATCTTGAGTTTCACCGAGTTCATTTTTAATAGCTCTCATCTGTTCGCGTAAAAAATATTCGCGTTGTGAACGAGACATGCCTTCATTAGATCGGTTTTTAATCTCGTGCTTCATAACCTCAAGTTCATGAGATAACAATTCATCCACCAGATAGAGTCGTTCAACAGGGTCGATAATTTCTAAGATTCTTTGGCTGTCGTTGACACTTAGACCAATGTTACCTGCAATGCGATCTGCAAGCAGCCCAGGCTTTTTTTCGTCATCTAAAATTAAAAGTAAATCAGGTGAAAGCAGTTTACCTAAGCCAATGATCTTTTCTACTTTGTCACGAACAGAGCGCATAAGGCTTTCGCACTCAGGTGTGAGTTGTTCTGGCTCGGCTGTTTCAACGGGTTGAATTTGAGCTTCAAAATAAGGGTCTGTACTTACAAAGTCATTGATGACCGCACGAGACACGCCACTGATTAAGATTTTAAGCCTGCCATCAGAGAGTTTTTTCATTTTTCTAATTTCAGCGACAATACCCACTCTGTAAATTGAATTACTTGATGGAGCTTCTTCGCTGGCTTCAACCTGTGAAGCAAGAAAGATCAGTCGATCTTGTCTGGATAAAGACTTGTCTACGGCTTTAATTGAAGAATCGCGTCCCACAAATAAAGCAAGAGACATAAAGGGATAAATCACCATATCTCTAACTGGTAATAGTGGTAACACCTCTGGAATTGCAGCATCTTTGTTGTTAGAACTCATTCGGCCTCCGTTGCAGTTTCTTCTGGGCATCCCAGCCCGTAAGACTTTATCGGAGGCTCATAAGATTTCTACACGGTTTAGACCTCTATCAAGGTCTAAAAATACCTCTAAATCCCTAAGAATTTAGAAGGTATCGGTGTTGATAATGGAACCGCCTTGCACTTTTAAGCTGAACACAGGTCGATTGACAACGCGGGAAGGGTCCATGGAAAGAGGGCCTAAACAGCCTTCGATACTTGGTAAAGTCTCAAGACTTTCCTTAAATTGCACACGGTTAGTGGACCCTCTTCTGAGCGCAGTTCTAAAAATTCGAGCCGAATCATATCCCAACACTGTGAAAGCATTAGGTTCGCGGCCATTTAAGGCTTGGGACAAAGATCGAGTGCAGGAGTTAGCAGGCCAAGAGTTTTCAGGAGGAAGTGAATCAATAAAAACTGAACCTTCTACCTGTTGAGGTGCTCTTCGTACTAACTCTGGACTATTCCAGAGGTGAGTCCCAATGAGAGGAATTTCTTCCACATCAAAATAGGCCAGTGTTGCAGCAACTAAGGCTCCATTTTTTGCAGAATCAGCGATAAAAAGAGCATCAAAATCAATCACGGGTGGAAGAAGCTCATCTACACTGGGTGGATTGAGTCGGCGAGCGCGCGGATTTTGAGCTTTCCACGCTTCTAGTTTTTGTTTGTATTCAGCCTCACGTCCTTCGGCAGAGTAAACTTGGATCAGTTTACGGATGGCTTGGTTTAAGGACCCGCGGTCATTAAGATCATAAGATTCGACGTGCTGAACTTCTTTGCCATTGTCTGTAAGAACTTGGATAAAGGCCTCAGCATAGGTTTCACCAAAATTGTCAGCAGATTTTAAAACAGCAATACGATGATATTTGCCTTCTTTTAACACCATCTCTGCACTTTTTCTTGCAGCGGTTTTGAGGGTGAAGGCGTTTTGAAAAGTGTAATCATGATTTTCAACTAATCCAGCTTTAGGAGTTAAAGCTAAAAAGGGAACACCGAATTTTGAAGTGACCTCGACAATAGCTTCAGCATCAGCAGCAGTCACACCACCAATAACACCCATAACACGATCTTCAAAGATAGCCTGTTGAGCTAGAGCCTGTGCTTTTGTGGAGGAGGCCTCCGTGTCCTTGATAATAAGTTTTATATCAGATCCCATTCCACCAACAGATGTTTGTAAACCTCTTAAGACGTTTTCACCGATAGCTTTTCTGGATCCAGTTAGAGGGACAAGAACGGCAATGGTGTTGCGCTTGATGTCTGTATAAACAGCTGAATATCTTTTAAGGTCTTGAATCTGAAGGCGTGCAGGATCATTGGGCTTTAGTAAAGTAAGTGCCTTGTCAAAAAGTTGGTAAGCTTGAGTGATGTTTCCTTCATAAAAATAAGATTTACCTAATTCAACATAAGCCAGACCGTGGTAATCGGCCATTGAAGGATCGTTCACTATTTTAGCTAATTGTTGTCGGTTCAGTCTAATGCTAATGAGATTTTGAGTGACATCTCTAGCCTCAGCAATTTCAGATTCTTTTGTGGCATTTTTGATTACAAAATCTGCCGTTTCTAATGCCTGAGCGTACTGTTCTTGTTGAATCAAAAGTGGGTATTTCAGTCTTTGAAAGATCACTCTGTCTTTAATTGCAAGGTTGGGCTGTTGTAATCCAAGGTCAATATACTGGATGGCAAGGCCAGCATTTCCTCGAGCTTTATAAATTTGCGCAACTCTAAATATTGCAAAACTTCTCTTGGGGTAATCGTAGTTACTATTGATGATACGTAAGTAAGCCTTTGTGGCTTCTTCTTGCCGACCCTCACGTTCTAATAAGCGTCCCATGAGGATGAGAGCATCAAAATAAGTTTCGGTTTCACTACGTGATTTGGCAATGTCATCAAGAATAAGTAAGGCTGTTTTGGGATCAGAGTTAGCGATAGCATCTTGAGCTTTCTTAAGTTGAATAGCCTCTTGTGCGTTTGGTCCTTTGCTTTTCTGAGTAGGTGTCACTTTTTTAACTTGAAACTCGGGGGCGGTCACACAACTTGTTAATAAGCCTAAAAAGATAAATATGGATAATATTTTCAAAGGTCACCTCTTAATTTTGGATAAAGATAATTCGTATTTTTTGATTAAAGGAGAAGATTTGAGGGAGATTTTCTCGATCCATTGTTTTTCTTCCTCAGTAAAGTCCGTGGGAACATCAATCAGGATGCGAACCAGTTGGTCACCCTTACCAAAGCCTTCCACTCTAGGATAGCCACGGTTTTTTAGTCGTAAAACTTTTCCTGTTGTTGTATTGGGCGAGAGAGTCACCTTTGCAATTCCATATAAAGTAGGAACAGTTTTTTCACAGCCAAAGATGCTTTCTTTTAAAGTTATGGGCAGATCCATTTTGATATTCCGTCCATCTTTTGAGAATAAGGGGTGAGGTTCAATATTGATAAACACATAAAGATCGCCAGGAAGATCTTTGCCATTGCGCGAACCTTCACCTTTGATGCGTAGTTTTTGCCCTTCCTTTATCCCTGCAGGCACTTTTACAGCAAGTTTTACGACTTCCTTTTGTTGATGAAAATCCAGACGTGCATAATGAATAGTTTTGGTTGCTCCATTGGCAGCTTCTTCTAATGAAACAGTCAGAGAATACTTTAGGTGTAATGAGGCATTACTAGCCTCTCCTCTTTTTTGTGGTGGAGGTGGAGGATTCTTCGGTGTGGGCTCCTGTTTGTTTTTAACAAAAGGATTAGGAGCCTCTTGGGTTTTTTCTTGGGTGAGATTGCCATCATAGTTATCCGTAATGTAATCGTAGGCGGCGGTAATTTCTCGAAATCTTTCAAGAGCTTTAGCGTTGCCAGGGTTCATGTCTGGATGATATTTCTTGGCTAATACACGATAGGCCTTCTTGACTTCGTCAACAGTACGAGTCTGAGAAGAAAGTTCTAACAAACCTAAAGCCTTCTTTAAATTCAAATGCTTTATCCTTTTGCAACTACAACTTGCGAGGGCCTAAGTACTTTATCATGAATGGAGTAGCCTTTACGAAAAACTTCGATGACAGTGTCAGGGGCTACATGGTTGGCAGGGACCTGTGTCATGGCCTCATGAAAACGAGGATCAAAAGGTTTATTTAAAGACTCAATCTCTTTGATGCCGTGCTTTTCGAGAGCCGCTCTAAGCTCTTTTGAAGTGAGTTTTACTCCGTCAACAAAAGATTTGAAATTTTCTTGTGTGACTTCGTTTTCAAGAGCCTTTTCAAAAATATCCAAAATAGCAAGTAAGTCTAAACCAATACGTTCAGCGCTGTATTTTAATAAATCGGAACGTTCCTTAATATTATTTTTTTTGTAGTTTTCAAATTCAGCTTTTAAATAAAGATAGTCTGTACGCAGTTGGTTTAAGGCATCATCAGACTCGGTTTTTTTGTCTTTTAAGTTTGTGACATTCTCTTTAGTGTCATTTTGGTCTTGGGTTTCAGATTTGTTCTTTTTAGCAGACTCTTTATTATTTTCTGACATTTTATCATTCCCTAGTTAGATTCTTTATTTCGTCTTTGGTAAAGCACAGCTCACGGAAAGTTCTATCAGCGAACTGTTTGCCGTATGCTGTCAGTTTCCAACAGTCAGTCTCATAAAATATATACCCTTCTTTCTGCAATTTTTGTAGTTTATCTATAAGGAATTGGACACAAGGGGCTGGAAATTTGGACTCCAAGCGGTCTCTTGGAATGCCAGCACTCTGTCTGAGGTGAGTGAAGGAAAAGTCCGTCATTGACTCATGGAGTTGGAGCGCTTCGATTTGTGGAGCGGGCGGGAGGCTTTGAGTTTTGAGTCGAGCGTCAATTTGGCTAAAATAGGACTTATAAGAACGCGGATTCCAAAAACGAGTACCCCAGCTGCCATATTCCTTAAAATAAGAGTGTGCACCTAGACCAACGCCCCAGTAAGAAAAGTCATTCCAGTAAAGTAGGTTGTGTTTAGAGGGGTGCCCTGTTTTATGTACATAGTTTGAAATTTCATATCTGGTAAACCCATATTGATGAAGAAGGGGCTCGGCTTGCAGAATAAGGTCTTCAAGCTGATCGTCTTTCGGAGCCTCTTTATTTAAAAAGTGCAGTTCAGGCACTGTAAGAAGATAGATGCTAATATGACTAGGGTTATAAGTGGAAAGTTCAGCTACGTCTTGAGCGAATTTATCCGCAGAAATTTGGGGTAAACCCAAGATAAGATCAGCAGTAAAAGAGGTCTGGGTGTCATAAAGAAGCTTAAGCGTCTCGCGAGATTGTTCTGCATTGTGCTCTCGTCCAATTTTTTTTAAAATTTCAGAATCAAAGGTTTGAACCCCCACGCTGTAACGGGTGACGCCGTAACTTTTGAGAAGGTCTAGGTCTGGTTTGGTTAAAGTGCCAGGGTTGATTTCATACGTAATTTCAATGTTGTCTTGGAAAGTATAACCTTGATTTTGAATGGCATCTAAGATGCGTTTAATGCGCCCAGTGCCAAATAGCGAGGGCGTCCCCCCTCCAAAATAGATCGAGCTTAAGGATTTTTGCGGCAACAGCTTCAAAGAGAGTTCAGAGATCACGTAATCACAATAGATGTCCATGCTTGGACCCTCATCAAGAAGTATGGTAGCAAAGTCACAGTAATGACATTTCTGTAAACAGTAGGGAATATGAATATAAATCCCTTGAGATAAATTTGATGTCTGAGTGAACATGCCTTAGGATTAAACGTATGATTAAGAAGTTTCAATTAAAAAATGGTTTCACGGTTCTTCTAAACCCCTTAAAAAAGTCTCCCGTAGTCAGTTTGCAAGTCTGGGTCGGAAATGGGAGTGCACACGAGACCCAAGACGAAGCGGGTGTTTCACACTTTATTGAGCATTTAGTTTTTAAGGGCACCACGAGCTTTGGTCCTGGAGAGATTGCGCAGACCATTGAAGGATGTGGGGGGCAACTGAATGCTTACACCACGTTTGACCAAACAGTTTATTATGTCACTCTAGGTAAAAGCGAAATTGAAACGGGCTTAAAGGCTCTGTCAGAAATGGTCTTTTCTCCTACATTTGACCCAGAAGAGGTTAATCGCGAAAGAGAAGTCGTCATTGAAGAGATTCGCAGAGGCATGGATGAGCCATCCAGAGTAAGTACACAGTTTAGTTTTGCCCACTTCTTTAAAGATCATCCATACGGTCGTCCAATCATTGGCTATGATGAAGTTGTACAAAATATCCCTGTGGAGAAGATCAAGGCTTATTTTCAAGAACAGTATCACCCGAACAATATGTTTTTGTTGATCACAGGGGATTTCGAAGATGACGTACTTGAATCTGTGAAAACACATTTTGGTCAAGAGACACAAGACCATAAGAAATTAAGAAGCGTGCCCCCCACTCGTTTTAATCCCAACGCTGATCTCGAATTTTTAAAAACAGAATTTGAGGACACCTTTTTAAATTTTTATTGGTCAGCCCCTGATGTGAAGTCCAAAGATTATCTGTGTTTGGAACTACTGGCTTTGATTTTAGGGCAAGGTGAAAGTTCTAGGTTATATAAAAAATTAAAACTACAAAAAGAATGTGTAAGAAGTGTTGGTGCGTACCCTTTCTCTATTAAACATCCAGGGTTGTTCGCAATAAGTATTAAACCTATCACAGGACAAGAAGATACAGCAGTTGAAGAGGTTGTGAGCGTCTTAAATGAACTTGCGCTTGAAGGTGTGCAAGAAGAAGAATTTGAGAAGGCCATTATTAACTTTAAAAGCGATCTCTACTATTCTTTAGAAACGTGTGACGGTCTTGCAAGGCAAGTGGGACAAGTGACTTTCTTTTATGGGGATGAAAATTATTTAAATAAATATATCAAAGAACTGGATGAGATCGCCATTACAGACATTAACTTATGTCTACAGAAATATCTTCTTAAAAAACCAAAGACATTTATCACATCTAAAAATGAAAGTTTAAAGTCAAAAAGATACTCAGATATTTTTGACTCGAAGTTAGCAAAAGCCGTGACAGAAAAATCATCGACCTTCACGCCAAAGCTCAATTTAAGTTGGCAACAGCATGAAACGACAGACTCTAGAATTCATCAGTTCATTGTGGGACCTGGGGTAAAACTATTTTTAAAAGATCAAAAAGAAACGCCAGTTATACATATGGATGTTGGATTTCTGGGCGGTGCTAAAATTGAGAGTTCTCACGAAGATATCTCGGCAACCTTTGCCCAAAGATGTTGGGCGAGGTCAACGGCACAATGGAATGAAGACAAGACATTGTTTGAATTGGAAAAAATGGCAAGTTCGATCAGTGCGTTTTCGGGAAAACACTCTCTTGGGTTACAGATGACGACGATATCTCCTTATAGAGACCGTCTATTACAAATTTTCCCTGAATTTCTGACTTACACCACAACACAAGATCAGATCATCCAGAGGGAAAGTAAACTTATGCTTGAAGGTTATAAGCGACGTAAAGATAATCCTGCGCAAATCGCTTTCTTAGAGTTTATGAAAATGGCTTTTGGTGAACATTATTATTCTAAAGATAGCATTAAAATTTTAAGCGAAACTCGTCCGCCCATAGCTGCACAGGTTTCAGATTTTATTGGGCATCATTTTGACCCTAAAAATATGGTGATATCTATGGTAGGAGACTTGGGTTCTATTGATAGGGCCAAGCAGTCTGTTGAGGATATGTTAAGTCAAATGACATGGGTTCAAAATGACCTGTATTTTGATACCACTATTCTAGTCCCTGATGCTCAGGAAAAGACCATTGAGAGCGATAAAGAGCAGTCTCATATTATTTTTGGATTTCGAGGCTTGGACTACAGATCAAAATCAAAAGCCACGTTGTCAGTGATTCAATCTATTCTTGCTGGGCAAGGTGGTCGACTTTTTATTGAGCTCAGAGACAAAGAATCTTTAGCTTATACAGTCAGCCCCATACGTATGGAAGGTTTAGAGGGCGGGTACTTTGGTTCTTACATCGCATGTGCTCCAAGCAAAAAAGATAAAGCGATTGCCATGATGAAAGAAGAGTTTTTAAAACTCACTCACGATCTTGTTCCAAAAGAAGAATTAAGAAGTGCAAAGAAATCATTGATCGGAAAAATGCAAATTTCGTTACAAAGAAACTCCAATGTCAGTGAAAATATTTTCTTTGATTCTTTATATGGTTTAAATCACGACCAGTATCTTTTGTTTGAAGAGCAAATCAACTTTGTCACCGCAGAAGACATCCGCGATTTAATGATTCGGCTTTATGCTCAACCTCATTATACCGTCGTTGTGGGTTAGATGAGAATGGTGCTGGGCCTCTGGGTCTAGATTTGAGACAAACCCAACGCAAGTCTAATTTGCTTAACAAATAAGCCCTATATGTCGATCAATGACAGGGAGAATATAAAGTCTCCTTGGATTTGAGAGGGCAAATGGGTACAGATTTTAAAAACTTAGCCACACCCAGAGATTTTTTTGCTGAGCTGATTCAAGACGCAGCAAAAGCGGTGAGTCGTTCGGACTTTCACCCTTTATCATACTCTTACCTATCAGAGCTACTTGTAGACTTCTTACATGTTGAAAAGCTCTATGGTGCCGAGGGTAGTGGCTCTAAAATGATGGCAGAGCAGTGGTTTGAGTCTCAGGCTTGTGATTTGAATGCAAAAATAGTGAGACTTAAGCGCTTAGGAGACACGAGCCTTTATGTTGCAGGCTTTTTTGCTTCTTCTTTTAAACGAAAGGTCATCAACCAAAGTTATTATATTCAAATGGGCGAGATGTCTTTTCAGTCGCTTTCTAAAATAGTGAGTGAGCCCGAGTTTGAAAATGTTTATAGTCACTTCTCAAGTCATTTTCCCAGCTATGTGGATATTCTGACTGAGGTCAGCCAAAAGGTAAATATTCAAAAGTCTGGAGATATTTTAAATCTATTTGAAAGGTATATCGACTCTGGTTCTAAGTGGGCAGAAAAACAGCTTCTCTCGGAAGGGATTTTGACTTATCCCTTGAAAAAAACCTCAAATTAAGTCATTAAAAAGTTATGTTTGGGCTTGGGTTTGGCGAATTAGTACTCTTGGCGGTGATAGCTCTTCTGGTTTTCGGACCAGATCAACTGCCTATAGTTGCCCGTAATGTTGCCCGTTTTTTAAATGAATTAAAACGAACGACTGAAGAATTTAAAAAAGAACTTAAGGTTGATGAAGAACTTTCCTCAACTTTTAACGAGATCAAACAACTGAGGGCTAAAAACTTACTTGAAGGCCCTCTAAATAAAAAAAATCCAGAAACCACATCCCAAGTGACATCCTCCTCTTCGTTACCTGCCCAAGAGCAATCCGTTGAATCAAGGGCAAAACAAGAATTAGGGACAGACTCTGCAGAAGAAGAAAGTTCTGCCTCGGGAAAGCAAGAAGAAGACAAAGGCGCGGGTGAGAATGAGTGAGGAAAATTTCAAAGAGACCGCCTTTGTGGAGCACCTCAAAGAGCTAAGAAAAAGAATCGTCTATATCATGTTCTACTTAGTCGTCGGTGCTGTCATCGCGTGGATATGGAAAGAAGACTTATTTAATATTGTAAGAGCCCCGATTTCTCCTTATCTAAATAAAACAGGTGGGGGTTTAAGTTACACCAGTCCTATGGAAAGTTTTTTGGGTTATATCAAGGTGGCTCTTTTGGCGGGGACACTGCTGAGCGCACCTCTTTGGATTCATCAGATTTGGTTATTTATTGCTCCAGCGTTGTATTCTAAAGAAAAAAAATATGCTTTAGGTTTTATTCTATCAGGTTCTTTGCTGTTCATTTTAGGTGCCGTATTTGCGTATAACGTTGTGTTTCCCTTTGCCTTTAAATTTCTATTAGGTTTTGGTGATGGAACAGATCAGGCCATTATCACGATTGAAGAGTACTTGGCTTTTTTTACACGAACCATTTTAATTTTTGGTTTAGCCTTTGAGATGCCTCTTATAATAAGTGTCTTAGGTATGATGGGTGTGGTGAATGATAAGTTTTTAATGAATAAAAGAAGATATGCTTTTTTAATTCTGGCGATCATGTCGGCTGTCTTCACGCCCCCTGATCCGCTATCAATGATCTTGATGCTTGTCCCTCTGTATGGACTGTATGAATTGTCTATTGTGAGCGTTAAAATACTACAGCCTAAAGAATCTCTTTAGGCTGTATAAAAACTCGACTGATATATGGAAATTATAGTGGAGTGGATTGGAAATAGAAACGTTTTCTAAAGTTGGATTCAGGCATAGTAGAAGGTCCAAACCAACCTATAAGAGTGCCCTCAAAAATGTACGGAACAAAAACGTTGTTTGGATCAAGCAACTCCTCCTCGCTCATATCTTGCAGTTTTTCCATGTATATCCAGCTACTAGCTGTGGAGTTTTTTGTGGTGGGACAGCATAAAGAAGAATCATCTATATTTTCATCAAGATCACCTGGACAGGAGTCTCCAGTGCTCGCTAATTCAAGATAGTCAATTTTATGCATGCAGGTAGATTTTCTGCCAGGGGGAACTTCAACAATAAAGGATCTTATCTGGGGCGTTTCATTTCCATCCTCGTCTGTGACAGTCATTTTTCCTGGTGTAATCCAAACATTTTTTGTATCTTTGGGTCCAGTGACAAGCGTATGTGCGAGCAAGACAGTTATGGGTTTGTCTCCAGTTTTGTTATCAATCTCAATTCGAAATCTAATATTTGGTGCCTCAAAAGTCCAAAATGTTATACCGTCAGGTGTGCTGACGGGAATTTCCCAATCAACATGTAACACTATGGGCGCAGTAGGGAATACTCTCACTTTCACATGTTTGGAATTTCCAAACCCCGCCAATTCATCCTCTTCACCACAGCTTGCGGTGACTAAAAACAAAGGTATGATCGCCAGTATTAAAATAAACTTCATTTTTTTCATACGTCCCACCTAAAATTATATCGGAAAAAAGAGTTTAATATCTCAGTAATAGTATGCCTTTTGTGTGCTTACAATGCTACAATATTAGCTATAACCTTGGTCTAGTGGGAAAGTTTCTCTAAGACTTATAAATCTAGCATGACGGTCTATTTTTCTTTGTAAAGGGTAACACTTTAGTAACTGTTATAAATCTCTGTCGTATTTTGATACAGGTTTTGGGCTAGCTCTTTACGGTCTTTAAAATCAGAAGACATAAAGTGGTTTACTTCTAAGAAATCCACACGGATGGACTTGTAGGACATAAGCTTAAGAGCGTGACCCAAAAAACTTTGTTGGTTGGTCCAAGACAAGGACGTTTTATTATTTGCACTTAGTGGGACCTGATTTGTGTGCGTATACTTAGTACAGTAATTAAAGATAGGGGCAGAAAGATGATCAGTGACTTTAAGTAGAGATGATTTGTAAGGTTTAATGGTGAGCCCATCAGAAGTGGTTGCTTCGGGAAACACCAAAACATTATGACCATTTTGCAGGGTCTTTTTGAGGTCGTGGATTTCATGACTTAAATCTTTATGCGAAAGTCTATTAACATAAAGACATTCTCCTAGCCATGTGATCTGACCTAGGAAGGGAGTTCGTTTAAGTTCAAGAGAGGTGACAAACAGTGTGGGAATTTTTGAAGCAATGATGAGGATATCAGTATAAGAGATATGGTTAGAGACCAGTAACGCTCCATTAGGTATTTGCGAAAGTTTATACTGAACCTTGATGTTAAAAACTTTTAAACAGCTCTTGCATGCCCACTGGGTGTTTCTTTGGGCAATGGATTGACGAATTTTTTTAGAGAAAAAGAAAAGGCCTTTATTTAAAAGCCCCAATATAAAGAAAATAGAAATAATAAATACTAATAAGGGAGTCTTTATAAAAACTCGAAGGGCACTCATGGCAAAGCTGCTTTTAAATCATTGATAATGTCATTGGCATTTTCTAAGCCCACACTCAGTCTGACTAAAAAGGGATCAAACTTAAAGTCAGTCTTATGTTGTTCATCCACTGCGGCGTGAGTCATGTAGTTAGGCAGTTCAATTAGAGTTTTTGTCAGCCCTAAACTCACAGCCAAAGTAATAGAATAGGAGTGTTCAGCCACATGGTTTACGAAAGCTGTAGTGTGTTTCTCGGCATCGTGAAGTTCAAAAGAGATCATATAACCAGGGTTAAATTCACCCTCTGCATTACGTAGAACTTTTTGAGCCATATTGAAAAACTTAAAGCTTTCAAGGCCAGGATATTTTACTGACTTTACAGCGGGATGAGCTTCTAAAAACTGTGCGATTTGTAGCGCATTTTGTTGTTGTTGTTTGTTACGCAAATACAAAGTAGGAAGCCCATGTACGTTAATATCCCATGCAGCGTGGGGATGTAAAACAGCACCAAAGTCCTTTCTGGCCAACTTCAAAGAGGTTTCAAATCTCTTGGCACCAATAACGACACCTCCCATTTCTGTTCCGAAACCAGAGATATTTTTGGTTAAACTGTGAATGACAAGATCAGCACCAAGCCTTAAAGGTTGTGCCCCACATGGAGTGGGGAAGGTGTTGTCGATCACAATAAGAATTTTGTCTTCGTCACTACGATTGATATTAAGTTTCCTTGTGATCGCCGCAATGGATTCAATATCAATGATTTCTAGATCAGGATTTGAAACTGTTTCGAAATAAATGATACGAGTCTTATCGGTAATGAACTCTTCGCAACCTTGAGTCAGATCCACAAACTTGCCTTGGATTCCAAATTTAGGCAGCCAGTTCTTGAGTAGACTAAAAGTGCAGCCATAAATTGTTTTATGACAAAGCACTTCTTGGTTTTGTTTACAAAGAGTTAATATGCTCCCTGCGATGGCGGCCATACCAGTTCCAAAGGTCACAGCGGTTTCTGCTCCTTCGGCCTTAGCCAGTTGATTTTCAAGCATCAGAGCATTTGGGTCATCAAGTCGATCGTAGATCCAAATGGGATCGTCATTGAATTTTTCACTGGCAAAGGATTGAAATCCTGCAGCTCCTCTCTCCACAGAACCCAGTCGGAATGTTGTGCTTGATGAGACGGGTGGGATAAGTGGTTTTGAAAAATCCCAAGCTTGGGTTAAGGATTCACCATGAATCATACGTGTTTCAAAAGAAACATCATGGGATGATTTTTGAGAGTTATTTTTTAGATCTTTTGACAAAGTCCCTCCCTGCTCAAATATGGGCCTGATGTGTGCCAAAAAACCACAATAACACAGCTTTAGCAAAGACTTTTGTAGAGTGCTATTGGCTTTTTGGGCTTTCTAAACGAGACTGTAAATATGGCTGAAGATAAGAATGTGAAAAATTCTGTAAACCACCCTTTGGGAACGGATAATGCGTCCTGCTATACGGTGGTTTTAAGCGACTTACACCTTTGTGAGGCGGAAACCCCTCATCCTAAAAGACCCTTTTGGAAAAAGTATAAAACCAGAGAGTTTTTTTTCGATGACAATTTTAAACATTTTTTAGAGGCCATTCATCAACAAGCTCAAGGCCAGAAAATAGAATTGGTTTTAAATGGTGATGTTTTTGACTTTGATAGTGTGACCTCCATACCAGAGAATCCAAGTTTTAAGGTGACATGGTTAGAGAAAAAGAGGGGTCTGAACCCAGAAGAGGATAAGGCAGAATACAAAATTCAAAAAATATTAAACGACCATCCTGTTTGGGTCGAAGCCTTATCTCATTTTATTAAACAAGGTCATACCGTAGTCATCGTTGTGGGTAACCATGATTTGGAATTGCATTTTAAAAGAGTACAAAAGCTTATTTTAGAATCCTTTGAACTTACAGAAGAGCAGTTAGAACACATCAGATTCTGTGAATTCTTTTATGTTAGCCATGGTGATACACTTATTGAACATGGAAACCAGTATGATCCGTTTTGCTTGGCCTATACACCAGTTAGGCCCTTTATCATTCGCGATGAAAGGATACAGGTGCGTATCCCTTTTGGGAATTTAGCCACAAGATATTTGATCAATGGAATGGGGTACTTCAACCCCTACTCTGAGTCTAATTATATTATGACAGCGGCAGAATATGTCAGGTTCTTTTTTAAATACATGATGCGCACTCAACCTTTGATCATGTGGACATGGTTGTGGAGTTCGATCACTGTTCTCTGGGTTTCGTTATTAAATCGAATCACCTTTTCCGTGAATGATCCTTTGACTTACGAAACAGAGATTGAAACTATAGCCGAAAAGGCCAACGCCACACCACGTATGGTGAGAGAAATGTTGCAGTTGGCTGTTGCGCCTGCAACGAGTTCCCCGATGTTGGTGATCAAAGAATTATGGTTGGACCGTGCGTTCTTATTTTTAGTGAGTTTTTTATTTCTTTTACAGATATTCTTTATTGTAGATAGAATCTTCTCGTTTTCATTTTATTGGATACTTTTAGTTTATCTTTTGTTTTTACCCTTCTTTGTGTTTTACTCGAGAACCATCACCTCAGATGTGCAGAAAGTAAAAGAGCCTAAAGAGAAGATTTTAACGCTTTCAAGTTTAATTACAGGTGTAAACCGTGTGGTTTACGGTCATACGCATAGAGCCTTACATGAAATTATTGGCCCCGTGGAGCATTTGAACTCTGGAACCTGGTCTCCCAACTTTAAGGATGTGGAGTGCACGGTCGTTAATAGTCGTCGTAATTATGTGTTAATTAAACGTCTTCCGAACCAAGAAAAGAGGGTCGCAAGTCTTGAAGTTTGGGAAGGATAGACAAGTGACTATAAAATAAGCGTGTCAGGATGAAATATATTCAAAAAAACCAGTTATTTTAGTGGGTTATGGGGCTTGTTTTTGGGTATGGTTTTTGTATATATCATTGCATGACAAAACAAGTTCGAATCACATTTGGAATTTTACTGTGTTTACTTCCGATTATGGCATGGGCCAATCCGACGACGCCTACAGCATCTGAGGCTGGGTACTGCATTGATGGAAGTTGTGGTGGTCGTGCTCCGACGTCGAATATGCTAAGTCTGTGTGAAGACATGAAGTCTCGAGCTGCATGGGCTCAAGACTGGCAGTGTTCTAATATTGCCATTTATGACAAAGACGACAGAAAAAGCATTACTACAAATAAAGATCCTAAAATTGATGCTTTGTCAGATGTGGTGGGTGCAGGTTCTGTATGTAACAGAACTTTTACTGGTACTATAGTTAAGCGCACAAATGATGATGCAGATTATGTGGTTCTTCCTGCCCACAGCTTTTTTGATAGAAGCGGGAAGCCAGTATTAAATAAAGAAGGCAAGCCTTGTAGTGAGGCAGAAATGGCCCAAGCTCAATTTTATCCAAATTTAAAATATTTATATATGGACAGCAATTTAAAAGAATTTGCTATGCGATCATCACAAATTGAATGGCCACCCATCAATTTAGAGGCGGGTAAAGAATGGGGTACAAGAGGCGAGGATGTATTGATTTTTAAGCTTAAACCTACTGATGGAATAAAACTTTCAGAAGAAATTATGCCTAGCGGTAGACAAAGAGGATACGCCAAATATTTTGTCTATTCAAATTCGGACGTTAAGATCAGTGATTTTAAAAATTTTGCGAGAGTTTCTTTTCATAGAGACAGTGCAAGACCCTTAGAACAAAGTTATCAAACAACAAATATACAGGCCTCTGCTGGCAATGGAATGGTTTATGACACAAGTGATACGTGGTCTATAGCTAGTGGTTCTCCTCTAGTGGGCGAGTACGCAGGACAAGTGGGAATTCTTGGTCACATAAGTACAGCGTCTGGGGAGGATGTCGATGCTGCTGCGCCTGTGATAAAGACACAGGATGTTGCTCATCATCGTGATTATAATAGGAATATTTCTGGTAACCAAATAGCTCAGAAGTACAATCTTGAAAGCGTTCGAATTGATGGCCGTATGGCAGCATTGCACAAAGCGCAATAAATGCAGGCGACACTGTCGCTACAGTTAACAAAAAAACACTTAAATTCTCATATTGAAACAAAGGATTCTTCTCCTCTTATCGACTTTTGTCGATAAGAAGGTGTTATGAAAAGCAATTGGAACAGATCTTATTTTTTTCTAGTTATTCTTGGTTTTTCTTTAAGTACTCATGCTTATAGTCCTAGTGATGGGGGACTTGGTGGGTTGCAAGAATCTGGGACGGGAAAACTATTGGGTCTTGAACATGCTATCAAACTAAGTACTTCAGAAGATGGAGACGAGGCCCCATCAATACTAGATCATGTGACATTGCCGACAAGAAGCTCGTGCTCTGCGCCAGATAATATAGAGAATAAAGCTCAATTTTGTGAAGTAGCACTCGCAGAAGCGAAGGCGAAGGCTGAACAATTTGCGCAAGAAAGGGCTCAAGACGAGGCAGAAAAGATAGCCGTAGAGAAAATGAAAGAAAAGAAAAGTGTTTGTGATTATCGTGTTGGTCAATTTAAAAACAACTGTGTGTCCGTGGAGTTACAAGGTGTAAAAGCAGAAGGAATAAGTGGTTGTGCGGACATGTTACCTTTGATTACAAGCGCAAAAGAAACCAACAGTGGTCTGCTTGATGGATGTCGGACGCTTTTTGAAACTTTAAAAGAGCCGTGCACGACACCAGCAGTGGGTGAAGTAAGGGCTCAATCCGTGAGCGAATCAGGTAGAAGTTCTAATGGTTATGCTCAAGCTACGGCATATAATCCAAAGCTTGCGAGCTTTCCCATCCAGCCAGAAGAAGATATGGTGGCGCAGTATCAAAATATGCTAGCAAACTTTAATAAGTTAGAAAGTATGATCAATGCACAAGTTGCTGATTTAGACCGTGCAACAACTCAGACTCAAGAATGTGTCGCAAGTGGTATTGCTGGAAAGACAGGGGATATCAGTGGTGTATCGGGTCAACAAATGTCATACACTGAGGATGCCGTCGATCTTGGTTTAGAGACATCAGGAAACAATGTTGGATTGCAATATTTCTCAAGAAGAGCTGCTGAAGCCGATGCGGCAGCAGCATGGGAGGAACAAAGACAGAGGGAGGCAGATATCGCTTCGGGAAAACTAGCCGCTCCTACAACAGTTTCTGATGCTACCCCAGACTATATTAGTACTTATAGGCCTTCAAACTATGAAGCAGCAGGAACCCCTGAGTTTTATCAAAACGCTTACCGTTCAGCAGTACCAGTCGATCCAGGTGGCGGTGGTACTGTTACAGATCTGCTTGGTGGACAAGAGCCACCTGTAACATTGCCTATAACAATGGACTCGGTTCCTATTCCGCGTCCGCGACCAGCAAATTTAGAAACTTCGCCAAGAACTACACCTACGACCACAAGAACGGCAACGAATCCTACACAGCCACAGACTTCAACACCTACTTCACAAAATAAGGCGAGCGATAAGTACTTAGACAACACCAATGCGTATGGTGGAGGAACGACTCCTAATGCGGGTGGAGGCTTAAATCCAAGCCAAATGTTGGCGCAATTAGGGCAGAACGCTACGGCCAGTGAAAAAGTGGGGCAGTATAACGGTGTCGATTATTCTGGAAATTCTTACTATGGGAACGCCAATGGTAGATACAGTGGGAGTACAGATAATTATGCCACAACAAGCGGGGGTGGTAATCTGGCTGGTAATACAAAGGGATTTGTAAGAGAAAATGCGGCTATCCCAACAGGTGCTCGCAATGGATTTAATACGGCAAATATGTATAAAACAGCGGGAAATTTTAGAGGCGGAAGTGGATCTTCTTATACGGGCTTTCAGGGAGCACCAACGAATACGGATGGAAGTGGCGCTGGAAGCCCAGAAGGAAAAGCGGGTTCTGCAAAAGATAGTAAATTTAAAAAGGGTGGAAATAAACAAGTTTTCTCTAGTAAAACCGAAGGGGGACAGGGCGGAGGCTCTTCGTTCAGTTCGGATAGTAGAATTTTATCTGAGAACACATCTCGTAGTCCTGCATCGAATGTAGAAGATAAATATAAAAACGCAAAGAAACGTGGTGAAGGTTTTGACCCGAGCAAATATGAGCCTCGAGATTTAGCTGCAAGAAAAGCCTATGAACGAGTGACAGGAAGGCACGTAGCGGGAAGGCGAAGTAATGGTCTGCCATGGCCACGCGATATTCGTCAGTGTAAAAGACCCGACAGCTGTAAGGATGTATTCGGACACATGAGTGACCAGTTCAGAGTACAATTTCTTATGAATGGAATCTAAAAAATATCAAGAGCAACGGCAGAATTGTCTAATTTGTGTTATTTCGTAAAAGAATTAAAAATAAAATATAAGAATCCTCTGTGGATATGTGGACAATTTTGCATTTTGCACGGCGACAAATTGTTTAAAATCCATCTGTAAAGAAAATTTCACTAGTAATTAAAACAAAATCCTGCTTAATATAACCTATAGGAACCACCTAGGAGGATTTGAATGGCCGAAGTTTTAGTTGTAACAAGTAAAGTAAAAAAGTATATCAAAGAAAAAAGCGGTTGTAATACATCTGCAGAAACTATTGATGTATTAAGCAAAGCAATTGAACAGCTTTGTAATAGAGGCGTTGAATCTGCAAAGTCTGATGGCCGCAAAACTGTTATGGCCAGAGACATTGTTATCGATCATCTGTAGTAATACTTTTATAATATATTTTTTAAATGCGACTCCTTTTGGGGTCGCATTTTTTATTGGGCCAAAGCTAGTACATCTTCCCAACTCAAGATAGCAAGCCCCAATTCAGTGGCCTTTTCTGCTTTTGACCCAGGATTTTCTCCTACAACAACATAACTCGTTTTTTTGCTGACAGTAGAGGTGATCTTGCCACCTAAGGATTCTATAAAGACTGCGGCTTCATTTCTGGAAACGGCTAAGGTTCCAGTAATGACAAAAGATTTATTTTCAAATGCAGGATGAATGGTCTTGGTTTTCTCCTGATATCTAAGGGTGATCCCGACGGATAATAATTTTTTAATCTCTTTAACAAAGATTTTGTCCTGAAATTGAGAAACGATAGATTGTGCGACTTTGGGTCCTATATCTTCAAGGCTCACCAAAGTGTCCAATTCTGCTTTTAAAAGTTGATCCAAGTTACTGAATGAGTGAGCCAGTGTTTTTGCTGTTTGCTCTCCGACAAAACGGATTCCTAGAGAGTAAATGAAGCGATCAAAATCGACATTCTTACTCGTTTCAATGGATTGCAAAAGATTTTCAACAGATTTATCGCCAAAGCGATCTAACTTTAAAATGTCCCCAGCTTTTAAAAGATAAATATCGGAATAGGATTGGATTAGTTTTTCATCAACAAAGCGATCAATAATTTTTGACCCCAACTTATCGATATTCATGGCTTTACGTGAAACAAAATGTTTTAAACTTTCTTTAAAGACAGAGGGACATAGTGGGTTGATACATCGGATGGCCACTTCACCTTCGTTTTGCACCCCCTCATGCCCACAAGAAGGACAGGTGGTAGGAATTTTATAGGGTTGGCTCACGATAGGCCTTTTCTCTATGACTACTTTCACCACTTCAGGGATCACATCACCAGCCCGATGAATAATAACAGTGTCTCCTTGCCGAATGTCTTTACGGTCGATTTCATCTTGGTTGTGAAGAGTAGCGCTTGTGATTTGCACTCCACCTACACGAACGGGCTTCATGACAGCAACAGGTGTAAATACTCCTGTGCGGCCCACTTGAACGTCAATGCGTTCAATGATGGTCTCTGCCTGTTCAGGTTTAAATTTTCCTGCGGTGGCCCAACGTGGGCTTCGAGCCACCTGTCCTAAAATGTCTTGAATGGAAAACTCGTTCACTTTGATCACAACGCCATCAATTTCAAAAGGAAGTTGAGATCTTAAAGACTCCATTTGTCTATAGTATCGAACAACGTCTTCTGGGGTCTTACACACTTGATAGAGGTCAAAATCAGATATATCGGTAGTGTTTGAAGTGTCTTTGCCCAGAGGAAAGTCGAAAGCATTAGGTATTTTCAAATCCCGTATGAGTTGAAAGAATTCCATTTGTGAATGAAGTTTTAAACCGTCAATAATTCCTGGAGCATAAGCGAAAAAACGTAGGGGCCTAGAAGCTGCAACCTTGGGATCAAGCTGCCTTAAACTGCCTGCTGAAGCGTTACGAGGGTTAGCAAAAGTGTTTTTACCTTCAAGTTGGATACTTTCATTAAGGCGGGCAAAGTCTTTTTTAAACATCAAAACTTCACCTCGAACTTCTAAAATGCGTGGAAGGGGTAATTTTTGATTCCAGCTGAGAGTTAAGGGAATCGAGGAAATGGTTTTGATATTAGAGAGGATGTCTTCGCCTGTAACTCCATCTCCACGGGTGAGGGCTTTAATCAACACTCCATCTTCGTAGACAAGTTCAACGGCTAAGCCGTCAAATTTGGGTTCGCAGAAGTAAGTGAAATGGCCCTGTCCTTTTAAAAAATTAAGGAGTCGTTCATGAAATTGCACAAGTTCATCGGCAGAATAGGTGTTTTGTAATGAAAGCATGGGTAGGCGATGGGAGACCTTGGTAAAAGAACTTAATGTCTCGCCGCCGACTCTTTGGCTGGGCGAATCGTTTGTAATGAGTTCTGGGTGTTGGGACTCCAGTTCAAGGAGTCTTTGAAACATTTGATCGTAATCAAAGTCCGTGATTTCTGGGGTGTCCAGAACATGGTAGAGGTAGTTATGATGTTGAATCTTTTGGCGTAGTTCTTTGAGTTCTTCTTTAATGGACGTTTTATTCATAATTCCCTTGTTCCAAATGTTTTTAAGAAGCAGGTCTTAAAAAACAGAAATATAATACTACGGTTTTTTATTATTAAATAGAACTTGAATCCCGCAGGAAAGCCTTTTACAAAAGGAAGTCAGGAGGGTTTGTAGCGGGATACGCGACGCAGCAAATCGGACCATAACGAGGGTGTGAGATAGGATAAGATATGAAAATTGATATAAATAAAATAGCGAGTTTAGCAAGACTGCAAATTGCAGATGCAAAGAAGGCTGAGATCGAGAAGCAACTAGAAGGAATACTAGATTACTTTGCTCAAATTCAGTCCATAAATACAGATGGTGTAGAGCCCTTAGTGACCCCCCACGATGATCGGCCCATATTTCGAGAAGACCAAGCCTTATCAGATGATGAGTTTGTGGCAAATACCCTAAGCCAGGCCCCAGAAGTGAAGGGTCGTTTGGTTAAAGTTCCACCAGTTGTGGGAGGAGAGTAAGATGTCGCTTTTAAGCATGGGCCTATTTGAATTATCACAAAATCTAGAAAGTAAAAAAATAAGTTCCAAAGAAGCAACTGAATTTTATTTATCAAGAATTGAATCTTTGGACAAAAATATCAACAGTATAGTGACTGTAAATACGAAAGCTCTTGATGAAGCACAAAGAATAGATGAATTAAGGGCAAAAGGTGAAAGTCTTTCGCCTGTGGCTGGTGTACCGTATGCGGCTAAAGAGATGTTTTGCACAAAGGGCTTGCTGACAACAGCGGCATCTAAGGTGTTGTCGAATTTTGTTCCTCCGTATTCTGCGACGGTGATCCATAAACTGCAAAATTCAGGAATGGTGCTTTTAGGTAAGTGCAATCAGGATGAGTTTGCGATGGGATCAAGTAATGAAACCTCTTGCTTTGGGGCAAGTAAAAATCCGTGGAATGCAGAGTATGTGCCAGGAGGTTCAAGTGGAGGTTCTGCTGCGAGCGTGTCCGCGCGTTTGGCTCCTATGGCTTTGGGAACAGATACAGGCGGGTCAATCAGACAGCCTGCCAGTTTTTGCGGGATTGTGGGTGTGAAGCCTACCTATGGTAGAGTCAGCCGTTATGGGATTGTGGCATTTGCATCAAGTTTAGATCAGGCAGGTCCAATGACTTTAAAAGTCAAAGACGCCGCTCTTAGTTTGGAGCATATGTGCGGCGCAGATCCCTTTGATAATACGTCTGTAAATAAAGCAGTACCACAGTGGACTAAGAATATCAGTGCGAATGTGAAAGGTAAAAAAATTGGTGTCGTTAAAGAGTACATCAATTCTGAAGTGGATGCTTCTGTGAAAAAAGCATGGGACTTGGCTTTAGAAACATTGAAAAAAAATGGTGCAGAAATTGTAGAAGTAAGCATTCCTTTTTCAGAATATGCGATCCCGATCTACTATTTAGTTGCGGCCAGCGAAGCTTCAAGCAATTTGTCGAGATACGATGGTGTTCGCTATGGATATCGTTCTGATTTTGAATCTCGTCCAGCAAAAAGTTTAGAAGATTTTTATTCTAGAAATAGAGGCGAGGCCTTTGGTGAAGAGGTGCAGCGTCGGATCTTACTAGGAACATTTGCTTTATCAGCAGGGTATTATGATGCCTTTTACGGTAAGGCTTGCCAGGTCAGACGTATGTTGCGTGATCAGTACCTTGAAGCCTTTAAAGGTTGCGATGTGATTGTATCACCAGTTGCGGCTACGCCTGCCTTTAAGATTGGTGAACGAGTGCAGGATCCATTAAAGATGTTTTTGAATGACTATTTTACGACGGCCACAAATCTTTGTGGTCTACCTGGAATGGCTGTGCCCATATCGACGGATGAAAATGGTTTACCTACAGGTATTCAAATCACAGCAAACGCTTTTGATGAGCAATCCATGTTTGATGTTGCTCTCAACTTAGAAGAGAGTTTTGAATTTTATAAAGAGGTGCCCAATGGCTTTTAATATACCCAATGGATGGAAGGCTGTGATTGGCTTAGAGATTCATGCGCAGTTGCAAACTGTATCGAAGATGTTTTCTGTAGATTCAGCGGCTTTTGGTAGTGCGGACAATGAGAACATCTCTGCGGTGAGTATGGGAATGCCTGGTGCATTGCCTGTTCCAAATAAAAGAGCCATTGAGTTTTCTGTAAAGACGGGTCTAGCACTTAACTGTCAAATCCGAGACAGATCTGTTTTTGCCAGAAAACACTATTTCTATCCAGATTTACCTAAAGGTTACCAGATATCACAATTTGAACTGCCGATCTGTTACGAAGGTTATGTTGAGTTTTTATTGGGTGATCAGAAAAAAAGAATCAGAATTGAGCGAGCCCACATGGAAGAAGACGCAGGAAAATCTATTCACGATGGAAGCCAAAGCTTAATCAATTACAATAGAAGTGGTGTCCCTTTGTTAGAAATAGTATCTGGCCCAGATATGGGGGCCCCCGAAGAAGCGGCGGAATATGCCAGAACTATTCGGTCCATTTTACAGTATCTGGACGTCTGTGATGGAAACTTAGAAGAGGGTTCTTTAAGATGTGATTGCAACGTCAGCGTTATGAAAACCGACGAGACTCAATTTCGTACAAGGGTAGAGATCAAAAATATTAACTCCTTTAAATTTATTGAAAAAGCACTTGAGTTTGAAATCTTAAGACAAATTGACGTCTATGAAGAGGGTGGCACTATTGTTCAAGAAACGCGTTTGTTTGATTCTTCTAAGGGCAAAACGTTTTCTATGCGCAGTAAAGAAGAGGCGCAGGACTATCGGTATTTCCCTGACCCAGATCTATTGCCAGTATATTTGGAGCAAGGCTTTATCGAAGAAATTAAAAAAAATTTACCAGAGCTTCCTCTGAAAAAAGCAGAGCGTTTTCAACAAGAGCTGGGTCTTCCAGAATATGACGCTCATGTTTTGATCCAAGACCGAGATATGGCGGTATTTTTCGAAAAAGCCGCAGAGCTTTCTAAAAACCCTAAAGCGACATCGAATTGGATTATGGGTGAGTTGTTGCGTAGGCTAAATGAAGAAAACTTAGAATTTTCGCAGAACCTTATCAAAGCAGAAGACTTTGCGGAGCTGATTGTTTTGATCGATAACAAAACCATATCAGGCAAGATCGCAAAATCCGTTTTTGATGAAATGTGGCAATCCAGTAGATCAGGAAGCCCAAGTAAATCACCCAAGGACATCGTGGCCAGCCAAGGCTTAACCCAGATTACAGACGAAGGACAGATTGAAGCCTTGGTTCAAAGCGTGTTAGATAAAAATCCAAGTCAGACATCTGAATACAGATCTGGTAAAACAAAACTATTTGGATTTTTTGTGGGTCAAATTATGCGTGAATCTAAGGGACAGGCTAATCCAGATAAGGTGAATGAAATTCTAAAAAGACTTTTGGGTTAGTTGGAATTTTAACTATTAGGAAAAGGGAAACCATGATTGCCGCCGCTGTGGATTTAGGTTCGAATTCATTCATTTGCTTGATCTTTAAAGCAGATCCCTTGGGTAATATTACAAAACTTCATGATGAGGTGATTTTAACTCGTCTGTCAGAAGGGGTAGATCAGGATAAAAGGCTTTCGCTCTCGGCTCTAAACAGAGCTGAGCAAGCCTTCCAGAGGTTTTCTGATCTTTTCAGACAGTATGGCGTTGAACACGTTTTAGGTGTAGCCACCAGTGCTGCGCGTGATGCCAAGAATAAAGAGGAATTTCTAGGATTAGCAACAAAGTACGGAATCCCCATTAGAATTTTATCTGGCGAAGAAGAAGCTCAGATGACCTTTGAGGGTGTCAGAGATTATTTTACAGAACACACGGGTGTGATTGTAGATATTGGTGGGGGTTCGACAGAATATATTTTGGCTCAGAGAGGTGAGATTGTTTTACGAACCAGTTTAGATATGGGAGCGGTAAGATTTACTGAAAGATATTCCACAGCCCATGATTTCATAAATCGAGAATTTAAAGTTCGCGAAGGCATTCGAAGTGCATTATTACAGAGTGAGACTCTGAAACGAATTAAAGAACAGAACGCTTTAGACTTCTTGATGGCAGTATCGGGAACACCCACGAACGCTGTTGCTCTGGTGTTAGGAAAGTTTGATGATGATCAAATTGAGGATTTCGTTTTGACCCAAGATCACTTAAAGCAATTAACAGAAAGTTACTCGTACAAAAACCTCGAGCAGAGATTACAAGAGTATCCCTTTATTGAGGCCAAGAGAGCAGATGTTTTACCAGTGGGACTTGCAATCCTTGAGGAATCTATGAAATTCTTTGGGATGGATTCGTACAAAGTTTCAACCCGAGGAATAAGGCATGGCGCAGCAAAAAGTATTATTAACAAGTAGCTTTGGGATTTTAGCGCTCTTACTTTGGTCTAGTGTTTCTGCTAGCCCAAAGTCTGAGGTGGTATTTGAAAAGTCTAAAATTCAGCTTGGCAGCCAGGTTCTTGATGTGGATGTGGCAAAGACCATGAAGCAAAAAGAACGTGGTTTGATGTTTGTGAAACAAATTCCAGAGAATTACGGGATGTTATTTGTTTATGAAGGTGAGGACCACAGGGGTTTTTGGATGAAAAACACCTTGATCCCTTTATCTATAGGGTTTTTTGATAAGAATAAAAAACTAGTAGAAATCGCAGAAATGAAACCTGTTAAGAGTTTTCTGGATAAAAAAATAGACTCCATCGTCAGTCAGAAGCGGGCTCAATACGCACTGGAAGTGAATCAGGGATGGTTTGAGAAAAACAAAATCGGAATCGGAACACCTTTTAAGTGGATTAACACAGAATTAACACAAAAAAAGAATCACAAAAATAAGATCAAATAGAAACTAAGGTGCTTGTTGGCAGTAATAGATCAAGGGCTGGGTGTGAAAAATCTCTTTTCACACCATTATAATGTATGGTGTACTGTATTATGAAGAAACGTCTAGGAGTGTTGGCAGCTATGAAAAAAATAATTCTAATACCGATCCTAATGTTTTCATTATTGACGGTCATCTCGTGCTCTTCAAACAACGTAGGACAAGATGATCTGAGCATTTCTGAAATTGAAGACATTGAAAAAACAGGTGAGTTTAATGCTGAAGACTTTTTTAGTGATGAAGATGTCTTAGAAGAAAGTGGTGTCGCTGTAGACCTTGAGGGTGTAGATAGTGACTTGGATATTAGCGACGACGCCGAGCTTTTATCTGATGTTGAGTTCGATGAGTTTGAAGGCGAGAACTTTGATGAATCCAGTGATTTTGAAACAGACTTTGCTGATGGATCAGATGCGGAGTTTGACGAATTTGATGAGTTCATGACAGACGAAAGCGTTGCCAAAAATGAAAGCTTTGATTTAGATGACGAAGACACAGCTGTTGCAGGTGCGGGCGATCTAGATATTGATGAAGACGACGTGTTTGCAGAATTTGACAATATGGATGTTGCGGATGGCGGCGCAGGAAGTAACGACCTGAGCTTTGAAGATGCCTTTGCCGATGATTTCGAGACCCAACAAAATATCGTAGACTCAAACGATGTCATTTCTGAAAATGATCTGTTTGGTGAGCAAGAGCAAGCGGTAGCCAGAGAAAACATAGTGACTACAGAGGAAACCCCTGTAGGTGGTGGCCCAACGGCATCTCAGCTTTTAGGATCAAAAGCTGAGACAGGTGTGGGTCAAACATTTGGTGTGGGTGACACAGTGGATGCTGTGGCCAAGAATCTTGTACCCGTACAAAAAATGGCGGCCTCTCCATTCAATAGAGCGGGTATTTTGTTAAATACTCTTTATATAGTCAGAGAGGGAGATACTTTAAAATCTATTAAAGATAAAATTTATGGGTCTAACAGTTCAGCCAATTTACAGCAGCTCAACCCTACAATAAAGCCAAATAACTTAAAAGTGGGCGAAAAGATTTATTACAACTCTCCTAATCGTCCAAATGATAATAATCGAATGATGTTTTATTATGATGATATTGGAGCACAAGCGCAGTATCAGGAAATCAGATCTGGTCAAAGTATCCGAAAAGTAGCACAAGACTTATTAGGTCATCCAAGAAGTTGGATGGAAGTTTGGGCGACAAACCCAGATGTTGAGTCCAAGTGGGCCGTATCAAGAAATCATAACTTAAGATACTTTCCTGATGGAATTGCAGCAGCGCCAACATTGGCTCAAAACAATCAACCTGAATTGATCGAACCTGCTGAAGAAGAGCCACTATCTGTGACCACAAATATGAACAATGCAGGTTCAGGAACTGTAGAGCCTGACTTCGATGCAGGTTTTGATGATTTTGCTGAGGATAATAACCAAGTTGCCGCCAATGAGGGTGCCGTGACGGAAGTGCAGCCCGATTTTGATCAAGGGTTTAATGATGACTTTGATCAAGGTTTTGGAGATCAAGCCGCGAATGATACTAGTTTTGATGATGGTTTGGATACGGGCATGAGTGGACAAGATGCCGCGGCTCAAGCAATACCAGACAACTTCAAAAATGCAGGAACTAAAAACTTAGGCCCATTTGGTTTGGATCAGTCTATGATTGACAAGATCAGCCTTGGTGCTGGTGGTGCGTTGATCCTAGCGGGTCTATTCTTCATTGCTCGTAGACGACGTGGTAAGCGTGAATCTGTGGGTGTAGATGATTTTGATTTTGCTGGAAACACTCAGATTGATGAGCAAACTAAAACTCGTATTGATCTGTAAAGCCAACCTCATGAATTAAGATCAAGGTACAATAAGAATAAAAAAAGGGCTGTCAAAGCCCTTTTTATTTATAGCTAACCCAGATCAATAAATCGACAAGTTAGGTTAAGCCACTTTTTTAAAAATATTGTCTAAAACATCTCTTCGTTTCTCTCGTTTCGACTCTAAAAAATAAATAAGATCGTCAACGATTTGGATGTCTTTGTTGTTAAATGGAGAAAATTTCACTCCACAACCACGTTGGTTTTTCCAAACCACAGTGGCATTTAAGATGCGTTCGCGCCCACTCACATTGATAGTAATGTGTAGCTTGTCGTTTTCTTGTATGTCAGGATGAGAGTTTTCTAGAAACGCGCCGCTGATGCTAATATTCTTTAGTGTACCACCAATGGCATCTCTGCCATAACTCTTTCGAAACTCGACATCGAGTTCGACTGGAAACCTTGGTGCTGGTGCCCCAGAATTTGAACCAACAGACATAACTACCTCCAATGTTCTCTTCGGCAATACCACAAAGGATTTGAGGCAATTCTTTAAAAAATGTAGATATTTTTGGGGGTTACCTAGCCTCAGGGCCAGTAAGTTTATGATCTGAAATAAATCCTCTAGACTTTGGGGTTGACAAGATATGGCTTTTAAATGATCTTGGAATCTCCCAGAACATAATAGCCTTTTATGTAAATATAGAAGTTCGTGGTAAACAGAATTTTTGAAGTGGGTCAAAATTAACTAAAATTTAAAATCAAATAAACCAAGCAGTCTTTAAAAAAATAATCATAAAATACAAGGATTCCGATGTCTGATGAAACAGAAGAAATAAAAAAAAGCTCTAAGAAAACAGCAACCAAAAGTAAAAAAGTAGTAGAGGTTGCACCCAAAACTGAAAAAACTGCGGGTAAAGACGATGCGGGGCGAGCCCCAGAGCCTTCGCCTGAAGCGGTAAGCGCGAAAACAGAAAGTACATCTCAAAATACTGAAAGAGAAGAAAGCCCGAGTCGCCAAGAGGATAATCGAGAAAAAAAATATAATAATCATAAGAAGTTTGGTCGTCACAAGAATAATCATAATAATCGCGATCAACGTAATGGTAATAATAGCAATGGTCAGCAACGCCGAAAAAGACAGGGGTTTGAAGAGGATGGTCATGTTATGGGTGGCAAAGGGATAGACGAGATCGAAAGAGTGCCTGTATCTGAAATTGACCTTTCAGATATTGATCTTACAGAACAAGAGAAAAAAGAACTGAGTTCAAAACACCTTAAACAAAAGAAGATTAACGACCTTACGGACCTTGCAACGAAGTTTAAGGTTGAAAATGCGGCGGGGCTCAGACGCCAAGAGTTAGTATTTGAAATCCTTAGAAGGGCTGCAACCTTAGGGGACATTTATGGAGATGGTGTTCTTGAAATTCTGCCAGATGGGTATGGGTTTTTAAGATCTCCTGACTATAACTATCTGCCAGGTCCAGATGACATTTACGTGAGCCCATCACAAATTCGTCGTTTTGGTCTAAGAACGGGCGATACGGTTGTAGGGACGGTAAGACCACCTAAAGAAGGAGAAAGATATTTTGCTCTTTTAAAGGTGGATGCGCTCAACTATGAGCCGCCTCAGCACGCCAAAGATAAAATTCTATTCGACAACTTAACGCCACTTTATCCTTGTGAAAAACTAAAGCTAGAGCACAACCCTTCAGAGTACACGACCCGAGTGATTGATCTTATGGCCCCCTTAGGTAAAGGCCAGAGAGCCCTTATTGTGGCTCCTCCTAGAACAGGTAAAACGGTCATTCTACAGAATATTGCTAACGCTATTACGGCCAATCACCCTGAAGTGACACTTATCGTACTGTTGATTGATGAACGTCCTGAAGAGGTGACAGACATGTCACGTAATGTGAAGGGCGAAGTGGTCAGCTCGACCTTTGACGAGCCACCAACACGACACGTTCAAGTGGCTGAAATGGTCATTGAAAAGGCCAAGCGGTTGGTGGAGCATAAGCACGATGTTGTGATCTTGCTGGACTCGATTACAAGACTTGCGCGCGCCTACAACACGGTTGTGCCACCATCTGGAAAGATTCTTTCTGGGGGTGTGGACTCCAATGCTCTGCACAGACCTAAAAGATTTTTTGGTGCGGCGAGAAACATTGAAGAAGGCGGAAGTCTCACTATTATTGCTACCGCGCTGATTGATACGGGTTCAAGAATGGACGAGGTCATTTTTGAAGAATTTAAAGGAACTGGTAACGCTGAAATTTTACTGGATCGTAAATTGATGGAAAAACGTATCTTCCCATGTATGGACATCAATAAGTCAGGTACGCGTAAAGAAGACCTGCTGACAGATAAGGCTGACTTGAACAGATTGTGGATTCTTAGAAAGGTTCTAGCCCCCATGAATGTGGTAGACAGTATGGAGTTCTTGTTGGGCAAGTTAGAATCAGACAAGACCAACATTGACTTTTTAAAGGGCATGAATCAGTAGCGGCGAGGAGGAGAGAGGCAAATGATCTCCCCTTTTTTTTGCTCTAATCCCCGTTGTGTTTTACTAAGGGAGTGCCTCTTAGGAGAGCATTCGCGAATACATCTGCGGCTAAGGAACCTGAGTTTCTGAGCTATAAAAAGCCAGTAATTTTGACCATAGGCCGTAACTATATAAAAACACAGGATATTTTAGGTATTTGCCAACCTTAAAAAAGCTTTAATGAAACATTGATTTTTAATTCTAGGAAGACTATAAAGTAGGCTTTCCAAGCAGGAGCAAGATAGTGAAAAAAGACATTCATCCCAATTACAGACCCGTTGTTTTCAAAGACATTTCAGCAGACTTTGCTTTTTTAACTTACTCAACAGTTCAAACCAAAGAAACTATTGAGTGGGAAGACGGTAAAGAGTACCCGCTTTACAAAGTTGAGATTTCTAGTGCTTCACACCCTTTCTATACAGGAACACAAAAAGTTCTTGATACTGAAGGACGTATTGATCGTTTCAAGAAGAAGTACGCTCGTTTCTCAAAAAACTAGATATTCATTTAGAACTTTTAAAGGTCCTTTTGTTAGCAAAAGGACCTTTTTTTATTTAAAATCCATCGGTATCCTATATCCATAAAGAGTGTCTCTGAAATTAAGGCAGGATTCATGTTCGACAAACTACAAGAAGTAGAAAGAAAGTTTGAAAAAGTGGAAAGAGATTTGCAACGTCCTGAGGTTGCAAACGACCAGAAAAAATATCAACAGCTAATGAGAGAGTTTTCCGAACTGCAACCTATCGTTGAGGCCTATCGCAAATATGCAGGAATCAAAAAACAAATCCAAGATAATAAACAGTTGTTGATTGATGAGAAGGATGAAGAACTTCGGGATTTAGCCAAAGAAGAGTTAGGACAACTAGAACCTGAATTAGAATTGCTGGAACAAGAACTTAAAATCAGTCTTTTACCCAAAGACCCCAACGACGACAAGAACGTGATTTTAGAAATCAGAGCAGGCGCAGGTGGTGATGAGGCCAGTCTGTTTGCTGAGGAATTGTTTCGTGCGTACCAACACTATGCTCAGTCCCAGTCATGGTCAGTAGACCTGATGTCTTTTGCTGATGGTAATGCAGGTGGAGCCAAAGAGATCATTGCCAGTATATCGGGTGCCAAAGTTTTTAGTAAAATGAAATACGAAAGTGGTGTTCATCGAGTGCAAAGAGTTCCGCAAACAGAAACTCAAGGCCGTGTTCATACGTCGACAATTACCGTGGCGGTGATACCAGAAGCCACTGAAGTGGATATTAAACTTGATCCTAAGGATGTCAAAGTGGATGTGTACAGATCAAGTGGTGCGGGTGGACAGCACGTTAACACCACAGACTCTGCTGTCAGATTGACACATCTTCCTTCGGGCATTGTGGTCACTTGTCAGGATGGTCGATCTCAGATTCAAAACCGTGAAAAGGCATTTAAAATTTTATACTCACGACTGCAAGCGGCAGAAGAGGAACGTAAGATTAAAGAAGCCTCCGATCAGCGTTTAAGTCAGATCGGTACAGGTGATAGATCCGAAAGAATCAGAACTTATAATTTCCCTCAGACTCGTGTGACCGATCACAGAATTGGTTTAACATTACATCGTATTGACGAGATTATGGGCGGGAATATGTCGTTGGTCGTAGATCCCTTGATCACCTACTTCCAAGCTGAAGCGCTAAAGCGTTCTCAAGGTGAGGGCTAAATTTGATTCTTAAAGAAATTTATAGCTTTATCAAAAATAAATACGAACTGTCTGAGCCAGATGCTCGCGCTCTTATTGAATTTCAGCTGCAAAAGGATTTTTCTTTGATCATCGGGTCACAAGAAGAGATTTCCAAGCGGGATTTAAGTTTATTGGAAAAAGAGGCTTACAGTCTTCAACAGGGCTATCCGTTATCATATATTTTAAATGAACACTTTTTTTATAAACATAAATTTTATGTAGATAACAATGTTCTCATTCCTAGAACGGAAACTGAATATCTTGTAGAACTTGTAATTAAAGATTTAAAAAACCAAGGGCGCACACCTCAACTCATCATGGATATTGGTGCAGGCAGTGGGTGTATTGGTATAAGTCTGTTGCTGGAATATCCGCAATCAAAAGTATTTTTTGTAGAAGACTCACCAGGAGCAGTGGCAGTCACTCTTAGGAATTTAAGAAATCATAAGATTGATGAAAATAGATATGCAATTAGTTCTAGTCTGATCGAAGCGCAAAACCTATTAGCAGGACAAAAATTAGACCTGATTGTTTCTAATCCGCCTTATATTGCTAGTGAAGATCAAAGAGTTGATGACAATGTGAAGCTCTATGAACCTCCTCATGCTTTGTACGCGGATGATGATGGTTACGCCTATCTAAAGGGTTGGTCTATTTGGAGTAAAAATAATATTAAAGCAAAGGGTACAATCTATTTTGAATTTGGAGAGGGTCAAGCTGGAGAACTGGGAACCTATGCGGAAGCTCAAGGTTGGACCTATAAAATCTTAAGAGATCAATTTCAGGTAGATAGATTTTGGCATTTAGATGAGGGAGTCTAAGCATGGATAGAATTAAAATTGAAGGTGGGCAAAAGCTGATGGGTGAGGTGAAAGCTAGCGGAGCAAAAAACTCCAGTTTACCTATTTTATTTGCAACATTGCTTGCTGAAGGAAAATTTGAGTTGAATAAAGTCCCTCATCTTGCAGACACATTATCCACCATTGCTTTGTTAGAGGTGCTGGGATGTCAGTCGGATTACAACAATGGTCGTTTGATCATTGACCGACCCTCGACGATCGAAAAAGAAGCTCCGTATGACATCGTAAGGAAAATGCGTGCTAGTATTTTATGTTTGGGGCCCCTAGTGGCAAAGGAAAAAACCGCTAAGGTCAGTTTGCCAGGGGGATGTGCCATTGGCTCGCGTCCCATCAATTTACATTTAGAAGCCTTAAAAAAAATGGGCGCTCAAGTAGAACTTAAAGATGGATATGTTTACGCCTCAGCCCCAGAGGGCCTGAGTGGTGCTCACATTGCTTTTGATATGCCGACAGTGGGTGGGACCGAAAATATTTTAATGGCAGCCACTTTGGCAAAAGGAACCACAGTCATTAACAATGCCGCACGTGAACCTGAAGTGGTCGACTTAGGAGAAATGCTCATTAAAATGGGTGCAAAAATTAAAGGTTTAGGAACCTCCATTATCGAGATTGAGGGTGTGGACCAACTTCATGCGGTAAAGCATGAAGTGATTGCGGATCGTATAGAAGTAGGGACCTTATTGATTGCGGGCGCCATCACTGGTGGAAAGGTTAAGGTTACAGAGTGTAACCCAGAGCATCTAGAGGCTTTCTTAGAAAAGCTTAAAGAAACAGGTGTGAAAGTAGAAATTGGCAATAATTGGATTGAAGTGGATGCCACACTGGGAAGACTGAAAAGTACAAATATCACAACTATGCCCCATCCAGGTTTTCCTACAGACTTACAGGCACAATTTATGACATTGCTGTGTGCTTGCGAGGGTGTGGGATCTGTGAAGGAAACCATTTTTGAGAATAGATTTATGCACGTGCCTGAGTTGAATAGACTGGGTGCGGAGATAGAGGTGAATACTAGGACTGCGGTAGTTAAAGGTAAACGTCCTGCGTTCAGTGGGACCACCGTTATGGCCACAGACCTTAGAGCCAGCGCTTCGTTAGTGTTAGCGGGGCTGATTGCAGATGGTGTGACTTATGTAAAGCGCATCTATCATTTGGATCGAGGTTATGAAAATCTAGAAAACAAACTGGCATCGCTGGGCGCTAAAACACAAAGAGAAAAAGACCTGTAAGTCGCAGAGGTCTCACTGAGGTGATCCTTTCATTCGACGTGACCATGTCAGGACGGAAACAGTGTCAAAGCTGTCTCCAAAATTAAGATATAAGCTTAGAGTTAGGATGGATCGACCATAAAAAAAAGCCCTGGTTTAAGAGGGGAGAAAACCAGGGCGGAGTGCCAAGTAGGCAGGAGACAAAGAAAGAGGGGCTATCTTTGTATTTTGATACTTGTCACAATCAAATTAGGTAAAAATTGGGGGCGCGATGGAAGAGCTTGTTTCACCACAAAGCCTTCAACTTGATACAGACCATGTAAATCTAAACGCTCAAAGTCAATATCAGAGGAATTGAGTTCTACAGTAAACCGAGCTTGGCTTGGAAGAGCTATAAAGTACACCTTGTTGGTGTTTTCAAACTGCAAAGGTGTCACTTCAAAATGTCCAACAAGACTTTGGGCAGAAGCACTGACATGTCCAGTGCTCATATCATTAGCTTGAATATCAAGTAATTTACGTTCTTTTAAAAAGCTCAGTTCAGCCTTGATCTGGTCTAGTTCCAATTTCAAAGCTTGAGGGTCGATTGTGCTTTCAGCTCTGACAGTGGCTGAGATCACTAAAACGGCTACAACGTAAACCGAAAGTAAGATTTTTTTCCAATGTGATTTTACTAAATACGTCATCTTCATACACCTCTCTATAGGCAAGTGGTGTGCCAACTTGAGACGTCTTCTTCTCTTTTTTATTTTGATTTGGGAATAAGTTGTTTAGAATAAAAGTATGACTTTGGAACCAGGTCTAGAAGCGACTTCGTATGTATACAAAAAAGACAAGTAATATTAAGATGTTACGGGTTGGTTCCAGTCTGGAGCTGAAAACCGTTTTGGAACTGGAGTGAGATGGCACAAAAGTGGATCACAAGAGACGCCCTGGGAAGAATTGCAGGACCCTTTGATACCTCAGAGGTCATACAAAGAATTCACCAAGGTTTAATTACAGAAGAGGATTCTGTAGCTGCCTATCCAGAAGGCAAATGGATTTCTGTTACTAAAGAAGTGGCCTTTTTTGACGAGCTGCTTAACGCGCTGTCAGGGAATCGGCGTGGACGTTCCTCTGAACCTGCTGAGAGTCCAAAGGTGACATCTACGAATTCTACAAGCAAAAGTATTACTGAAAAAAGTAACAGCAAAACTAAGTCCATCACTCAAACTTCGACTTCAGATAAGACCGCGGTTTTAAATAATGATGAGAACACAAAAACTTTAGCCATTGAGGCTCCCAAAGATACGGGCTACGGAGATGAGACTTCAAGAATCACAAAGCCTATTATTGCGGAAGTCCCAAGTGGTATCACAACGACAGAAAAACAAATTGTGACAACAGAAGGGGCAAAAGCCAAAGCCAGTCCTGCCGCCCTTTTTTCGCAGAAAGATGTTTTTGATATTCAAAAACATCAAAAGATAACACTGGTTGAGAAGTATAATAGATATTTCGGGATTGCGATTATTCTCATGGCTTTAACTGCTGCGGCGTATTTTTTCTGGCCAGAGAAAGTAGATTCTATTACTGGAGACGAGTTTAAACTTCGACCACCAAGGTTTAACCAAAATAAAATTGCAAGGGAGCTTGAAGAGAGCAAAGTCACCTTGGCCTATGCAAAAATCAGACAAGGTACCTTTGCAGATTTTAGGGATGCACAAAATGAGTTGATTCAAGTTTTAGAAAGTACAGCAAATAACAAAGAAGCATTAGCACTACTTTGCTTTTCATATTTTCATCTTTGGGATTACACAGAAAAGAACTCAAGAGATCTCAACGCAGTAAGTGTTGTTACAAAAAAAGCAACCTCAGTAGATCGTTTTGGTTTTCAAGGGAAAACCTGTCGGTTTGTTGATTTTATGGTGAGAGCTCAGTACCAAGAAGCTCAAAAAGTTGTAGATGACGTCTTAGATAGTGAAGAGGGCGCGTCCAACGTGACGTTCAGTTATTTTAATGGATACCTTAAGGCCTCCCGTAGAGATCTTATTTCTGCTGAAGGGTATTTAAGTGCTGCCATTGCTCGAAGCCAAGCGCTTTCTACTCAAACGAGTAACAACGAGTTTACAGTGATGTGGCAGGCTTTGGCAGATGTGCAAAAAGAGTTGGGTAAATCTAATGAAGCCTATAAGTCAGCTCAAAGAATTTTAGCCATCAATCCTGCATTCGTCGATGCGATGCTCATCAAGGGTGTTTTGGAGTATCGGGCATTTAGAAAACCAAAAGTCTCAAAGAGCACTCTACAGAAAGCCTTTATGCTAGTGGCTAATAATAAAGCTAATAAAAAGAAACTTTCAGAAGCCTACTTGGTGTTAGCAGAGGTGGCACTCAGTGAAAAGAACAGGAAAGCCGCTTTAGAATACGCTGTGGCCGCCTATAACTATAACCCTGGAAATACCATTGCTAAAAACCTTGCTATTGAACTGGGTGGAAACAATAAAGTAGGACGTAAAAAAGTATTAGCGCAGCAACTTGTGATTGAGGGTGAACAGAGTTTGCAAGAGTCAGGGTGTGCTACTGCTCAGGCCTTTTTTAAAGAGGCTTACAAGTTAGATCCGCAAAACGGGTATGCAGCACTTAAAACAGCTCAGTGTTTGTGGGAGCTGAGCTTTTCCATGGATGCGATTCGTTGGATTGAAAATGCTATTTTGGCTGATCCGACACTGATCGAAGCCTATGTGACAGCCGCCAGTTTTTATATTGCTCGTTATGATTTTGATGCTGCACTGAAAGTATTATTAAAAGGCAGAAACAGAGCGCCGAGAAGTTATGAAATATTTAGGGGCCTAGCTTCTTTGGAGCTTAAAAGAGGAAATCCAAAATTAGCCGTCGGCTACTGTAATGAGGCCTTAAAGATTTATGATGCCGACACGGGCACACTCATTTTGATGGCTAAAGCATTATTGGATTTGGGTGATAATGATAAGGCCTTCCAGTATATTGTGCGCGCAGGCGAAAACGATTCGCGTAACGTAGAAGTGCACACCACTCACGGTAAGGTTCTTTATAAAAGCCAAGGTATCTTTTCCTCTATGGAGTATCTAACAAATAGGATCAACAGTTTCCCGCTTGAGCCCGCATACCGTGTGGCTTTGGCTGAGGTCTTATATGAGGACCAGAAACTACAAGAAGCAGAACGAGTGGCGCGAGAGGCTCTGCAATTTGATGCTAAAGCCAAGAGTGCTTATATGGTTTTGGGGAAGGTTCTTAAGGAGCGAGGTCAAAAGGATCAAGCGCTGAACTACTTTCTTGATGCACATGGTGTGGACCCCTCGGATGCGGAACCACTTTTTGAAGCGGGCAAGATTTATATTGAAGGGCGACAGTTTGACGAGGCCATCAAGCAGTTCAGGCGTATTCTGGCCATTAACCCAAGGTATCCCAATGTTTATTTGAATATGGCTCAGGTTTATTATGCACAAGGTAAACTGGAGGAGGCTCTTAAAGAGGCTCAAGAAGAGATTCGAAACTATCCAGATAATTACGAACCCTATATTTTATCGGCCCAAATTTACTTTAATTTAGGCGAGTCCCAAAGAGGGGCATTGGGGAATCTGAATAACGAGACGATCACAGAGGAGAATGCCAAACATCTAGAGAATGAAAAACGGGCCACCTATGCTAAGATGATCTCCTATCATAAATTATGTGCAGGCGCTTACCAGCAGGCCATTGATATTGCCCCACCGCAGGGCACGGTCTATATTGATTTATCTAGATGTTATCGTTTTTCTGGAGATTTGGATAAAGCCCAAAAAATGGTGGAAAAGGCCATTAACTTAGAGCCAGGTAACCCTGTGGTGTGGCGAGAAAATGGACTTATTTTTGAGCAAAAAGGGGATTTTCCTTTAGCCATGGAAGCCTACAAAAGATATCTCATCCTCAATCCCAACGCGAAGGATAGAGATCAGATTGTAGGGCGTATGAGAAGTCTGGAAACGAAGATTGATTAAAAGGACACAGCTTTGGATAGTGAATACAGTCGCAACGGAAATATAAAAAAGAAGGCCCTCCACTTTTTAGTAAAATCCTTATCCGCATTTTTTGTTGGGTTTGTGGTGTCTTTAGTTGGAAGACAGTTGATAGGGTATGATACCTTTGGCTTTATCTTTGTGGGAGTAGTCTTTGCGGGGCTGTTCTTGAAGGCCTTGGGACGAGCGGGATTGATGAAAATTCTTGTCTTTGACTCCTTTTTTGTTTTCTTGTTATTGCTCTTAGGCATGTATATAAATTTAGCTCCGAAGCTATAAAATACAAATGCCAGCGTGATCCATAGCAATTAGTGTGGTAAATGTAGGCTGTTGCAACCAGGGAGGCAACTGTGATCGACCTTAAGTGGCTTGAGTCTGACAAATTAGATGAAAAATGGGGTATGCTTCCAAGAGAAGTTTATAAGCAAAATCTGTCCCATAGAGGTGCTGATCCTAGTGCTGTGGATAAAATTCTTGAGATGAATGAGGCTCGTAAGAAAAAAGTATTTGAAGCGGATACGCAAAAAGCAGAACTCAATGCGATCAGTAAGCAGGTGGCAGAGCTAAAGAAAAATAAACAAGATGCTTCAGACATCATCAGTAAGACCCAAGAGATATCCAAAGCCGTAAAAGCTTTAATGCAAGAAGCGGATGAATTAGATCAAAAACTTAAATACGAGTTATCGATCATTCCCAATCAGTGTGCCAAAGAAGTCCCAGTGGGCAAATCCGAAGAAGACAACCAGCTTGTAAAAGAATGGGGAGCCAAACCAGAGTTTGCATTTAAACCTCTTGAGCATTATGTGCTTGGAGAAAAAAATGGAACCATGGATTTCACTAAAGCAGGACAAGTCACAGGTGCTAGATTTGCGTTTTTAAAAGGTGGTGCGGCTAAGCTTGAAAGAGCCTTGATTCAATTGATGCTAGATACTCATGCCACAGAACACGGATACGAAGAATTTGTCCCACCTTTTATGGTGAATTCAGACAGTCTGTATGGAACTAGTAATTTACCAAAGTTTAAAGAGGATTTGTTTAAGCTAGAGGGGTTTGATTATTTTCTGATCCCCACAGCTGAAGTTCCACTGACGAATTACCATCGAGAAGAAATTTTAGATGAAGCCCAACTGCCAAAATTGTTTACGGCGTACACTCCTTGCTTCAGATCTGAAGCGGGAAGTTACGGGCGAGACACAAAGGGTTTAATCAGACAGCATCAGTTTAATAAAGTAGAGCTTGTTAAAATTTGTCATCCCGAAGAATCAGAAGCTCAGCATGAAAAGCTTCTTAGCGAAGCCGAAAGCATTTTGCAAAAGTTAGAGTTGCACTATCAAGTGGTGAGTTTGTGCACAGGCGACATTAGTTTTGGTGCGCAAAAATGTTATGATATCAACGTATGGCTGCCAGGACAGAATGCGTATCGTGAAATCAGTTCGTGTTCTAATTTTGGTTCTTTCCAGGCACGCAGAGCAGGAATTAGATTTAGGTCTAAAGACCCTAAAGCGAAACCTCAGTTTTGCCACACACTAAATGGTTCTGGGCTTGCCGTGGGCAGAACTTTGATTGCTATCTATGAAAATTATCAAAATGAGGACGGAAGTATTACCGTTCCAAAAGTTTTAAGGCCATACTTAAATGGGCTTGAGCGCATCTAATAAGGGGTTAGGGTATGAGAGACATGTTTAAATACATCGTGGCCACAGTCATCGGCTCTATTGTGGGTCTGTTTTTCTGTTTTATGTTCTTTGTGATTATTGTTGCTGGGATTTTTTCATATATGGGCCAGATGTCATCCAAAGGCGTTTCAAAGATTGAAGATCAAAGTGTATTGGTGCTCAATTTCCAACAGCCTCTTCGTGAACGTAGAGATGAGTGGTCTTATCTCCTTGGGACGTTCCACGCTCCAACTCTAAGACAGGTGACCCAAGCTATCGACTATGCAGCCCAAGATAGCAAGATCAATGGAATTTACTTGGATTTAAGTTCAACAGCCCCTTTGGGATGGAGTACAACAAAGGCCGTTCGTGAAGCTCTTGAGAAATTTAAATTATCCTCAAAATTTATTTATGCTTACGGGGATTATTACACTGAAGGCACTTATTATCTGGCTTCTGTTGCGGATAAAGTTTTTATGCACCCCAAAGGTGAATTTGCTTGGGATGGGATTGCAACAGTGCCTATGTTTTACAAAAGATTATTTGAAAAGTTGGGCGTAAAACCCGTGATCTTTAGAGTGGGCAAATACAAGTCTGCCGTTGAACCTTTTATTCAAACTGAGATGAGTGAAGCCAGCCGCATACAAGTGTCGGCTTTGGTGGATGATCTATGGCAAGAGCTCATTTCGGCTGTAACTACATCCAGAAAATTGGACCCGCAAGATGTAGAGAAAATGGCGGAGCATCTTGAAGTGCGCACGGCTGAAGAGGCCCTAGAAAAAGGAATGATTGATGGTTTAAAACTAAGATCAGAAATTTTTGAAGAGTTTTTGATTGTAAAAGCTAACGATGAAATCAAGAAAAAAGATTATGATCGTCTTGTGGGACTGAGCAGATATTTGATGGCGAACAAAGGGGATATGTTTGATGACATGGGCTCCCCTGCAGAACTGTTTCAGGTTTCCAAAACAAGTGAGGATAAGACCGAAGATGTCATTGCATTGATCCAGGTTGAGGGTGTGATCATGCCTGGCAAAAGCAACGAAGAGACGACGGGCTCTGATGATATTGTCAGCCAAATTCAAAAAGCTAAATACGACAAGAACGTAAAGGGTGTCATCGTTCGGGTAAATAGCCCTGGTGGCAGTGCCTTAGCTTCAGATGTGATCTGGTCTGAGATTAAAAGACTAAGAGAGATCAAGCCCGTGTACGCGTCCTTTGGTGATGTGGCGGCTTCAGGTGGATACTATGTGGGTGTAGCTGCTGAAAAGATTTATGCGCACCCCAATACCATTACGGGTTCAATTGGTGTGTACAGCGTGCTGATGGATGTGCAAAAAGGGGCCAATGAAAAATTGGGTCTAAGTTTTGATAGGGTCGTGAGCCACCCTTATGCAGATCGAGGTTCAGCTGTGCGTACGATGTCACCGCAAGAGGTTCATTTTTTCCAAGAAGACACTAATCGTGTTTACAGAAGATTTATTGAAGTGGTGCAGTCAGGGCGCGAGATGGATACATATCAAGATGTTCACAATATTGCTCAGGGACGTGTCTGGTCAGGAACACAAGCCAAACAGATTGGCCTTGTGGATGAGTTGGGGAACCTAGAGGATGCCATAGCCACCTTAGCCGAAGAGTTAAAGATCACCGACAGTTACAGAGTCAAAGAGATGAGATCAGAGATGAGTTTTGGTTTCCTATTTTCTGGAATGATTCACTATTCTTTTCTTCAAAAGTTACCTGAAGAAATGAAAATTTTTGCTCAAACTTTGCTCAATAAAAATGCAACTTACCAACCCGTCAAAGAGGCGGATCGAGTTTGGGCTATAGCCCCTGCTTTACAGATTAGATAATTAAGGCGGAACGCATCAAACAGCCGCTTTGCTGAATAAAAATCGTTGAATACTCTCTTGAAAACCAATAGAACGGTAGATGGAGAGATGGCAGAGTGGTTGAATGCACCAGTCTTGAAAACTGGCGGGCCTTTGCGGGTCTCGGGGGTTCGAATCCCCCTCTCTCCGCCAAACTTCTGCAATCGCAAAAAACCAATTTAGTCATTAACCAACAAAACTAACTAGTTGAAATAACTTAAAGGGCTTGGCTCCCTTAGATGGAATCTTTCAAAATCGGTTCAACTCTCTTCATGGTGAGTGAAACCATATAAAGTCGAGAGTACAAAATACCAATTCCAACATGAGGGCAAAAATGACCCCAGCTTTTACTGGTGCTGCTCCGCCAGATAAACCATTAAAGCCTGACTGTTCTGTCCAACCTAACTGCGCATAAACAGACATGCTATCAAGCAAACCATACTCGCATCGAATATGAACCTAGTAACCAGGACGCCTTACCCCATCGGGCCGAAACGTGCGATCGTAGCAAACAACGGCAGTTCCATCACAAGGCAAATTTTTTGGATTCTCTGGATAGGGCAATCCTTCAACATAAACTCGATTTGGAGACTCTATCCCCCAGTGAATTTTAAAAATCTTTTGTGATGGAATAAAAGCGTAGCTGGCCTTTTGATAATTCGGACCATGGTTTATCCAATAACTTTTTTGTCTCCATTTAAAAAATAAATCGCCCTCAAGGCCCAAGTCGCTAGTAGGATATAGGATTTCACCATAAAAATAGTTATCTGGATCTTCGGGTACGATGGCCTTACTTTTAAGGGCTAAATATGAAACATCGGGACTGTCGTAAAGCGAAGAGTCATAAACTACATTCCCTTTAGCAATGGGCCAAATGGCCACGGAGTCATCACAAAGCTCACGATTAGGATGGGCGGCAGCCGCCGAGCAATCTCCAGGTGGTTTCTCGTACACACCTGTCGCATTTTCAATAATGCCGTTGTATTTGTCCTGTGAAGCCATAGGGACAGTCCAAAGCTCGGCTTCAGCTTGAATCAGCCATCTTTGTATATATGGTTTGGAATAGTCATAATAAACTGAGCTGCTGTTTAACATCTCTTTTTGTAAAATGTTTGTTAAATCCTGTTGCAGCTCAAAAGTTTGCCAAGAGTAAATGGGAACCGCTGCTTTTTTTATTAAATCTCGAGTGGGAATTTCAATTTGTGCTCTTGGTATTTTTTCATAATCCGTTTTGTGAGATAGAATAATATTAGAGTCATGCGGCGACACATTACCTATGATATGAGGTATTGCGACACTCTCTCCTTCATCTAAAAGAATTGGTTTTGTCAGTAAATTGGTGTCCAGTGGGCCCGTATAGGTATCAGGATCTGGTAGACCTTGAGCGATCATTTTGGCACGAAGATCGGGGCCCACCCAACCAATGTGTCTGAAGGAATAATGGTATTGGCATATTGTGCCTTCAATTCGCCAATGGTTCGACGTTCCGATGTAGATAAAGTCTGGTGGATAAATGTCAATGAGTGCCACTCGGGTAATTTTAAAATCGTCAGAAGGCGAAATAAGATGCGGACGTGCAGCCATTACCCAACTTGTTTGCAGGCCACAATCTTCACCCGCCTCACAAATACCATCATCATCCCCCTTGCCATCACCAGATACTTCTACCAAATGGGATTCATTATCTGTGTGATTAAAATTCGCCATCATATTGGCTTTACCGTCATCCCCAGCATGGCCTGTGTGAGGTGTTCCTGCGCGGGCCGACCAAGGGAAAATATAAAGCCGTAGTTTTTTATTTGGGTCATTATCTGGACTATGGATAAAAATTTTCTCAGCCTCACCAAGACCGTTGCGTTCAATTTCGTAATTAAATAAAAAGGCTGATGGTGGCGGGGCGCAGCTCTTAATGTCACTTCCCTTCTTGCTGCTACAAGATGCAAAAAACAAGGGTACACTACAAAGAATAAGTTTAAATGTGATTTTCACAGAAACACCCCTCTCGACCAAATTGTAGTACCAATAAAGATGTTTTGGAAACAAAATTAGACTGTAAATGCAAAATATAGCATTAACTTGGTGAGTTATAAGAGCGCTCATTTGGCAAGTATGGTTTTGTTTAGATTACGGTTCGACCTGCTTTAAAAATTAAAAAATTAAAAAATTCAATATCACTTATAATCATTTCAGTAGAGATCAAGACATCGGATTCCTAGACAAATTTACAGGAAGGGTTCAGTCTCATAATACTGAACAATGGAGATCGTATGGCACTTAAAGTTTATGAATACAAAAATTGTAGCACCTGTCAGAAGGCTAAAAAGTGGCTAGAAAATAATGATATTGCTTATACGGCTTTACCTATTGTAGAGCAGCCACCCTCCTTGCAAGAGCTAAAAACAATGCTTTCACACATCAGAGAGCGGGGTGGAGACCTAAAACATCTCTTCAATACTTCGGGCGAGCAGTACCGAATGTTGAAAGTCTCTGACAAACTTAAGGCGGGGATGAGTGAGTCTGAAGCTCTAAAGCTTTTGTCCAAAAATGGCAAATTGATCAAACGTCCCTTCGTGCTTGCAAAGGGCAAAGGCACTGTAGGCTTTAAAGAGGACGTTTGGAGTGAAATTTTCTAAAACCGTCTCATTTTAATATATTAAGTAAAATCTCAAAACGACCGTTTAGCCTTTTGTACAGATTTGCAAGAGAGATTTTATGAAATGGATATTTGTTATTACGGTTCTCTTTAATTACAGCGTTTTTGCAAATGAAAACGAAGAGTTCATCGAAGAGGGAAGCACAACAAGAGCCATCCAGCAATGTGAACCGATTATTGCTACTAGTAAAAGTAACAATAAAAGGGTAAAGGCTGAAAAGTGTTTTTATGGTTTTGGAGGCATTGGCTTTGATCCCAATAACCCTCCTGTTTTTTATTATGTGGGTGACAAGGAAGTCGAAGAAGAGGACTTTTTAAGAAATTACACAGAGCAAGCCCAACTCTCGCCTGAAGAGGCCAATAAATATAAATGTGATGGCAAGTCAGGTGACGATCTACAGTGCCTCATCTGTAACTGTTATTTTGAGACAGGTGCCGATGGCAACACAAGAAAAAATATCAGTCACGAAGAACGTGTTATGGTGGCTAAAGTGGTCACTTCACGGGTTTTAAATCCAAGTTTTGCCAATAGTGTGTGTGGTGTTGTGCACGAGAGAAGTGCTTCTGGAAGAGCCCAGTTCAGCTGGATTAGACTTTGGAATGACAACTGTGCAGATGGGACTCAAAACTGTAAAAACGAAGATGCTTCAGACCCGAACCATAAGATCAATACTGTCTTAGCGCCACCTACACAACATGACAACTCGCCTAAAGGTAAATTGATTCGTAGCTGTACCCAAGCAGCTAAAGAAGCTTTAAGAGACAGAAAAAAGTACTTTGCTTCTTACTACCTGACACCAGGTGCAGAGCAAGATTCAGCTTGGGCGAAGTCTTGTCGAGAAATGTATAAAACATTGAATAACAGAGTTGCGGCTGGCCCATCTGGAAACAGTTTATCCCATGTTTTTTATAAAGCATGCAGTGAGGACGAATTAAATTTAGCTGATGGACTACAACAGCCTTCAATTCCGTTTCCGCACCCACGTCCAAGACCCAACCCTAGAACTCAGAGCGGAACAAACTAAATAGATTTTAAATTTTCAAAGTGACAGACAGGACCATGCCCGTGGCCCAGTCTTAACTTTGATCCGTTTTGAATGGCTTTAGAAATAAAATCCTTAGCGTGAAAAAAAGCCCTTTCAATACTGAGGCCACTTGCCAGATACGCAGTCATGGCAGACGAAAATGTGCACCCAGTACCATGTGTATTGAGAGTGTGTATTCTTGGAGTACTTATCCATTGTGGCGAGTGGGGCGCTGCCTTGGTCAGCAGCAGATCGTGGGCCAACGGGTCGTCTAAATGACCGCCTTTCATCACAACAGCTTCGGGCCCAAGTTCCAGTAATAAAAGAGCCGCTTGAGCCATGTCTTGCGTAGAAGAGATCTTCATATTTAATAACACTTCTGCTTCGGGAATATTGGGAGTAAGAAGAGTAGCAAGCGGTAAGAGTCGTTGTTTCAGTGTGCTAACGGCAGAAGGCTCAAGTAAAAGGTCTTTGCTTTTGGCAACCATCACGGGATCGATCACGATGTGTGTTGGCTTATAAAATATAAGACGATCCGCAACCACATCAATGATGTCTGTTCTTTGTAACATTCCAATTTTAACAGCATCAATGGTCATGTCTTCAAAAACAGTGTCGATTTGTTCTGTGACAAATCTGGAACTGACATCATAAATAGCGGTGACCTGTTTTGTGTTTTGAGCGGTTAAAGCCGTAAGAACAGACATTCCATATATACCTATCGCAGAAAAAGTTTTTAAATCAGCCTGAATGCCTGCGCCCCCTCCAGAGTCTGAGCCTGCAATGGTCAATGCGGTGAGGTATCGCCGAGTGGTCATAAAGTCTCCTTTTTTTTATTCATGAGGGTTAAGGATGAGTTCAACTCAAATCCATAAATTCATTTCAAATTTTTATTTAAAGTGCTCAAATCCTTTGAGCGAGATGGGGTGGGGTTTATTTTGGTAGGTGTAAGTCAGGGATAAGGTTTGAGGTAGAATTTTTCCGATAGGCCACAATGAGGTGTTGAATTTTTTATTATAGCCTTCAACTAATGTAGCAAAATTTTCTGGAGCCACAGTCAAAAGTAAACAGTAATCTTCACCTCCTGACAGAGCCAACTCAAATTTATCCCAACCATATTCTTGTGCTACAGAGATTAAAGCTTTTGAAAGTGGTAGATGACTCAGTTCTATCTCTGCTCCGCAAGAGGACTGCTCAAGAATTTTAGGTAAATCTAAATGCAGCCCATCAGAAAGATCCATCATGGCGTGTACATCAGGATGTTGAGCTAACCACTGACTCTCATGGATAAAAGGATAGGGGCGTATATGTTGCTGTATCAAAGATGATTTATAATTTGTTCTTGTTATGGATCTGTCTTTGTGTGTCTGATCAGTATCAGTAAATGGTGTGGGTCGGGTATCGCGTGCGAAGGGTGAGGTTGTTTGTATGAGGGCAGCATCTGTTGTGACTTTTGAGGATGGGGTTTCTAATAGCAGTCTTAGTCCTGCGGCGGAATCCCCTAAATGACCTGTAACACAAATAATATCCCCGATTTGGGCTTGGCTGCGCAACTTACATTGTGAAGTTTTGATAGTTCCCACAAGTGTAATGTTGATCACGATGCCTTTGGGTGATTTGGTCGTGTCGCCACCTAAAATTAAAACGTTATGCTTTTGAGCAAGTTCAGAGACTCCTTGGTAAACCTCTTTGACCCACTCTACAGAAGTGGAAATGGGGAGTGCTAAAGAAATGAAAGCAGATTGTGGCACTCCACCCATTGCGGCGATATCACTCAGATTGACGGCAAGGGATTTATGCCCAAGGTCTTTGGGTGAGATCAGGTGTTTTAAAAAGTGAACGTTCTCAGTCAGAAGATCAGTAGTTATAACAAGAGAATGTGTGTGACTTAAGGGAATAACGGCAGCATCATCACCTATGCCTACATACTGAGAGGGTAAAGTCTGCTTAAGTTCAGAACTTAAAAGCGAAATCAAATTCAATTCACCAATATCAGAAAGTATCATGATTTAAGACTCCTAATAATTCTAGTGTGGCTGCATAAGGGTCTGGTGCGCTACAGATCGCAGAGACAACAGCAATGCCTGATGCCCCTAAATTTTTGACGGTAGAAATATTATGCGTGTGAATGCCACCGATAGCGATATGAGGTTTATCTGGAAAGAGGTTGCAGATATTTTTAAACTCATTTAATGAAGTCAGAGGTGTGATGGCTTTTGTTTGTGTGTGCCACAAAGGTCCTATACCCAAATAGTCAATAGGCGAACCCTGAGCGTCTTTGGCTTCTTGTAAGCTAGAAATAGAAAGACCAATAAACATTTTCCTATCAAAAAGTTCTCGTGCTTTAAAAGGGGAAGTGTCTTTCTGTCCTAAATGTAGTCCATCAGCCTGAACGTCTAAAGCCACATCTAAATCATCATTGATAATCAAGGGTACTCCTACGTTCTGACAGAGGGGTTTAATGGTCTCAGCAAGTTTTAAAAATTTTAAAGGTGATAAAGTCTTTGAACGGATTTGCACGGCTTTCACCCCAGCTTGAAGCGCCATGTGTGCCACATCAAAGGCAGAGTGATGTAAGCAATAGTCTTGGTCCAAAACAAGATACAAAAAAGGCTGCGCAGAATTAAAAGGATTCATAAGTGATCCTTTGCATCCGTGTCAGAGACTTTTCTGTTAAATTATGTAAGGCATCTAAATAATGAATTTGAAAAGTTCCAGGTCCGTGACTGTGGTGTAGGGCAAGCTCACCAGCCACACCAGTGACTACCATAGCAGACTGGACAGCCTCAAAGACAGAATCTGGTTGTAAGGCGACGAAGGCCCCAATCAGTGCTGTGGCAGCGCATCCCATGCCTGTCACACGAGTCATCATCTCGTGGCCATTGTGCACACAGGCAATATGTTTAGCGCTGACAATGTAGTCTATGTGTCCACTCACACACACCACGCATTGAAATTCTTGGGCCAGCTTTTTTGCAGCCTCAATCGCGGCGGCTGAGTCTTCATTGCTATCCACACCTCTGCTTGTATATGAGTGTCCCGCTAAGGCCAGTATTTCTGAAGCATTGCCACGGATGACCGTGGGAGAAGTTGAGCGAAGTAACGACATACAGGTTTGAGTTCTAAATGCAGAAGCCCCCGCGCCAACGGGGTCAAAGATGATCGGTTTATCATTTTTGTAAGCGGAGCACATGGCCGCCTTCATACTTGCAGCCCAAGGTGCATCAAGCGTTCCAATATTGATGACCAGTGCGTGGCAAATCTGAGTCATGGCTTCTTGTTCTTCTAAGGCGTGAGACATAAGAGGTGAGGCTCCCACGGCCAGAAGACAATTCGCCGTCCAGTTCATAACCACATAGTTGGTGATGTTGTGAACCAAGGGATGTGTGGTGCGCACACAATGTAAAGCATTGTATCTAGAGACAGAGGAATTCATAAAATGCTCTATGAAAACGGAGTGATTAAAACGATGTGAAAGCTAAAAGAAAATAAAGTGTGCACCTGAGCTCCTTTCGCCAGCATTACCTGGATCAAGTTATCGGGTCGTTGGGCCATTCCAACCTCTCAGCCACAATACAGTGCAGCTCCCCGTGGATAGAGCCAACATAGAGTAAGCTGTACTTAAAGTCAATTTTGCGCAGCTCTGCATTTACACTCTCAAAAGAACTTGTGTTGTCTTTATGAGAGGACTTCATTTAGAATATTTGCGTATTCAACATGAGGAGATGTGGTGAAAACAAAGTTAAGTCTTATTGCATTTGCAGCAAGTGTCATTTTAACTGGGTGTTTAAATTCTGGAAAAAAGGTCACAGCAGAAAAACTATATGAAGGGTTATCTATCCCACAACAAAGAGAATTTCCTTTGAGCCAAAAGGTGGGAGCCTGTGAAGACTTCCATCAGTACGTGTGTTCTGAAGTTGAAAACGCATTTAAATTACCTGATGACAGAGAACGCTGGATATTTTCTTTTTCAGACAATGCAGAAAAACTGCTTCATGCTAAAAAGAAATTTTTTGAAAACATCAATGACTTTAAACCTAAAAATAAAAGAGGGCAGCAATTCAAAAGCACTTATACGGCTTGTATGAATACGGAAGAAGCAAGAAAAGAAGAGGTCGCTTATGTTAAAGAGGAAGTGGCTCTGTTAAGTAAAATCCAATCATGGGAAGAACTGGCTCAACTTTCTCAGGCTCGTGTGGATCAAGGTTTAGAGGCATTCACTTATTTTGGACCTATTGCCAACAAAGAAAATCCATTACTTAACGATGTGTTTATAGTTTCTGATATGCGAACACTTCCTGAGCGTAGTTATTATACAAAGGCTGACTTGATGTCAGAGTTTAAGAAAATTCTTATGGAATTTTTTACGACCATTGGTATGGACGATGTAGAAAAACGCGCCCAATTTGTTTTGGATTTTGAAAAGGCACTTGCGCTGAAGGCCCCTTTGCCCAGTGAGATCAGAGGACGTTTTGCTGAGAAAAGAGAAATTTCACGAGAAGACTTTTTAGCAAAATACCCTAACCTCATGTTTGAAAGAATGTTAGAGCAAGTCCCCGCAAATATTGTTCTCATAGATGTAGTCCCAGAGACCAACGAATTTATAAATAAAGCTTTAGCTGAATCACCTCTGGAGCAGCTTAAAAGCGTTTATGCGTTTCACAGCTTGGTGGATTATCTTGATGATTCCTATCCAGAATTTTTTCAAAAGTATTTTGATTTTAAGCATAAGTTTTTAGGAGGACCAGCGGTCAGATCAGAACGTCATGAGCGTTGTACTAAACTTGTGATGGGGCAGTTTGGTATGGAGTTGGATTATGAACTGTTAGATATCTTGTTTCCTCATTTTCCACAAGACCGTGCGATCAAAGTGGGTGAAACTGTCAGAGAAGCCATTATTAAAGGGCTTGAAAATAACACATGGCTTTCAGATTCCACAAAAGAAGAAGCCATTAAAAAGATTAAATTTGCTAAATTACACTTGGTAAAACCACTTAAGGATAAAGACTGGAACTTTATGCCCATTAAAAAGTACAGCGATACCGAAGTGTACGCCAATGCGAGACTCTATAAAAAGACTCGTATTGAAAAGGTCCTATCGGAACTTAAAGAACCTAGAAATCCAGACCGTTGGTGGATGTCGCCTCTTTATGTGAATGCGTACTATTCTTCGTCTGACAATAAATTTGTCTTGCCCCAAGGTATTCTACAGTTTCCTTTCTTTTCAGCAGATTTAAGTGACATCGAAAATATCGCTGCGATTGGAACAGTAGTAGGGCATGAGTTGGGCCATGGTATTGATGATAAAGGGTCAGACTATGACTTTGAGGGTAAGGTGCGAAAGTGGTTTACAGATGCAGACCTTAAAACATTTAAGAGTCGTGGAGCGAAGTTTATTAAACAATTTGATAAGATTGGACACGACGGTAAGCTGACTTTAGGTGAAAATATTGGAGATCATGTGGGGATCACCTTCTCTCATGATGCTGCGTTTGCAGGAGTGGAAAAGGCCTCTAAAGAAGACCAGCAAAAATTCTTTGTGGCTTATGCAAGGATGTGGTGTGGTGTTGCCACTCCATCTTATATTGAACGCCAACTTAAAACTGATCCTCATGCTTTAGGCAAAGAAAGAATCAACCAACAAGTGATCCACCACAACGGGTTTTATGAGGCCTTTGGATGCACACCTAAAGATAAAATGTATTTAGCACCAAAAGACAGAATACGAGTTTGGTAATTTTATTTTAGAGGTTCCATCCAACTAAAGATGTCGTCACTTTGACCCGATTGAATTTCGATCAGGTCATTGTAAAGCTCAGAGGCCAAACTATTTTCAAAGTCTTGTGTAAAGGCAATGTCCCACTCGCGGGCTCGAAGCTCACCAATAGGACTAATAATAGCGGCAGTACCAGTACCGAAGGCCTCTTTCAGTCGACCTGTTTGTTGTGCATGTCTGAGTTCTTCAATGCTGACCTTCTGCTCAGAGACCTTATACCCTTTGTGTTTGAGGAGCTGAATGGCAGCGTCTCTTACGCCGCCGCCAAGAATGGTGCCATCAAGTTCAGGGGTGATCACTCGGTCATCAATCACAAAGAAGACGTTCATGGTTCCTACCTCTTCAACAAATTTTCTGGTGACGTCTAACCATAGAACTTGTGAAAATCCATTCTGTTTGGCTTTCTGTGCGGCTTTCAGACTGCCTGCATAGTTTGCCGCCGCTTTGGTGTGGCCCAATCCACCTGGGGCTGCTCGTAAAAATTCATCTTCAACCCAAATTTTTACAGGAGACACTTTGTCGCCAAAGTAATTGCCAGCAGGAGAAAGAAGAACAAAGAAAAGATACTCTTGCGAAGGGCGTACACCGAGAAAGGGCTCTACGCCTATAAGCGTGGGGCGAATGTATAAAGAGCATCCCCTGGTCTGAGGAACCCAATCCTGATCTATTTTCACAAGTGCTTTGATCGCGTCTTGGAAAAGCTCTAGGGGTGGAGCTTGCAGACAAAGTCGTTCTGCTCCTATACACATTCTTTCCCAATTGAATTGAGTCCTAAAAAGTGACACGCTTCCGTCTTTTTGGCGAAAGGCCTTCATGCCTTCAAACAAAGCTTGCCCATAATGAAGAACAGAGGCGGCGGGGTGAAGCTCAAGATTTTTTACGGGAGTGATCTCAGCAGAGTACCACCCTTTGTCGTTATGATATTTTGCTAGAAACATGTGATCTGTAAAATGCTTACCAAAACCCAAGTTATCTTCAGAGGGCTTCTCCTTAAGGGTTTTGCTTTTGGTGATATGAATAGGAATTGTATTTTGAGGAGTAGATTCCGTCTTCATAAGAACTCCTTTTTGATAATTTACAGTCCTCCATGTAACACCCTTATTGGGGAGTGTGAACAGTTTTTCTTAGAGTTTTAATTTTAGTAAGATCCCCAACCAACCATATAAGGTCTTCGGCCTGTAATGTTGTAGAAGGGTTAGGGCTTAGGATGCGCGTGCCATCGCGCTCAAGGCCCACAATCAGTCCATTGGCGACTTCACGAATACCTGAATCACGAATGGTTTTACCTACAAATTGATCTTCATCGTGTAAGATCAGTGAGGTCAGGCCATAGCTCTTGTAATCTTCGGTAGATACAGTTTCTGGACGATATTCAATCTCTTTTACGGCATTGCTAAGTTGCTCTTCAGTTCCGATGAGAGAAAGCTTGTCATAGGGGAGAAGAATCTCGTTACCCAGAGGGGCAATGATCTTTGTTGAGCCTCGTTCAATCATCGTCACTGTAACACCATAATTTTCTTTAAGTTTTGAATTTTGCAAAGTCTTGGTGATCAGTGGTGAATGAGGTGAAAGTTCAAATGCTGAAAGTTCGATGTTCCAAGGTGCCAAATCAGGTGTTTTTGCTTTTTTAGCCAAAGCAATACGTTCGTGCTCAGTCAAATTAGACAGGAATCGGGCTTCAATCTTTTTATAGAGAGGTTCAGAAAATTTACTCAGCAAGGCCGCTGCGACCACAAAACCTAGCAGCACAAAACCAGGAATGGTGGCAAGGGATGTAAAGTTGGAAACTATAAAAGCAATCAGAATGCCACCAACTGTCAGTCTGACGATAAAAAATCCAACCTGAAGTTTATTCAGTTTATCCACCATTTCTGGGCCGTATTGACTTAAATCTTTGGGTTGGCGAAGCACAATCGCCCATAAGAAGGGTCCCACCATCACAAGTGTCAACAAACATAACCATAAATTTACGGGTTCAATAAAACTCATATTAAGGCTGTGCAAATAAGGATAAAGAATTTTGCTGCTCAACAAAGTTGCAGCAATCACAAGCACGAGATTCATTAAAATCAAAACGCCATAAGACTTCCAAATGACTTTTAAAAAACTAGTGTCATTGCTTGAGGTGGACATAATGGCTTCGTACCTTTTCAAAGCCACTTGGACTCTTTTGGGTAGGCGACCCTCTACCCAATCAGACAAAGGTTCTGAAAATTTAATGGTGTAGGGTGTAGTGAAAGTTGTGACAGCAGATACAGCAATGGTAATAGGATAAATAAAATCACTTGTAACATTTAATGATTTACCGAGCATGGCGATCAAAAACGAAAATTCCCCGATTTGCGCAAGACTCATGCCTGCTTGAATGGAAGTTTTCAAACTTCTACCAGAAACTAAAGCCCCAAAACCAGAGCTGACTAATTTTCCAAAAATGGTGATGAGTGTAAGTAAAATGATCACCCAAAAGTGCTCAACCAGTATGGCAGGATCAATAAGCATTCCGACAGAAACAAAAAAGACCGCCGAAAAAAGATCTTTTACGGGTAAGATGATCTTTTCAATGCGATGACCTTCTTGGGTTTCCGCAAACAGAGAACCCATAACAAAGGCTCCAAGAGCTGCCGAGAAACCCACTTCTGTTGCAATGAAAACCATCATAAAACACAAGCCAATGGCTACGACAAGAATGGTTTCATTGGAGAGGTAGCTGCGGATTTTTGTTAGAAGTGTAGGGAGCAGATAAATACCAAGTAAAAACCAGAGAGCTAAAAAGAAAGCGAATTTACTAGAGGTGAAAAGAAGTTCTGATCCAGATAGTGATTGCGTGATGGCAATGGAGGACAGGAAGACTAAAAGTAGAATGGATATTAAATCTTCAACAATGAGCACGCCAAAAGTGAGAGTGACAAAGTTCTTGCCTTTGAGACCCAGTTCTTCAAAAGCCTTCACAATGATGGTTGTGGAAGATACAGATAAGACCGCTCCCATAAATAAGCTGTCCATTTGGCTCCACCCGAGCAATTGCCCCACACTGTATCCTAAGGCTATCATAAAGACCACTTCAGAGAGCGCAGACATGGATGCGCTCTTTCCCACCTGTCCCAGCTTTTTAAAACTAAACTCCAATCCAAGCCCAAAAAGCATAAAAATAACGCCGATCTCGGCCCAAATTGAAATGTTCTCAGTGCCCTTAACGGTAGGAAGCCAATTAAAGTGTGGACCTACTAAAAAGCCAGCAATCAAATAACCGAGAACGATGGGTTGCTTGAGGCGGCTGAATAAGATGGTTACAACAGCTGCGGCCACAAGTATAAGTGCCAAATCTTGAACCAGTGCCAGGTCGTGTACGGGTGCGGAAGAGTGCATAAATCACCTCAAGTTTGAGAACTTTTTTAGAGACTAAATAAATTAACATTTATCAAAAATATTGTCATTAAATTACTAGTGTGTTGATATAAAGCCTGTAACTATTGAGTTCAAAAAATAAATACAATTAAAGTCCAAGTAGACTGAGTTAAAATATACGGAGGAAAAGTGGGCATTCTAAAAGAGTTTAAAGAATTTGCGGTTCGTGGAAATGTGATTGATATGGCTGTCGGTATTATTATAGGTACTGCATTTACGGGCATTGTGAAATCACTTGTTGATGGTGTGATTATGCCACCATTAGGACTATTACTCGGTGGAGTGGACTTTTCACAACTCTTCATAAATTTATCTGAGACAGAATATTCTACTCTAGCTGAAGCCGCAGCGGCGGGTGCGCCAGTATTGCAGTACGGTGCTTTTATTCAAACTGTGGTAGACTTTACGATTGTAGCGATTGCGGTATTTATGATGGTCAAAGCCATTAACTCTTTAAAGAAAAAAGAAGAAGCGGCTCCAGCTGCACCTGCTGCGACACCAGAAGACATTATCCTGTTAAGAGAAATTCGCGACAGCTTAAAGAAATAAGACTCCCTTTTGGCATAGACATAAATCTATAAAAAGGTGAGGAGACACTATGAAACTGTGGTTTAATTTTTTCTTAAAAGGACTTTTGGTCGTTGCACCCATCAGTATCAGTGTGTACTGCATTGTTCTGATCGTTGTTTTTGTGGAAAAGCTGATCCAGCAAGGTATCTCTAAACTCTTTGTTATAGATTTTCAATTTCCAGGCCTTGGGATTCTGTTTGCGATCATCTTGATCACGGTCATTGGCATGGTGATGCACACTCTTGTGGCGCAAAAGCTCTATGGGCTTTTGCAGCAGGTCATCGCCAAGCTTCCAGTGCTAAAGACCATCTATTTTGCCATAGAAGATTTTATGGGATTCTTTGCAGATCAATCCTCAGAATCTACAAATAAAAAAGTGGTCCTAGTGGATCTAGCTGAAGACTTAGTTGTCATTGGGATCATCACTAACGAAAATCCAGAACATGTAGTGCATGAGGCAGTATCAGGAAAAATTGCTGTCTATTTACCTATGAGTTATCAAATTGGTGGATACACGATCTTTGTCGATAAATCCAAATTGCGAGAAACAGACTTGAGCGTTGAGGATGGAATGAAATTGTCAATGACAGCTTGGATGAAGAAAACCCCTTAGGCAGGAGAGCAAAGGTTATGAAGGTCGGAATTTTAACAAGTGGTGGTGATGCTCCAGGAATGAACGCCGCAATACGGGCTTGTGTAAGATCGTTGATCGAATTTGGACACACACCTGTTGGAATTAAAAGAGGGTATCAGGGCCTTATTGATCAAGATTTCACAGAGATGAACCTAAGATCAGTGGCCAATATCATTCACAGAGGGGGTACCATTTTAAAGACGTCTAGGTACGAAGACTTTAGAAAGTCATCTGTGAGAAAACAAGGCGTTAAAAATTTGCAGACCGCACGTATTGATCGCCTTATTGTGATCGGTGGGAACGGAAGTTATTTGGGAGCTAAAGCCTTATACGATGAACATGGTGTGATTTCATGTGGAATTCCTGGAACGATTGATAACGATGTTAGCGGCACAGACGAAACCATTGGTTTTGATACGGCCTTAAATACAGCTATTGAAGCCATTGATAAAATCAGAGACACAGCCAATTCACATGAAAGGCTATTCTTAGTCGAAGTTATGGGAAGGGATTGTGATGATTTACCTTTAGCTGTTTCACTAGCGTGTGGGGCAGAGTATCCTTTGATCTATAAATCTGCCAATGACCTTAAAAAAGTGCATCAAAAGATTCAGCAAGGTTTAAAGAAAGGAAAAAAATCAAGCATCATTGTAGTGGCTGAAAATTCAAAAGTGGATGCCATTGAACTTTTAAAAAAATCACTTAAAAATGAACAGTTGGATTTTCGCTCCTGCATACTTGGTCACATCCAGCGTGGGGGTGCCCCAATGGCCAAAGACAGGATTCTTGCAAGCCGTATGGGATACGTAGCTTCTGAACACATTGGTCAAATTAAAAAATTCAGTTGTGTGATTTCAGACAGCATAGATATACACGTTAAATCTTACGATGAATGTTTAAAAATAAAACGTCATAGCCTAGAATCATATAGAACCTTAAACGAAATTCTGGCTAAGTAATAAAAAAAAGATCCCCAGTATGACTGAGGATCTCTTTTAATAAAATTCATCTTTAGTACAAAAGAAATTTTTATTCACGGGCTCCAAAATCTCTTAAATTGTTTTAGAGTGCCCATTGTCCCAATTATTTTGGAACGTCTTTGAAAGAAATCAGCTGCGCCCCAGTCTCCACATTGTCGCCAACTTTAACAAAAATTCTATCCACGATCGCTTCTTTGGAGGCGCGCATTTCGTTTTCCATTTTCATGGCTTCCATAATCAAAAGTGGATCATCAGGATTTACACGATCACCTTCTTTGACAAGAATATTAACGATCTTTCCTGGCATACCTGCTTTTAAGTTTCCTTGTGCACCAATTCCACCGCGACCACGGATGCTTTCTCTTAAAAGAATCTCATCGTTCACAATAGAAACTGTTCGGTGCGAACCACGAGTGTAGACCTCATAATCGGTTCCGTATTTTACAGTATCAAGAATGTAGGAGACATTGTCCATAAGCAGACTGATGTGCCCGTCTTTAGCTACAGTAAAGTAGCGTCGATCAAAGACTCGTTCTACCCATATCTCTTCTTGATCAGGAACGAGAGTTCCGTCTTTTTGAGTTTCAATTTTACAATATTTAACAACCCAAGCGGAACGGTTCTCTTCTACAATGACTTTGTATGCAGATTCATCGTTTATTTTTGCTTCGAAATACATCTTAATATCTCCTCATCATGCTCTTCATGCGTGCACTGATGCGCCACTTTTTACCTTGTTTAAGATCAATGATTCGACGACCTTTACTTTCTTTATAGGCAGTGATGGCCGCAGCAATGAGAAAGATTTCGTCATCCACAAATTTAAAAAATGTTTTAGAGGCAGAAGGGATCAGTTCTTTATCGACAAACTGTGTGGTGTAGCTGCCATTTAAAAACTTCTCATGATCTAAAATGTTTTTATGTAGAATGACGTTGGTCTTAATACCTGCAACAGCAAATTCAGCCAGAGCACGCTTAAGTCTTTCAATACACTGTTCGCGCGTAGGACCCCAAACGATAAGTTTGGCAATCATCGGATCGTAATAGATAGAGATGTCGGCCCCCGAATAAATATAACCATCAAAGCGGATAAAAGGACCTTCTGGAATACGGCAACGAACAATTTTGCCTGCACTAGGTAAGAACGTGCTAGGGTCCTCAGCGCACAGTCTCAGTTCAATAGAATGACCCTTCTGACGAATGTCCTCTTGTTTCATACTCAGTGGAAGACCGTGAGCGACACGAATCTGTTCTTTGACAAGGTCTAAACCAGTCACTTCTTCGGTGACGGGATGTTCAACCTGCAAACGTGTGTTCATTTCCATAAAGAAAAATTCTTTTGTGGTGTTATCAAAAATAAATTCGATAGTTCCAGCACCAACATAGTTGATGGACTTAGCGGCATTCACAGCCACTTCGCCCATGCGTTTACGAACATCATCAGGAACAGAAATACTTGGGGATTCTTCAATGATCTTTTGGTGTCGTCTTTGAATGGAACATTCGCGATCATACAAGTGAACTACGTTTCCGTGGGTGTCCCCAAAGACTTGAATTTCAATGTGTTTGGGGTTTTGAATGAATCTTTCGATAAAAACGGTGTCATCGTTAAAGTAGTTTTTTCCTTCTGACTGAGCCGCCCTAAAAGCACTGGCTAATTCTTTAGGTTCGTGCACCACACGAATCCCTTTTCCACCGCCACCTGCAGAGGCTTTGATCATAACGGGGTACCCAATTTCTTTGGCCGCGGCTTCAGCTTCAGCCACGTTTTGTATAGCACCACTGCCAGGAACAACAGGCACGTCGGCCTTTTTCATCAGCTCACGCGCGCCCAGTTTGTCTCCCATAGCATCAATGTTTTCAGGTGTGGCCCCGATAAAAGTGATGCCTGCTTTACGAAGAGCTTCAGCAAAAGCCTTGGATTCACTTAAAAATCCGTACCCAGGGTGAACGGCTTCAGCCCCAGATTTTTGAGCTACATCAATGATTTTATCTATACGCAAATAAGATTCCGCACTTGGTGCAGGACCAATTTCATAAGCTTCATCAGCAAGCAGAACGTGTAAGCTATTTCTGTCGGCCTCGCTATAGATACATACCGTTTCAATTCCTAATTCACGACAGGCACGAGTGATTCGGATAGCAATCTCGCCTCGGTTTGCAATGAGTATTTTTTTAAACATAACGACCTCAATATTCCCTTATTCAATTAAAGCGGAATGCTTCCGTGTTTTTTGCTTGGATTAGACCCTGATTTATTCACAAGCATTTCTAAAGATTCAATAAGACGTACGCGTGTAAGTTCAGGTTCAATCACTTCGTCAATATAACCTAATTCTGCCGCGACATAAGGATTACTAAATTTAGATTCATATTCTTTAATGATGTTTTGCTTTGTGGTTTCAGGATCAGAAGCCCCTGTAATCTCACGGCGGAAAATGATATTTACTGCACCCTCAGCGCCCATCACAGCAATCTCAGCATTGGGGTAAGCCAAATTGATATCGGCACCAATATGTTTAGATGCCATAACGATATAAGCACCACCATAGGCCTTGCGTGTGATCAGTGTGATCTTAGGCACTGTGGCTTCAGAATACGCATAAACTAATTTTGCACCATGAGTGATGATGGCATTCCATTCTTGTTCGGTACCAGGTAAAAACCCAGGGACATCAACAAAGTTAATCAAAGGAATGTTAAAGGCATCACAAAAACGGATAAAGCGTGCAGCTTTTCGGCTGGCCTCAATATTTAAACATCCTGCAAGCACTTGAGGTTGGTTGGCAATAATACCCACACTTCGGCCATTAAGACGACTAAAGCCCACGACGATATTTTCTGCATAATGGGGTTGGACTTCAAAGAAGTATTCGTCATCAACAACCTTACGGATCAGCTCTTTCATGTCGTAAGGTTTTTTTGCACTGTCAGGAATAAGTTTAACTAACTCAGGAATTTCGCGATCCGTGCGATCAGAAGTCAGCGCACGGGGAGCATCGTCCATATTGTTACTGGGGATAAAGGAAATCAGCTCGCGAATTAACAGTAAAAGGTGTTTGTCGTTCTCTGCGGCAAAATGTGCAACACCAGATTTGGTGTTATGTGTGCTTGCCCCACCAAGGTCTTCTTTGGTTACTTCTTCATGAGTTACAGTTTTAATTACATCAGGACCCGTTACAAACATATAACTTGAGTCTTTAACCATAAAGATGAAATCCGTAAGTGCAGGACTGTACACTGCACCACCCGCACACGGACCCATGATGGCAGAAATTTGTGGAACCACACCAGAGTATCTCGTGTTTCTTAAAAAGATATCTCCATATCCGCCAAGGGCTTCAACGCCTTCTTGAATGCGGGCACCACCAGAATCATTCAGACCAATAACAGGAGCCCCGTTTTGGGCGGCAAGGTCCATGATCTTACAGATTTTATTTGCAGTCGTGCGGCTCATACTTCCACCGTAAACGGTGAAGTCTTGTGAATACACATAGACCAGTCGGCCACTGATGCGTCCATATCCTGTGATGATTCCATCGCCAGGTTGGTGGCTTTTTTCCATTCCAAAGTTTGTGCATCTGTGAGTCACAAAACGATCAAGTTCAACAAAAGACCCTGGGTCAAGCAAGACATCTAAACGCTCCCTGGCTGTCAGACGCCCGCCTTGCTTGTGCTTGGCGACACGATCGTCACCACCACCTGCGAGGGCATTTTGATTTCTTTTATTTAATTCGGACATGGGAGTTGTTTCCATATAACCTCTCAATGTTAGTCATCTTTAAAAAATTTAAATTAGGGGTAACTTCTGCCGTACAGTCTTGGGAAGGGGATGGTCTCGCGAACATGGGGTAAACCACAAATCCACGCCACACATCTTTCAATCCCCATTCCAAATCCAGAATGAGGAACAGAGCCGTATTTTCTAAGGTCCAAGTACCAAGCAAAATCCTTTTCATCCAAACCATGTTCTTTAATCTTTTGAATCAGAACATCATAGGACTCTTCACGTTGGCCACCACCAATCAATTCACCATAGCCTTCTGTGGCTAATAGATCGCAGCTCAAGGACTCGTCAGAGTTTTCGGCATCTTCTTTCATATAAAAAGCCTTAATGGCTTTGGGATAGTTGTAAACAAAAACAGGCTTATCAAATTTAGAGCTGATGATCGTTTCATCTGGAGCCCCAAAGTCATCCCCAATCACAAACTCAGGGTTTTCTTTTTTGATGATTTGAGCGGCTTCTTTATAATGCACTCTTGGGAAAGGTCCTTTGATCACTTCTAATTTGCTTAAGTCGCGCTCTAGAATAGTCAGCTCGTCTTTTCTGTTGTGTAATGTTCTTTGGACGACATACTCCACAAAATCTTCTGCCAAGTCCATGTTGTCTTTAAGGTCATTAAAAGCTACTTCAGGTTCTACCATCCAAAACTCAATGAGGTGACGACGAGTTTTAGACTTTTCTGCACGGAATGTTGGGCCAAAGCAATACACTTTACCCAAGGCCATGGCTGTGGCCTCGGCGTACAGTTGACCACTTTGTGAAAGATAAGCTTTGTCATCAAAATATTGTGTTTCAAATAATGTAGAGGTCCCCTCGCACGCACTGGGTGTAAAGATCGGTGAGTCCGCAAGGACAAAGCCTCTGTCGTCAAAGTAAGAGCGAACCGCATTGATGATTTCCGAACGTACTCTAAGGATGGCCATTTGGCGTTTTGAGCGTAACCACAGATGACGGTGATTCATCAAAAAGTCAGTTCCATGATCTTTAGGGGTAATGGGATAATCCACAGAAGGGGAAATAAATGTATAAGTGGTGGCTTGAAGTTCATATCCACCAGGGCTGCGCGGTTCTTCGCGTACAACACCCTCAACTTCTAAAGCACACTCTTGGGTGAGCTCTTTGAAATTTTCTAGAGACTTAGCATCAGAGTTTTCTTGGGAAAAGATACACTGACAAAATCCAGTTCCATCGCGCACCACTAAAAACTTCACTTTACCTGAAGAGCGAGTGCGTGCTGCCCAACCTTTTAAACGGACTGTTTGACCAACATGAGATTTTAAATCTTCGATATATACGCGAGCCATATTCCCTCTCAAAAAACACACAATAGCCCCATATTTGTGAGGGTATCAACAAAATCTTATCGGGGGTGCGTTATGGTTGGGGCTGAGGCAAAAGTTGCAGTGATGAGAGGTGCAAATAGGAGCTTTTTAGGTCCATTATGTTCATTTCTGCTGTGGGATTTGCAACACTTGAGCCGTGGGTCAGAGCATAGGATAGGGTATGCAAAGCTACATCGGGAAAAGCTGACTTTAAAAGCGCGGCCCCACCTGCTGCAATGGCAGAGGCCAAACTTGTGCCTGACTCGACAACAAGCTCGTGATTCAGACCCAGCGTTGGTACATCTTGGCTAGGCGCAAAAAGATTCACAAGCCCCCCGTAATTGGCTCGTCCAGGGATCTCCAAATTGCGGTTAATGCCAGACACCACCACCATTGTGGGAATATTAAACGAAGCAGGAAAATCAGGTTTATGGGTCAAATTTTTTGCACTGTCACCTGCGGAAGTGACAAAAAGAATGCTGTTTGTCCAGACTTCAAAAAGCTTATTTTCTAATAAAGCCGAGCAGTTGTCAGACCCGCCCCAGCTGGCGTTGATGATGTCCACCTTCTGGCTGATGGCGTAGTCGAGGCCTTTTAAAATTGTAGAAAGATCGGTGACTCTTGTGTCACGAGCAAAAATTTTAACAGGCAGTAGCTCTGCTTGAGGGGCAAGGCCTCCTTCAAAGGTCTCTCCGTTAAAGGCTTGGCTTTCGGGGGCCGCAATCAGGGCGCTGACCATAGTTCCGTGGCCGTTATAGTCTTGGACATCGGTATTACTCTCAGCAAAGTTATAGCCTTTAAAATCAGAGTCACTGCGAGCCAGAAGATTTTGAAAAGCGGCGGATCTTAAATCAATACCTGTATCTAAAACAGCGATTTTAACCCCTTGCCCGAAGTATCCATGATGGGTCAAAAATTCAGAGCGAGTGAGGGCTTTAACCCAAGGCTGGGTGGTGGCTTTCTCAAAAGTACGACGTCTCTGGAACTTAGAAAGTTCGTTGTGATGAGTAAATTTAAAATTCAAACCATACTGTTCGATCTGTTCTTCCATAGGTTGAACCACATCGTTAAAAAAGGTTTGAGCATCCTCGGCTTTGACGGTTCTGTATGTGGATTCGTGCTTAAATTTTACAATAAATTCATTTGAAACCAGTTTGTTTTTACAAGTTTCGCTGAGTCGACTGGTATCTAGTGTAGCTTCAATTGGACCTTGACAGGCAGACAATAAGAGGGCGGAAATAGCGGCTATGGGAAATAAAAAATTATTTATATATCTTCGGAAATAGGCTTCTGACGTAGTGTTTGGCGACTTTGACTTTTTATAAAAAAACAAGTTTTTCATGGCCCTCCTTGGCCTTCTTTCAAGTCTAGTCGATACTTTTAACAAATTCCAATAAGAATTTGGAAAATTGTTTCTCTACACGCCCTGCCACCTCTTGGACCTCATGGTGACTGAGCTTTAGTCCAGTGATACCTGCGGCCATATTTGTAATACAGCTCAGCCCTGCAACGCGCAGCCCCAGGTGGTTTGCGGCGATCACCTCAGGCACGGTGGACATGCCTACCGCCGATCCACCGACCATTTTTAAGAACTTGATTTCAGCAGGGGTTTCATAAGTGGGACCTGTGACCCCACAGTAAACGCCCTTATGGTATCTGATATCGAGTTCACCAAAAAGCTCTTCCATAGTAGCGATCAATTCGGGATTGTAAGCATAAGTCATGTCAGGAAAACGGGGGCCGTACTTTTCAATGTTGGGTCCCTTAAGAGGATGATCTCCAAAAAGGTTAATATGATCGGTGATGATCATAAAATCTCCTGCTTGCATCTTTTCATCCATTCCACCCGCAGAATTGGTCAAAATCAAAGAGTGTATACCCAGCAAAGCCATAACACGAGTAGGGAAGACCACATCTTGCATGGAATAGCCCTCATAGTAATGGATGCGCCCTTGCATGGCGATAACGGGGACATCCCCGATATGACCTATGATCAATTGCCCCTTATGCCCTTCCACAGTGGTTTTGGGGAAGTTTGGAATATCCGAGAAGGGAATGGCCGTGTCGACAGTGATACTATTGGCCACGGAGTTGAGCCCTGAACCTAAGGTGATACCGACTCGAGGTTTGACAGACGTCTTGGATTTAATGAGCTTTACGGCTTCGTCTATTTTCTCAATGATTTCTAGCATATTTGACCTCAACAATTTCTGAGTTTTGAGTTGTAAGTACACGGCAAACAGTTTCTATTTTTGGAGGAGCAGTTCGGCTCACCATAAACCCCTTTTTGAGGTTTTGTAGACAGTTGTTCAATCTGGTTTCGTCGTTAAAATAAATTTTAAATAAGGGTTCGCCTTTTTTGATTTCATCGCCTTCTTTTTTATAGCAATAAAAACCGACGTGGGGGTCGATGACATCTTCCATAGTTTGTCTGCCTGCGCCTAAAAGTACGGCAGCCATTCCGATCTCTTTGACATCCGTGTAGTGCATGAACCCTTCTGATTCTGCTGTAAGCAGAGTCTCTTGGGCCTGGATATTAAAATCTTTGAGTGAGCCGTGTTGGTTGATCACAATACTTTCAAAGAAAGAATACACCTCACCGCTTTCAAGCTTTTCGCGGCAAAGCTTAAGGGCACTATCAAGATTGTGACGTTCGTCCACGCTGACGATCATTAAAGCAGATAACAGAATGCTGAGTTCATAATTGTCAGAAAACTCGTCTTTATAACGAGAGGGCTCTTGCATGATCTGCACACATTCTAAAACTTCTAAACGGTTGCCAACATATCTGCCAAGGGGTTGATCCATAGATGTAAGAGCAGCAAAAGTTTTAATTTGGCTTTTGTCAGCAATTTGCAAAAGACGTGTAGCAAGGGCCGTGCATTGTTCTAGGGAAGTCATAAAAGCCCCACTGCCAAATTTCACATCAAGCGCAAGCCCGCTTAAACCTTCAGAAATTTTTTTACTCATAATACTTGAACAAATCAGAGGAATATTGGCCACGGTGTGTGTGGCGTCTCTAAGGGCGTAGAGTTTTTTATCAGCAGGGCAGATCTCTGTAGTTTGTCCAATAAAACAAATATTTTTAGATACCACCTCTTCATGAAATTGAGGAAGGGGGAGTTGAGTTTTAAATCCTGGGATACTTTCCAACTTATCGAGAGTGCCTCCCGTGTGTCCCAATCCACGTCCACTGATCATGGGCACTTTGTAACCCAAGGAGGCCACAAGTGGGCCGATGATCAGACTGGTTTTATCACCCACGCCACCTGTGCTGTGCTTATCAACGGCCTTAAAATCCCAAGTCATAGTATGACCTGTTTCTCGAATGGCTTTGGTAAGGTGAAAGGTCTCTTCCACAGTCAGTGGGTTGAGAAACACTGTCGCAAGCCACGCCGAAAGTTGATAGTCAGGGAGCTTTCCTTCGGCGTAAGAATGAATCAGCCATTCAATCTGCTCTGCAGTCAAAGGCTTGTGTTGTTGTGAAGTGGAGAGAATGTCAAAAATATTCATGATAATGTTTTGGTCTTCTGATTTTCAGATTGCAAAAAGATATTTACACTTTCAGAGCAACCAATTCTTGAAACACCAAGGCCGATGTACTCTTGTGCTTGTTCATAAGTTTTAATACCCCCGCTGGCTTTGATCTTTACCCTTCCTCCAACAACGGAAAGCATAGTTTTTACAGCCGAGATTTGTGCTCCCACCTCATAAAAGCCTGTAGAGGTTTTTACAAAGTCGAGTTCTGCGTCCAAAGCAAGGCGGCACAGTTGCTCAATTTCATCTGTATTCAGAGCGCCTGTTTCAAGAATCACTTTGATCACTGAGTCAGGAGCTGAAGTTCTTAATACATTGAACTCGCGTTTGATCAGATCAAACTTTTGTGATTTCACCCAAGAAAGGTTGGTTACAAAATCAATTTCATGAGCCCCAGATTTTACGGCATGAAGCGTTTCCGAAGCTTTGCTTTCAGTTTCCGTATATCCCCAAGGAAAACCCACAACGGTAGCAATCTTAACGTTGCTTCCTTGTAGAACGCCCTTGCAGTGCTTGATCCAAGAGGAGGGAACACAGATGGCGTAAAAGTTATATTCTTTGGCTTCTTCTGCTAGCTGAGTGTATTGGGCTTCATGGGCAAAAGGTTTTAATAAGGTATGGTCAATATAGTTATTTATAGTCATGGGGGACATCATAGAAAAAAGAGGATGAATATACAAATCCATCCTCTACTTCATGATGCAAACTTAAAAACTCTAAGAGGCCATTTGGAATAGGGTTGGCTTTCGGCCCATACCCACTAAAGTTTCAGTGGCTTGGTCTTTGGTGATCATGCCAGCTCTAACAAGTTGCAGTAAATGTTGTTCAAGGGGTAACATGCCCAGCTTTAAGTTGGTCTGCATTACAGATGGAATTTGATAGTTTTTGCCTTCACGGATCAAGTTAGCGACCGCGCTGTTATTGATCAGAACTTCTACGGCTCCCACACGACCAGTTCCATCAGCCTTTTTAAGCAGGGTCTGCGAAATTACACCCCTTAAAGACTCACTTAACATAGATTGGATTTGTTTTTGCTGTCCTGCGGGGAAAACGTCAACAATACGATCCAAAGTTTTGGCGGCACTGTTTGTGTGAAGTGTTCCGAAAACCACGTGTCCTGTTTCTGCGGCTGTGATGGCAAGCTGAATGGTTTCTAAGTCCCTCATCTCCCCAACCAGAATGACATCTGGATCTTCACGAAGTGCGGCTTTAAGCGCGTTGGCAAAAGACTGTGTATGGCTGGAAACTTCACGTTGGTTCACCAAAGACTTTTGGTTGGCGTGCACGAATTCGATGGGATCTTCCACCGTAAGAATATGTTTTTGTTCTTTTTGGTTAATATAGTTAATAAGAGCAGCCAGAGTGGTTGATTTACCAGAACCTGTAGGACCAGTAACAAGGATCAAACCCTTATCCACAGCGGCTAGATCATATAAAGAGGGGGGCAGGTTGAGTTTTTCTAGTGGCAAAATCTTAGTAGGAATTTGACGAAACACAGCCGCCAAACCGTTTTTTTGCATAAAGATGTTACATCTAAAACGACCTAAGCCCTTGATTTCATAAGCACAATCTAGTTCCCAGTTTTCGATAAACTCTTTGCGTTGTTTTTCGGTGATGATTTCAAAAATTAGATTTTTTAAATCGTCATGGGTCAGTGGTGCAGAGTTTGAGCGGATCATGTCCCCATGAATTCTAAAATAAGGGGGGCTTCCTGCGGATAAGTGCAAATCCGAAGCGCCTTCATCCATCATAACTTTAAATAAACCATCTATTTGTGCCATAAAAATTCTCCTAGAAAGCTCATCGGTAAACTCTGTAAGACCTTAATAAACATAAGGTCTAAAAGTTTTTTAATAGGTCATGACCTCAACTTAAGGCTATGTTAGATAAAGAGGCGGAGGTTCATTTTGAGTTCAAAAATTATGATCAACGTAAGGCCTAACCAAACTAGAGTGGCCTATTTAGAAAATGAAAACCTAATAGACTTTCAAATTGAAAAGACCAGATCGCCAACGCTTGTGGGTTCGGTCTTTCGTGGTAAGGTCATGCGAGTGCTTCCTGGGATGCAAGCGGCATTTGTAGACATTGGTCTGGACCGCGCAGCGTTCCTCTATGTGGGTGACATTCGTGTGGACCAAGAGACCGCCAACCAGCTTGAGATTGATGAAGACGAGGGCGATCCTGTTGCTGCGTCTACAGATAAAACTCAAAACGCTGTAGAAGAAACCGTAACCGCGATCCAAGCAGAAACCACTAGAATCCCTATTCAAGATTTGATCAAAGAGGGGCAGCATGTTTTGTGTCAAGTGGCCAAAGACCCTTTAGGGACAAAAGGCGCAAGGATCACCACGCATATTTCTTTACCAGGTAGAACTTTGGTGTATATGCCGACAGTTCCTCACTTTGGTGTATCCAAAAAAATTGAAGACGAAGAGGAAAAAAACAGACTCCGAAGTTTAATCACAAAGATCAAACCCAAAGGGGGTGTGATCATTAGAACAGCTGGCGAAGGGGTTTCTGAAGAGTCATTGCGTTCAGATCTTGAGTATTTGGGACGGGTATGGAAAGAAGTGCAAAAGAGTTACGAAAAAAGAAAAACTCCTGGGCAAATCCATAAGGAACCTGATCTGGAAATACGGGCTTTGCGTGATTTTTTAAATCAGGATGTTACCGACGTCTTAATTGATGACAAAAAAACTTACCGTAAAGTTTTAAACTTTGTAACACAGTTTTTGCCTAAATATAAAAATATTATTAAATTATACGAAGGCACCCATCCCATGTTTGATCTTTACAACATCGACTTGGAAATTACGAGGTCTTTAGACAGAAAAATATGGCTCAAGTCAGGTGGATATTTGGTTTTTGATGAGGCCGAAGCTTTAGTGGTTGTGGACGTGAACACGGGTAAATATGTGGGAAAAAAGGACATTGACGAAACCATCTTGCAAACCAATATGGAAGCAGTCAAAGAGATCGCCCACCAGCTTAGGATTAGAAATTGTGGTGGGATTATCATTATTGATTTGATTGATATGTCTAAAGAAGCTCACCGTGAACAGGTGCTCAACTTGTTGATTGAAGAGTTAAAACTAGATCGTGCTAAGACCACAGTGACGGCGATTTCTGGTTTAGGCCTAGTGGAAATGACAAGAAAAAGAATCCGACCCAGTCTCACCTCCACACTGTGTGAACCCTGTGGATACTGTGAAGGAACAGGATACATCAAACGCCCAATGACAGTGGCTAGCGAAATTTTTCGGTCCCTAGAGCGTCAACGTGAAGGATTTGACCAAAATAAAATGGCCATCGTGAAGTGCCACTCTGATGTGGCGGATTGGGTTTATGAAGAGGAATCTGACAGTTTGGATGATGTGGAAAATCGCATCGCAGCCCCTATTGTCTTTAAGGTGGAGCCTAAATTCCATATTGAAGAGTACGCGATTGATATCGTAGACAAATAACCTGCAGCGCAGGACTATAATGCTCTTCCTATGAGTGCTACAATTTCAGAGAGCACACCTTAGTCTGGGGTTAGACTTTGGTGGTCACAAAGCGAGTCTAGATAGCAGCAGACTGGCTCAATGAGTTTAGCTTTTTCGCCGAAAACTAAGAGATGGGAATAAAGGGTCTAGTTGCCTTTTTAGGTTTTTTAATGACGTTCAATTTTCAGATTGCACATGCTGATATGTGGGATCAGGGATATGTGGACTCCGAACCTGCGTTTTTGAATTGCGGTAGAGCGTGCATTGGCTCTCCAGAAATTCAAGCCTACCTTTACACCGATTATCAAGTGCAACAAAGAGGGATTTACATCGAACAAGAAGGTGCGGACCTTTTTAGAGCGCAGATCCCGTGGTCGACTTCCAGACGTAAATGGCTGCGTAAATTTGGTCGCAGTTTATACAGACACAATAACGCCTATTCTGTGGCTGCATTTAGAATCGGAATCCTCATTCAAGAAGAAGACAAGTCAGCGCATTCGGCAATTTGGCGCGAGGTACGAAAGCCGCTCTTATACTCACTCAGAAACCAGATCACCACCACACTGAAAAAGCGCAAGGGAAGCTTGAGTGCGTGGGCTGTCGAGCAAGGGATTGATATCGGGGCGTCTATGGCGGGTTTGGACAGTAACGGTCGTGGACAGGATGTGATTGATAGTGACGAGATCACCGACAAATCACCGTATAAAACTAGCTTCAGCGTAAGGCTTGACCCTTGGAAGGGACGTTACGGGTTTCGTACAAAAGCGCAGATATTCAGAGGGCTTAGAGACCCTCACGTTCTTCAGTTTTCCTACTACTACTGCGAGAGCAGTTGGGGCCTTGGCGACAGGGTTTGTGCCTACTTGCATCAATACCAAGTGGGCTGGGGTTATAGGTACCGTCGAACAGGGCGCGATATTTCTTTCCATATTTCTGTCTATTATGAAGGCAAAAGTTTAAATCCTGATGCCTATATGGCGGATGGTGAGTACTATGAATTTAAGCCTTGGGGCTTTCAAACCCGTCTAAGAATGGCCATTTAAAGAGGCAAAAAAGCTCAATGTTTAGGCCTAAAATTCTCACATAAACTGTAATAAATATAAGCACTTATTTTTTCATAATGATTGACAGAAAGCCTTAAAGCATGGCACTTCTAGCCCTTTAGTGGAGGTTGAACTATGTACGCGATCGTACGCGCTGGTGGAAAACAGTATAAAGTTAAAGCAGGCGATGTTTTTAAAGTTGAGAAGATGGACAAAGAAGTGGGTTCAGAGTTTGACCTTACTGAAGTTCTTTTTATTGGTGGCGAAAAAGTTTTAGTAGGTGTTCCTAATATTGAAAACGCTCTTGTAAAAGTGGTTGTTTCCAAACAAGCGAAGGCTCCTAAAATTGTCGTATTAAAGAAAAAGCGTCGTCAAGGTTACAGAAAACTTCAAGGTCACAGACAATCATTTACAGAGTTATTTGTAAAAGAGATCGCAGCACCAGGTTTAACAAGCAAAGCGGACAAAGAGCCAAAGCTTTACACAGTTGAAGCCGTAGCTGCGGCAAAGAAAGCGAAAGCTGAAGGCGCAACTGAGAAGAAAGCCGTAAAAAAATCCGCAAGCAAAAAGACGGCAAAGAAGACAGCTAAAAAAGTAGCTAAGAAGACAACAACTAAAAAAACAACTGCTAAGAAATCGACTTCTAAAAAGAAGGCGACTAAAAAGGCTTCCAAATAAGAGGTGAATCATGGCATCGAAAAAAGCAGCGGGTAGTACTAAGAACGGAAGAGACTCCCAGAGTAAAAGATTAGGTGTTAAGCGATTTGGTGGACAAAACGTAAAGCCAGGTACGATCATCGTTCGTCAAAGAGGAACTCAGTTCCATGCTGGTAACAATGTGAAGCTTGGACGCGATTACACTATTTTTTCTTTGATTGATGGTCAGGTGAAGTTTGAGAGATTGGATAAAAGACGCATGAAAGTGAGTGTGTATCCAGCTCAAATAGCAGCATCTTAAAGTCTGCGGACACTAAGTCCCAAAAGTAAAATATGTCTCAAGGAAAATTTGTAGACCATGTGGTCATTCATCTTAAATCAGGAAGAGGTGGCCCAGGTAGCATAAGCTTCAGAAGAGAAGCGAAGGTTCCAAGAGGCGGCCCAGATGGCGGCGACGGAGGACGTGGCGGCCATATTTTTTTTAAAGCAGCTCCTCATAAAAGATCACTTCTGGATCAAAAATTTAAGAAACATTACGAAGCTCAATCGGGTGCCCATGGTGAAGGTCAAAATCGCTCGGGTAAAAACGGCGAGGATCTTATTATCGAGATTCCTCCAGGAACAATGATCATCAATCATCAAACCGAAGAGCTGATTAAAGATATGCAAGAAAACGAAGAGTTTATGATTCTTAAAGGTGGTCTTGGTGGTAAGGGCAACTCCTTTTACAAGTCCAGCGTGCATCAGGCGCCAGAGATTGCCCAAAAAGGAATGCCTGCGGAAGAACTTGAAGTACGCCTAGAGTTAAAACTGTTAGCGGATGTGGGCCTAATTGGTTTTCCTAATGTGGGAAAATCAACATTGATTTCTGTACTTTCTGCTGCAAAACCAGAAATTGCGAATTACCCGTTTACTACACTGACGCCTAATTTGGGTGTGGTTCAAGCTGCTGAAAGTTCTTATATCATTGCCGATATTCCAGGTTTGATTCCTGGGGCTCATCAGGGCGTGGGTTTGGGTCTTGAATTTTTACGACATATCGAAAGAACAAAAGTGTTTGTTCACCTCATTGATGTCGATCCTTTTAACGGAAGAGATCCCATCGAAGATTTTAAACAGATCAATTTTGAACTCGAGCAGTATGACAAAGATAATAAGAGTAAGTTTGGCCTGTTGCCTTTGTCACAGCGTCCTCAAATCATAGTATTCAACAAATGGGATTTGTTAGATGAAGAAAAGAGGGCGTACTTTTTAGATTCCTTCGAGCGGCAATTAGGACAAGATGTTTTGCCGATTTCTGCCTATACTGGATATGGACTTGAAGTGCTGAGGCAAAAGCTATTAAATGTAGTTTTTAGTGATAGAACACAAGACGAAGATATTTTAAACCCTGAGGGAGAGAGTCAGTGAGTCGAATAGGGATTTTTGGGGGAACGTTTAACCCCATTCATGCAGGTCATGTGAACAGCATGGTAGAGGTTCAGAAAAAATTAAATCTCGACGAAGTAAAGGTCATTCCTGCCTATCAAAGTCCTGGCCGAGAACTTATAGAATCCCCAACACCAGAACAGCGTTTAGAAATGGTAGAACTGGGTTTAAAAGATCAATATGATTTTCTAGAAATTGATTCACGCGAAATTGAAAGACAAGGTACGAGCTACACGATTGACACTCTTAAGTCGCTCATGACGCAAGAAGGGGCAGGGGATTCAGAGTACTTTATCATTATTGGATTGGATCAGTTTGGTTCTTTTGATACGTGGAAAGACTTTAAGGATATTTTGAGTTCAGCAAATCTAATTGTCACTTCCAGAATGGGATATCAGTTTCCACTCAGTAAAAAAGATTTTCCTGAAGGTCTGCAAAGCCAGGTGGCGGAATTTGATGGATATCAATGTCTGCTGACTTCTGGGAAGTGGATTCATTTTGTAAGGCTGAATGATATTGATATTTCTTCTACTGAAGTCAGAAGAAAACTTAAAATTGGTCAATCCACAGATAAATATCTGGCTTTAGCCGTAGAAAATTACATTCATAATAACGGGCTTTATGATATCGCAGCACCTAAAATTGAAGACTTTAAAAAATTCGCTCTGGAAGTTGCGGAATTACTAGATCAAAAGGGAGCACTCAACACTCTGGCTTTTGATTTTACGGCAACTAAAGAATATATCGTTGAGTACTCCATTGTATGCTCTGCGAGCAACAAACGCCAATCTGGGGCTCTGGCTGATCATGTTTTAAATAATATGAAAGAAAAATACAATGTTCGTCCTATAGGTATGGATGGCAAAGAGGACGGACGTTGGATTGTTGTGGATTATGGCGGCCTTATCATTCATATTTTTTATGACTTTGTCAGACAAGAGTATCTACTTGAGCAGCTTTGGAAAGGCGCTAAAAAGTTAGATTACAAGGTCACCGAAGAAACCTCTAAAACCTCAAATTAGTTTCCATTATTTGGGGGAGAGATATTTGTCTTTCGGTCACGTTAAAACTTAGAGATATAACTTGAAAATAAATATTCAAATCATCTTTATACAGTCTAAAAAGATAAAGCCCTTTGAGGCTGTAGATGAGATGTATCTGGATAAAATATCGGCATTCTGTGATATCGAACTGGTCGTGGTGAAATCAGAAGAAGCCGAGCGCAAGAACAAAGAAATTAAAAAGCAAAAAGAAACAGAAAAAATCTTACAGAAAATTCGACCAGATGATTATGTGATCCTTTGTGATGAAGGTGGCCAAAATCTTACTTCCGAAAAATTTGCAACCACATTGATGACACAACTTGAAACTTATAAGTGCGTCACATTTGTTATTGGTGGCGCATTTGGTGTGACAGAAGAACTCAAAAGCAGGGCCCAGTGGTCCATTAACCTTAGTCCGTTTGTGCTGAATCACCATATTGCTAAAATTGTTTTAGCCGAACAGATCTATCGTGCCTTTACGATTGCCAAAAACATTCCCTATCACAATGAGTAGGCCCGCCCTCTTGGGTGTGGAGCTGGGATTTTATTATATATACTCAAAATGCTCAGACAGTGACGTTTGGCATAATTTTGCGTTTGCAAAATCATGCCAAGCCGAACTCGCATTTCGACCATATATAATAAAATCCCAGCTCCACGCCCAAGAGGGCTAGAGGATGGCGTGAAGGATTGAAAGCGGACGACAGGGTTTTTAAAGTGAGTAGGGTTAGCAGTTTAGTGGTATATTTTTAGTATTTGTATTTTCATGGAGATTTGTCTTTCTTTAAGTACCTTTTTTAAAAAGAATATTTTGAATGTATCGAAGCTTTTGCGATTTCGGGAGTTTTTGTGTGGGTTTGGGCTTTCAAAGATTCGGATGGTGCGGGCTTGTGTGGTGTGTGAGGAGCTTGTGTTTTTGGAGTTGCCGCTTTGTAAGGAGTGTCGAAGGTGTCTTTATCTTGAGTTTGTTAAGCATCTTGAACAGATGATCTTTTTAAATATAAGTCACCGTAATGTTCCTGTTTTTTATTTATGGAGTTGGGGTGAGGAGAATGGGTTTGCAATTCAAAAGGTCATTGTAGCGTTAAAGGATGGGAGCAATCCAAAACTTTATGGTCTGTTTGCCAAGTGGATGAATATAAAGCTAGGGCATTTCAATGTATCCCCACGGCACAATGTCTTTGCTGTGCCTAGTTTGGATAGGAGTCATGGTTTACAAATGGGGAAGAGTTTTTCTGAAGAATTGGGGCTACGGTTTTTTGATATTTTATTTAAGATAGGGAATCGGACTCAGAAGAATCGAGGTAAACAGGAGCGCCAAGAGATTCGTATGGGAATTTGTAAAGACAAAATGAGGGATTTGGACTTGGACCATACTGGTTTGCTGGTCGATGATGTCATGGTCACGGGGGAATCTTTAAAGGCTTGTATTGAGGCGTTAGACCCTGTTCATATTCAATATATTGCAGTTTGGGCAGAAAAACAGTAACAGTCGAAACTATTTTCATATAGAATTGTTGCTATTGATAGGTGCTTGGGAGGCCAAATGCTTAAAGCTTTACAATATGTATTTGTGGGCATTGTTTTTATGACCACTTCCAATTCTTATGCCCAGCTTGAAGACAAAGCAAAGCAACAAAAGATCGAACAGAAAATATTTGATCAACTCAAGCAAACCACAGAAATTTATTCTTCTGACACGGGCCTTTACGCGAAATTTAAGAGGACTCAAATTCTATCTTTATTGGGTGAGACCGAAAATGCTAAGGGCGAGTTGTATTATTCTAAAAAAAGATTGCGCCTAGATTTAAACAGTAAAGACAAATCTATGGTGCTCATCACGCCTAATGAAATTTGGAACGTGAGCTACGAAGACGGCAAGCCACAAAATATCATTAAGAGTAAACCTGTACCCATGCCGTTATTAGATCTTCTTTTTGGAGACAAAAACGTTTGGGATAAATTTCAGATCACCAATATACATACAAATACAGAAAGCCGTATTGACGTGACTCTGGTCCCTAAACGCGATGCTGGGGTTTCGTATGTCTCAAGAGTCAGGTTTAACTTAGATACGAAAAAGAACATCGTAAAAAAATTAGTCTACTGGGATGATGTGGATAATGAAACTAGCCTTACCTTCACCTTTAATAAGTTTAAAGACAAGATGGATGAATCCCTATTTAAGTTTCAGCCTCCTAAAGAAGCTACAGTTACAGTGATGTAAGAGTGGGGTGTGCAGGTATCTCTACTGCATGAAGTTGTAGATGTCAGCGTAGTTTCTGCCAAGCTCGTCTGAGTCCATGCCGTATCCGATGACATAGCGGTCACGGATCACTTTTCCCACATAATCAGGTCGCAATGGAATTTCACGACGTGCAGGTTTATCAATGAGAGTGGCAATGCGAACAGTGCGAGGGTTGGAGTGTTGCAAATGTCTTTTTAAGAAAGACAGAGTGCGACCAGCATCAATGATCTCTTCACAGATAACAACGTTCTTTTCATAAATATCAATAGCGATATCTTTGATAAGACGCATAGACTTGCCAAGAGACTTCACCTGGACAAATTCGATTTCTACATTAGGGTTCTTTAGTTTTCTGCAAAGGTCTGCGACAAACATGAAAGAACCTTTAAGAGGGCACACAAGCACCAGGGGCTCTCTGCCAAAATCACGGTCAAGGGTCTCGGCAAGCGTTGTGATCATTTGTGCAATTTCATCGGCTTCAATATAAGGAATCATTCCTTCTTTGAGTTTAGACATGAACTTCTCCTTGAAAACGGCTGGGATTTAAGGCTCTGATTTGAGTTAATTTAGCATGGGCCAACTTATGATCGGGTTGATGTAAAAGCACTTGTTCATAAGTGCGCACGGCCACTTCTTTATGACCAAGCTTATAATAAATCTGTGCTAAACGCATAAGAGCAGGAATGTAGTTGGGCTTTCTTTGCAGAATATTTTTAAGTTCATTTACGGCACGTTGATATTCTTTAAGATGCAGTAAACATTCGGCGATAAAGATTTGGACTTTTTCAGTATTAAAATCAAAAGACTTGGCTTTGATCAGCTGTTGCAGGGACTCAGCATAGTTTTTTTGCTCGTTGTACATCTGAGCAAGTTCCATGTGCTTTTTCACAAATTGAGCTTTGATCTGTCTTTGGTGTTCGTTTTCTTCGGGACTGTGGTTTGAGACTCGCTCTTGAACTTCTGCAAAACGTTTTTGCCCTTCAGAGTATTGTCCTAGGTCATTGTAAATCACACTAAGGCCAATGCCTGAATCGGTAAAGTTGGGATCAATCTCTAGGGATCTTTTGAAACTGCGAAGAGCTTTTTTAATATCGTTCTTCTGGTATTGAATGGCGCCCAACATATAAAAGAGCTTGGCACTTTTTACGTTCTTTAAAACTAATTGATGCAATAGAGGTTCGGCTTTTTTATAGTCGCCATTGTCAAAGTACTCAGATGCGTTTTTAAGAATAAAGTCTATAGACTCGACCATACAAACCTCTTTGTGTAAAGCTTGGGAACCGTATAATCAGGATATTTTGTTTTCAGTTCAGCTAAGTATTTTTTATGCATCTCGTCCTCGTCGATACGTAAAGCCGAATAAGCGGCACCAGCAAGAGCTTCAGGTATTTGTGGGTATCCTGGATGGTTGGCAATGAACTTTTGGAAGCGTCGAAGTGCTGCCAGAGGTTGTTTGTACTTAAAGTAAAACTTAGCAATATAGAGTTCTTTATCGGCAAGCTTATTGTAAATCTCTTTTTTGTACTTTTCAGAATCTTTAATATACACACTGTTAGGAAAGCGAGTGATCACTTGGTCAAAATACTTAATGGCATCACGTGCTGATGAGAGATCTCTATCATGAGTGGAAGGCAGTTGTTTGTACAAAGAGTGTGCGATTTGGAAAACCACGTAATCAGCCTTTTCGTCTCTGGGATAGAGTTCGTTATAAGTGATGTATGAGTATTGCGCTTGAATGAAAGACTTAGACTCAAAGTGAATGTCAGCAATCTTTAAGCGCGCCATCTTTGCATAGTGGCTGTAAGGATATTTGTTTTTAAGGCTATCTAAGGCCTGAATGGCTTCTTCGTAGCGGTAAGCTTTTTCTAATTTTAAGGCATCTTCATAAGCTTTGGCGACGGGTGTATTAGAAGGTTCGTCGGCGTAAGAGGGGTTGGCGACAAGTCCCAAGCTAAATAGTAGAATTGCTAAAATAGAGTTCATCTGCGCATTTTAGGGCTTCGCTGGTAGTGGGTCAATCCAAACGGCTATGGACTTTAAGGTTATTCGCTTGTACCCAAGCCGAGGGAATATCAGAGGTGCGGATTTGCCACCAAGCTTCATTTCTCCTTAAGACTTCTACAGAATCCCCAGGGAAGAGCTGGCCTACATCCACCGATTGATCCGATGGACCTGCGTATGCCGTGATTGCATCCAAGCTCACTAAAGTGGCAAAGACTCGATGGGTTTGCCCTTGCCCAATGAGAAAGAAAACAAACAGCAATACACTTAGGCCTGCCCACGGTAGGGCCTTAAGCAGTCGTGGTGCCCAAGGAAGAGACTTGTTGCGCGATGCAACAAATGCCATGTAGGGCAAAAGTAGAAGGCTCAGCACGAAAAAATATTGAGGCCATAGGTAGAGTGAAAGGGTGGCCAGCAAAGGGTCTTTTCGAAGTGTAATATGCTGGATGTTCTCAATTTCGTCTTGAGCCCAGCGTAAAGTGGTTAGGTTTTTTAAAGCATAGGGCCTGAGATAGGTCGTCAGTCTGAAGTGGGCCAAAGCGGGGCCGTGTTGTTCTAAGAACCATTCGCTCAGACCTAAATTATAGATCAGTTCAGGAGAGTTATTATAATTGGGGTTTTGCCGCAGCTCTTGGATCTTAATCAGGGCATCAGAGTATTGCTTTTCCGCAATGAGTTTTTCCAAAGACTGTAGGTCCAGATTATTATCGGCATGAGCAAAAGCCAGAGGAAAAAGGCAAATTATGAGGCAGCACACCCAGATTTTAAACACTTTTGTCAGATCTCCTTTAGAGGATTATATTGGTGTAATTATAGCAATGAGGAACAAGTAATGCAAAAATTTGGTGATAGAATTAGACAGTCTAGCGAAATTAAATCGAATATTAAAAATTTAGTGAGTGAAGCCTTAAAGCTTTCAGAAGGCATTCAGGGTGTACGTCCTGCGCTGCCTACTGAGGTCGATGGATTTAAAAAATCATGTGAAGAGATTGGTAGCTTGCGAGGTCGTCCCCTTTATTACAACTATGTGGGAAGTGGCGCGGGCTATGGTCCTTATGTGGAGTTAGAAGACGGGAGCATCAAATTAGATTTGATCAATGGAATTGGAATTCATATTTTAGGACACTCTCATCCTGAGGTTTTAAGTGCGAGTGTTGAGGCTGCGCTTTCAGATGTGACGATGCAAGGAAACCTCCAACCCAACCAAGAGTATAGACTTATACTAGAAAAGTTAATCGAGATTGCTTCTAGAAAAAGTTCTATCAAATATGGGTGGCTCACAACGTGTGGTGCGATGGCGGGTGAGAATGCTTTAAAAATCGTAAGACAAAAAACTAAAGCCGCAAAAGTTATAGCCATGCAAAATGCGTTCGCTGGTCGCAGTATGATGATGGCTGAAATTACGGACAACCCTGCATTCAAACAGGGTCTACCTGATTATCATGAAATTTTACGAATTCCATTTTTTGATCCTTATGCCCCTGAAGAGAGCACTAAGAAGGCTCTTGAGATGTTCAAAGAGCACGTGCAAAAAAACAAAGGACAGATCAGCTGTTTTAGCTTTGAACCTATGCAAGGTGAGGGTGGATTTAATGTGGCCCCAAGAGATTATTTTGTCCCCATGTTAGACATTTGCAAGAACGAGAAGATACCCGTGTGGTTTGATGAGGTTCAAACTTTTTGTCGTACAGGAGAATTTTTCGCTTTCCAAAAGATGGACCTAGGCGAGTATGTGGATGTGATCACAGTGGCCAAAAGTTTACAAGGTGCTGCCACACTTTACACAGAAGAGATGAACCCACAGCCAGGATTGATTTCTGGAACTTTTGCGGGCTCAAGTGTAGCGCTGAACGTAGGACGTAGAGTTCTGGATTATTTAGATACAGATCAGTACATGGGTGCTAACGGAAAAATTCAAAAGATTCATGAGAAATTCATCAAGATGCTTAACGAACTTAACGAGACCACATGCAAAGGACTTTTGCGTGATGCAGGTGGAATGGGTCTCATGGTCAGCGTGATTCCTTTAGATGGCAGTAATGAGTCAGCGAACAAAGTAGCAAAAACTCTATACACAAACGGCATTATTGGTTTCACTTGCGGCCGCGGTCCATATAAGTTGCGCTTTTTATTACCTGCGATTTTAGAAGACAAACATATTGCTGAGGCCAAGGCCATTTTTGAAAAGACAATTCTTGAGTGTAAATGAGCTTAGATAAAAAAATTGATTCTCTTCGCAAAGCCCTCTCCATTGACAGTTCAGAATCTTCTGGCACGGGGGAGTATGCACAGTTTTTGACAAAGCTTGCCGAAGAGAATGGGTTTTCATGCTCTACTTTGTCTTACACACTTAAGGACGTCGATTTCCATAATGTTTTTATTGGTTATGGTGTGGGAATCAAAGATGATGCCGAGTTAGATTATCTTTTTGTAAATCCTTTGGATACAGAAAACCCTGGACCCTTCAGGGCTTGGTCAGAGATGGCAGAAGATCCGTTTGACTCTATGGTGAAGGGATCTCGCTTATACGGATTGGGAGCAAACTCTGGGAAACTCAGCTCACTTTTGCAATTAAGAGCCTTACTGCGCGTGGATGAAACGCAAAAACAAAAAGTAGGAATTCTGGGTACCTACGGTAGAACCTTACGATCTTATGGTGTGATCAAATTTTTGCGTGAGTGTCAGCTCAAGGTTAAAAATATTGTCGTGGGGTTCCCCACACAAAATCAAATTGTGTCCACACAAGCGGGTCGTCTAAGAATGCGCATCAGTCTTCCATTTAGCGAAAGCGAAAAAGAAATGCGCCAAAAACATGATGAGCTAGAAAACAGTTCATCTCAAAGTCAGTATTTCAACTCCAAACCCAGAGAGGCTTTGAGTGATGGAAGTTGGCAAAGAAACACGATTGTACAAAGTTTTGAGTTTTTAAATAATTTACCCGAGCAGATTGTGATTTTAGATTTGGAGGGTGGTAAAGACACTTCCTCAGAACCAAGAAGTACATTGCTTGAATTTGACCTGGCCAACGACATTCTTGATCCTATGAGTGTGAAGTTGCGCACGTTATATTCTTATCTTGCGGATTTAAACCAAGAGTTTGAGAAAGCCACAAACAAGGACTTTGAACCCTCAAGTCCACAGATCAACTTTGGGCGTGTCAAATGTGACTACGATCAAATTGAGATCTATGGTGAATGCGTTTTTCCTCCTGGAATCAATAGTGAAGTTTCAGATCAGTGGATTGGAAAATTGCGCGGGGACATTCAGAATTTAGGAGGAGACTCAAAGATTCTATCCCAAAGGTTTCCTTATTTGTTTGAGGGAGACTCTGATTTTTTACAGAAGGCTTTAGAGATCTGTGACACTAAGGAGGCCAAATCCTTAGCCTACACCACAGAAGCTGATTTATTTAAACTGGCGGGATACAATCCGTTAGTGTTTGGGCCTGGTCGATTTGAGTCGTTATTTTTACCTAATGAAAGTGTTGAATTGGAAGAGCTAGATCGAGCAGAAGAGTTTTACTTAAGCTTGATGACATCTAAAAAATAGGAGTAAGTCATGCAGTCGATTGAATTTAAAGGATCATTTATAGATGGAGCATTTCATAAAATCTCTAAAGCAGAAGAGAGTTGGACGATTCACAGTCCTGCTGATCAAAGCGATGAAGTGATTTCGATCGAAGCTTCTTATCAGGATGTGGACATGGCCGTTGAAGCGGCGGCAAAGGCTTTTACAAGTTGGTCCGAGCTTCCTATGGGTGAACGTATTTCGCATTTACAAAGGTTAGCCACTGTATTTGATGCCCACAAGGAAGAGATGGCTACTATTATCAGTCGTGAAACGGGTAAGCCTTTGTGGGAGACCCGAACAGAGGCGAGTGCTTTATCAGCCAAAATCAAAATTACAATTGAAGAGTCCTTAGACTTGGTTAAAGACGTTCGCGTTCCGAATGCGCTTCCAAGCGTGGAGGGTGTCATTCGTTATAAACCCAAAGGGGTGGCCGTAGTCTTGGGTCCATTTAATTTTCCCGCGCATTTACCCAATGGGCACTTTATTCCTGCGTTAGTGATGGGAAATACAATTGTTTTTAAACCTTCGGATAAAACTCCAGCAGTGGGGCAGTTTATGGCCGAGCTATTTAGACGAGCTGAGTTACCTCCTGGGGTTTTTAATATGATTCAAGGTAAAGCCGAAGTGGGAAGCCGACTGGTTAAGCATTCTGATGTAAATGTTATTTTATTTACAGGATCTTATGATGTGGGTCTTAGAATTAAAAGAGACACATTGGACCACTACTGGAAATCTTTGGCACTAGAAATGGGCGGCAAGAATGCGTCCATCATTTGGGAGGATGCCGACTTAGAAAAGACGGTGTATGAGAATGTGGTGGGGTCTTTTTTAAGTGCAGGACAAAGATGTTCATGCACTAGTCGTATGTATGTGCACGAGAAAATTTATGATGAATATGTAGATAAATTCAAGAGACTGACTAAAGGGCTTAAGGTGGGACATTGGGCCAAAGATCATTTCATGGGATCTTTGATTGATGGCGATGCTTATCAAAGATTTTTCCGTTTTCAGGAGATCGCAGAAAGAGAAGGCGCCAAAGCAATTTTGGCAGGTGAAAAAGTAGAAAGTGAATACGAAGGCTTTTATGTTTCACCAGCGATTTATGAAGTGTCGAATGTGGATGCAAGTAGCGTTTACCAAAAGACAGAAATATTTGGCCCTAACGTGGCCGTTTACAAAGTCAAAGATTTGGATCAGACTTTAAGTTTGGTCAATCAATCTAGTTACGGATTGTCTTCGGCGATCTTCACAAAAGATAAAAAGAATTATGAGCGTGCAGTGTCTAAGCTGGATGTAGGTTTGCTTAACTGGAATAGAACAACAAATGGTTCAAGTTCTCGCCTGCCTTTTGGTGGGACTAAAAAATCTGGAAATGGACAACCCTCGGCGGCGTTTGCTGTATATTATTGCTCTACGCCACTGGCCTCACTAGAAGACGCTACAGCATTTGACAAGACGAAAATAATGCCAGGGATAGATTATAATATTTAGATTTACTTACGGAGATTGCGAATCTACAATAAAAATACGGGAGGCAGGATGAAGTTCCTAGTTGGTCTTGTTGTAATTGCTTTATCTGTAGTGTTCACGGGGATGATGAGCGGGTATTTAATCCTTAACTCCACGCTCAACTATCAAGCACCTCTTATATTTGAGATATCTAAAGGTGAAACTTTTAACAGTGCATTACAAGATGTAGCTAAAGACGTTAAAGGTTTTCCAATGAGAATGGCTAAAATTTATATTAAGCTCAGTGGCTTATCTAAGTCACTCAAGGTGGGAGAGTATGAAATCCCCGCAGATCAAAGTGCACGCCAGATCATTGAGTTTATGACTAAAGGACAAAGCATTGAGCGTGTGGTCACCTTTCAAGAGGGGCTTAATATTTTTCAGATTGCTGAGATTTTAGAACAGAATCGTTTGACGACCAAACAAGAATTTCTTGCGGCAGCCAGAAACCCTGATTTGATTATGGAACTATTGGGTTTTAGAGCGGATTCTATTGAAGGGTATCTATTTCCTGATACGTACAAACTCCCTAAATCTTGGACGGCTGAGCAGTACATACGAACTTTTGTGAGTCATTTTAAAAAAGTTTGGGCTTCGGTAGAAATTCAAAATAAAACAGGAATGATCAGACATCAGGTGGTCACCTTAGCCAGCATTGTTGAAAAGGAAACGGGCGCACCTTTTGAACGCCCTATGATCAGTTCAGTCTTTCATAATCGTTTAAAAAAATCTATGCGTTTACAAAGTGATCCCACTACAATTTATGGTGTTTGGGTTCAGACAGGGGAAATGCTTCGGAACATTACAAGAAAAGATTTGCAAACCTCAACACCTTATAACACATACACTGTGAATGGATTGCCTAAGGGTCCTATTGCAAATCCTGGTAAAGCGGCTCTAGTCGCAACAATGAATCCCGTAGAAAGTCAGAATTATTTTTTCGTAAGTCGAAACGATGGGACTCATAAATTTTCTAAGACCTACAAAGAGCACCAAGAAGCAGTAAGACAGTTTCAGCTTGATCCCAGAGCACGCCAAGGAAAATCATGGCGTGATTTAAATAAAAATAATAGCGCCAATAACTAAAATTTGATTTTCTCAGCTCTCAACTCTCAACTGCCTGCATTCTTGCAGGCTAGAGTAGACACAGTGGTGGGGTAAATCTTTGCCATGAGGCTGTGTGAACTAGTTTTAAATTACAGAGCAATATTTAAGAAATGATCGTTAAATCTGTTATTGGGTGATGAAGTGGACTCGACAAGATCTAGTTTTCCACTGACGCTGATTTCAACAGTGGGTACGGCAGAGCCTTTTTGTCCAGTAGATTCGTTGATAAGATTTGTTTCGATAATATTAGCACCAAAGTAGCCTAAATTTTCGGTTACAATCTTTAATCCTGTGGGAAGCTCTTGATCGGCACTGACTGTGATATGACTGTTATAAAAGATCACATTCTTGGCTTCAATTGTTAGATGAGTATTTAACAGACTAAGGCCACCACAAATAATGACCGTTTCTGCGATATAGCTGCTGGTTTCGGCATTGTAACCTAGGCCTTCGCTGTCGGGTGTGAACTCTATAGTATTGGGTAAAAAGGGGCTATTGCTTTTTGCGATAAAATTCTCTGCTTCAATAAGATTGCAAAATCCTGCATCACCAAATTGGTGAGCGGGTAAACCTAAACGGCTTTGAAATAAAATTTTAGGTTTTTGTGGTGGGGTAAGAGTGGCACCTTCAGTTGAAGTAGAACCTTTAGAATTAAAAAATAAATAAGGGCTGGGCTGTGGATCAAAAATATGGATAGCGCTTTCAGGTTTTGAGGCAAGAAGTTTCAGCGCACTATCAGCTCCCAACACTTTTATATGCTCATTGATCTTCCATTGTTGATCGTTCTCTGTTTGAAATAGAACAGGTCCTTTCAGCACAAGTTGACCTCTCATAAAGGCAAATTCAGTAGAGATATCTGTTTCGACGGGTTGTTCAGTAACACAGTTCGGACTGGCAAAGCAGTTGCTGCCATATTGGCGGTTCAAAAAATGGTCCTCGCCTCTTTCATCAAGTGGGAACTCATCATATTCTTGAACAAGGGGCTTTGATGCGAACTTTTCTTTTTCTATACATCCAGAAAAGACAAACAAGCCCACGATAAGGCTTGTTGTTAGGTTTATAGTAAGAGTTGTGTTTTTAAGATTCATTTGCTGACCTCAATAAAAGTTTGTGAAGGTGAGCTAAGCCGACTTTTAATTAAAAGTCGACTTAAGTTAAAATTTGCTTCAATTACTGCTTCAAATGATCGTTGGTGCCGTAATTTACTTTTCCATCAAAGCCAGCAGGCTTGTAGGGTTGAATTTTAACGATATCGTTAAACGGAGTATATCTGCTATCTAATACGATTTCGTTTGTTGTTCCATTATAAGAAAAACCGTTGTTCATGACCATAGTTCTTTCCCAGACTTGGTTGCCCTTTTGAGTCCAGCCTAAACCTTCAGGAAGAGACTTGTTTTCTCTTTCCATTTCAACAAGCAGTTGTTCTGCTTTGTTGGCGTCAGTGATTTTTCTTGTGATAACAATCTTTAAATCATTTGGATCAGCAGGTTTTCTAGATAAGAAGAAAGTTTTAAGTGCAACTTGCTTTTCTACATCATTACCAACATCCGTTAAAATATCGGCAATATTACCACACAAAGAGTAAGTCTTATTCTCAGTTGCAGCGGCAACTTCATAGTATCTTACACCAAATGACATAACATACGCAGAAATAGACTTTGCTTCTTCAGGAGTAATGCCACGTGCTTTTTCTTGAATACAAGCATAAGCATTAGTCTTTCCGATATCTGAAGGTGGTTGTAAAATAACGGGTGCAAAAATATGCCCACGCTTTCTTATCACACCATCATTTTCTTTATCTTCATAAGTTAGATATTTATTGAAAAATTCTGAATAACGAGAAGTTTCATAAATTCTATCATCCTGTGTATTACCAAAATCAGTCACAGGTACGCTTGTTCCTGGGCGAGCACTTTGATCTTTACATTGAGATTCATAAGCAGGATGTTGATCAAGGTCTCTTGAACAATCATCTTCATTAGTTACGATCATAGTTAGTTTTACGGCACTAGGATCTAAAGCCTTAGAAGCGATCACTTTTTCCCAAGTTTTCTTTGCGGCCTCAAGACCTCTTTCATCGCCATCACCAGAAACTAAAGTGGTATTGATACACTTTCCGATATCTTGGCTTAAGCGAGCAAAATCAAAACCTGTTGCAGTTCTATAATTTTGAACTTGGAGAGACGTGATTTCGCCTCCATTATAACTTGTGGTTGCACAAAAGATATCAAAGTTAAATCCAGTTTGGACTAACTTTTGTGTAAAAGCTGGAAAGCTATGTTCTAGCTTTTTTTGTGCATCCGCCATTGATTTAGTAGGGTCACCAATGATTACCATTTGTAATCTTTTGGGTTCATTGGCTGAAAGCTTAACATTCATAGATGCTGATAAAAGTGCAATAGATGCATCTCTTTCTCCGCAACCTACAAATAGTGAGCTGACGTAAAGCCCTCCTAATATATATATCCACATACGTTTCACTGTAACCTCCAATAGGCATACGTTTACGAAGGGTACTTATCAAAGTTTATGCCATTTAAAATAAGGCCGTGTGGGCGTTATAGATGATAAAACTTTGGTGAAAGTGACAAATAGTGTCTCTTAAAAAAGAAATAATTTCGTTTTAGAGCTTGAAAAGGGCTGGAATCAAAAGAGTAAGAGTTAGGTGCCTTAAAACAGACATAATTTGTCACAAGAGAGGGTTTGGGGGCCGTGGATTTGAGGTTTAAGTAGAATTTTTGTCAAACCCTTGATTTTGTAAGTGCCTGGAATCACTACATTTTGAGCTTATTTCTAAATAAATACATCTGGCATAGGTGTTGCTCATTAGCATGAAGTCAAAAACCTAATGTAAGAAGGAGTTATTATTATGTCAGGAATGATGTCAGTTATCGAATCTGTAAAAACGAGTGGAGCACCAGGATTACTAATCGTAGGCTTAGGTGCAGTAGCGACCTTTATTATTATAGATAAATACAGAACATTAAATTGGCGCACAAAAGAAGATTCTGGTGAGCTTATGGATTCTGTAAAAGAATATCTATTAAAGGATCAAGTAGGAAAAGCTATCACTTTATGTGATGCCCACAAATCAGTGCCCGCATCTTATGTGGTTAAAGCGATTCTTGAAAGATCAAATAGAGATGAGGCTTCAATGTTAAATGCAGCAGGTTTAAAGCTTGCACAAGTTGAATCTTCAATTTCTAAGAGATTAGATTATTTACCAGCTATTGCAAACGTTGCAACTTTGGTTGGATTGTTTGGAACAATCATTGGTTTAATTATGTCTTTCTCTGCTTTAGGTAGCGTTGAAGGTGCGGCTAAGCACGAAGCACTATCTGCAGGTATTTCAATGGCAATGAGTACAACAGCGATGGGTCTTGCTGTAGCAATCCCTGTATTGATGGCTTTTGCGCATTTAAATAACAGAATGAATAAGTTAATGGACCAAGCTGAACAATATGGTTCGATCACTGTCGATATATTAAAAAGCCGTCTGTTTAAATAATTTGACTTAAGTAAAAACGAGAGAGGATACGATGAAAACTCTAAAACTAAAACGTAAAAGAAATAACGCGGAACATGAGGATTTAGATTTATCTCCGATGTTGTCGTTAATGGTGACCATCATTCCGCTATTATTGGCATCGGCGGTATTTTATAAAATTCGTATCTTCGACTCTTCTGTTTTTCCAACGTCAAATAAAGTGGAACAAAAAGATGGTGCCGACGAGCTTCCAGTTACCTATGTTGAAATGGGTTCAGGTAGTAAGGCCATTATTTTAGTTAAAAAAGGCGAGAAGACTCTTTTTAGAACAGAAAAGAACATAAAAGAACTAGATTCGGCATTTAAGAATCTTATTGTTCAGTTTCCTGAAATGAAGTCATTAAAAATCAGCTCGGATAAATCTGTAAGCTATAAAGATTTAATTCTTGTTTTTGATAAAGCAAAGCAACCTATTGGTGAAGATAAGAAGTCATTATTTGATGATGTAAGTCTTGACGATATTTTTAAGGGTTAAGGTTATGAGAAATAGAAGAAAAAGAAAATCAGTCCAAAAAGTGCAATTAACAGCACTTGTTGATGCGTTTACAATTCTTATTGTGTTCTTTTTGTTTCAGTTTTCGGCTGATCCAGAAAACATTAAACCTGAAGATAAAGTAAATCTGCCAATAGCAGAAAATGCTTATGCAACAAAAGAATTAAAAAACGTAAATGTTATTATAAGCGATAAGTTTATTAAAATTAACAACGAAGAAGTATTGAGACTTAATTCTGGAGAGATTTTATCAAATAACTTACATAAACTAGACTCTGAATTCATTGAAGGTCTATTTGATAAAATTCAAAAAGATGAAAATTTACAAGAAGAAAAAGAGCAACAATGGGTCATTTTGGCGGATGAAAAGATTCCGTATGAAACAGTTAAAAAGACAATCTATACCTTAGCGGTATCTGGTTTTACAAAAATTAAACTTGCATCCACAGTGGAGTTTAAATAATGAAGAACTATATTATTAAAGGCTTTTTAATTATTTTTACATTTCAGAATGCGCTAGCTTCTGATTATGTAGATACTTTAATTAAAAAAGAAAAAGTCACAGAATCGGAATTTATTGCTCATCATAACGAAACAGAAGCAATTAAAAGCGTTATTGATTTGATCCAAAAACACCAGGGTAAGCCTCTTGAGGCAACGCTTAGACATAGATTGGCAGATCTTTATGTAAGACAATCACAAACAAGAAATTTCGTTGATCAAATTAAAAAACATAAAGGTAAAGATTTAAAAGATGTATTTTCAACTTTACCAAGCAAAACTGAGCTTCTTAAAAAAGCTGTACTTGAATTGCAAACAGTTGAAAAGCAATTTCCAAGGTACCCAGATATGGACGTAGTACTCTATACAATGGGGATGTCTTATTTTAAAATGGCTGAGACCAATCTGGCGGAAAGACCATTTTTAAAATTAACAAAAAGTTACCCAAAGTCTACATTATTACAAGACGCAAGACTTTTGCTTGCTGAGATTTATTATTTTCAAAAAAATTACCCTACAGCCATTCAGTATTTTACTTACATAGCAAATGATAAAGATAACAAAAGTCAAAGCTATGGGTTTTATAAAAGAGGATGGGCACATTTTTATTTAAATAAATTTACCCCTGCCTTTAATGATTTGAAAACAGCCTATCAGGTCTCGTTGGCAAGCAAGGATAAATTTGATCTTAAGCAAGAAAGCTTAGATGATATGCCATTGTTTGCTGCTGAAATCTTTAAGGGCAAACAAATTGAAACAGAGTTTTCTAAGTTTATTAAAGATAAAAATAGTCTTGAAAACGTATTAAACGCACAAGCTGTGGTCTTTTCTGAAAGAGCAGCTTATCACGATGAGATTGCGGTTTTAGATGTGCTCTATAAGAGAAAAAAAGCCATCTCAGATCAATTTGATTTAGGATACAGATTAGCAAAAGCTCACGAAAATACTGACAATTTAGTCCAAATGTCTAGATACTACAAACTATCTGATAAATTGTTAGATAAGAAAATAGATCAAGGTACAAAAGATGAGTTTTTGGTTTTTGGACGAAATGTTGTTAAACAAAGATATAAAGAATGGGTCAAAGGGGACAAAAAGTTTAATATTGTTCCAGTCATTGAAGTGGGTGACTTAGCTCACGAACACATTAAAGATCAACTTGAAAGATCTAAGTTCATCAACGTTTTGGCTGATTTGAATGTTGACGTTAAAAATTATGCTAAAGCCAGTCATTACTACGAGATGGCCAGTGACCTGACGAAAGAACCAGGTTTGGCTCATGATTTAATGTATTCCTCTTTATATACGTTGGAACAATCTATTGTGAAGCAAAAATGGAAGTCTGATCAAGTAGAGAGACAACGCGTGTTGGTCGGAAAGTATAGAAAGAGATTTCCAACAGGACAACACATGATTGACATCCTTTATAAGTATGCACGTGTTGAAAATGTACATGGAAGTAAAAAAATCGCTCTAGAGGTATTTTTAGAGCTAGGTGAAAAGTATGCGTCATCTATCAAAGGGCAAGAAGCTCAAGATTTTGTTGTAGATATCTACAATAAAGAAAAGAATTTTGAAGCTATCAATGCGTATTTAGAAAAAGTAATACCTAAAACAAACAATGCTAACAGAAGAAATATGTTAGCGGATGTGTATGATAAATCATTTTTTTCTATGGCACAGATTGAGGAATCAAAAAGAAACCATACAAAAGCTGTTGAGCACTATAGTAATTACTTAAAGAAATCAGTTTTAAAGAAAAATCTTGTTGAAGCTAAATGGAACATCCCAATGGCTTTAGAGAAAGGCAAAAAATATAAGGCCGCAGCAAATGCGTACGTGGATTTTTACAGAACAAATTCAAACCATAAGAATGCAATCCCAGGTCTTGAACAAGCCTTTAAGCTTTATGAAAAATCTAAAGATTTAACAAATATGGAAAAAACAGCACTTCTTTTGGAGCAAAATACTCAGGGCGTAGCAAAGCAAGAGTGGAAGTTTGCTAGAGCCAAAGTGCAAGTTTTATCTAAGAAAGAGAAAGAACCAGAGACACTGTTTTACTCTTTAGTTAAAGAGACCAGTGGTAAGTTGAATGAAACTGTTCATCAGTACCTTTTTGACCATGTGGATAAAGGCCGTTCTGGTTTTAAACAGGCTTCACTCAGAGTGTTGCAGACAGGAAAAGAGCCATTTAAATCTGAAGCCTTTATTCGTGTAGGTATAGAATATCTAGGTGCCAATAACGTGAAAGCGGCGCGTGCAAAATTTAATGAAGTGCTAAATTCCAAACAAGCTCTTGCGGAATCAAAAGCTAAAGCGTCAATTTTTGTCGCAGAAATGGATGTTAAACAGCTAAAAATTACAGCCCCAGCTGGGACTTTGAATTTTGATCAAGCCGTGAAATATCTTGAAAGTGTTATGGCTAGAGTGACACCTGTGAATCAAAGACTACAAGCCGTCTTGGGATTCAATCACGCAGAAAGCTCTCTCAGAGCGTATTTAAAGCTAGCTCGTGTATATTTGGACCTTGGAGTGGTTTTAAACCAAGTCAATGTGAACGATAAGCCAGATTTAAAATTAGCCATCGAAAGAGAACTAAGAAACATAAAAATGACAACAAAGACGTCGTTTTATGAATCTTATGAAATGGCATTAAATTTGATAACAAAAGATAGAAGTTTAAAGAGAAAGTATAACAGCGAACTTAAAAAGATCAGAAAAGAATTTGATGAATTCTATGATGCTCAGAGAGTCGCAGTTAGAGGTGGACAATGATTAGAACGTTAGTGATATTGCTTAGCCTTCAGCTATTTTGCGCTGAGGCTTTTGCAGCAAAAAAAGTCTATAAATACCGAAAGTCTCAAGATCATAAATTTACAGGATCTGAGTTGATGGGTGAAGGATTTGACCCATCGGGTTCAATCATGAACGAAGAACACCCACAAACTTTTGATTACATTTTTGATAAAGAAGTAAAGGTATTAAAAAAAGTAAATAAACTGTCTAAGTACGTTGGGAGATCCTTATGAAAAACCCTATTTTAGTCGTAAAGTATTTTAAAAAAGATGCGTTATACACGACTCAAATTTTAACTCCCAATACTGAGTCTGCAATTGCTGTTGGTCAAAACTCAAAAGTTAGCAATGGTTTTTTTGGCGTAGATTTTAGTTTTAATCAAGATAAGCAAACATGGGATTTGTGGGTTAATGCAAAGAAAAGAGTTTTGTCTACAGATAAAAAGATCAAGGTTTCAGACAGTGTAAGCATTATGATTTCTGAGCCACCAATATTGAACGTTGCTCCATTGACAGTAGATAAAGGGACAGTCAGAAAGATCCAAGTGAAGGTTTTGGATGCAAAAGGTGGATATATTGAGTCTGATCTTTTGCCCAATAAAAGAAAGCAAACTTATAAATTTGCCCAAACAAAGCTTAAGATCAGTAGACCAGAGGGAAAAGACTGGGAGAAGATACACTCAACGCCTAAAGGCTATAGTGTTTTTGTAAAAACTGTTGAAGTTCCAAATGATTCAGATTTAAAGAAACCAGTTGCTTTTAGTTTATATGAAAAAGATCTTATTAAAAAAGTTGCAATGGCTTATGCTGGTGTGATCCTTTTAACCTTAGGAATTTTTTATGCTCATAAATTATTCCAGCATTTCTTTAATAAGGATAAAAACTTTGATGTAGTTAAAATTGATGAGAATCTTTTAGAAGAAAAACGTGAGTTGATCTTCAAAGAAAAACCAAAAGTTGTTAAACCATCTGAAACGCCTGTTTCTAAAAAGAAAGCTGTAGCAAAAACGGTAAAAGCTTTTGAAAAATCTAAAAAAGTAGAACAAGGACAACCGAAAAAGGCGATTGCAGAAAAGAAAAAGACCAAGAGCAGTGGTGGTGGTGCTAAAGGTACTAAAGTTGCTGTTGAAGGTGTAAATTCAAATAAAATGAAAATCACTCAAGGTCGTACAGGCGCTAAAGGCCACTACGGTCAAGCAGATGCAACACAGTCTAAGTTAAGTAAACTTTCTGGGCTGAGTGGTTCTATTGGTTTCAATGCCTCATCTACCAAAAAAGCCAACAACCTTTATGAAAAAGGTACTGGTGGAGACTTTGCTTCTTTAAGAAAAGGAAGCCCAACAGGAAAAGAAGGTGGCAGCGGTATTGGTGGCAGCGGATCAGGTACGCATGGTATTGGTTCTTATAAAGTAGGTGGAGTAGGTACATTGTCATTGGGCGGAGCCGCTCGTGGTGGTGGTACAGGTGCTTCATTGTCACAAGGTAAAACAAGTAAAGGTTATGTAGATGGTCTAAGTGAAGAGATCATTGTTGCTGGCGGTTTGGATCGTTCAGTAATCGAAAGAATCATCAGACGTAACTTAGGTGATATTAACTACTGTTACGAAAGACGTTTGAATGCCAGACCTAATTTGTCTGGTGTATTTGAAGCTCAATTTTCAATTGGTGCGAACGGTAGAGTTCAAAATGTGAAAGCCGCAAGAAATTCATTAGCTGATGGTATTTTGGATCAATGTATTCGTAACTCTATTAAAAATTGGCAGTTCCCTAAACCAGTGGGTGGAACGGTTGTGAACGTAAATTACCCATTTATTTTAAAATCGACTTGATAAGAATTTGAAGGAGCGAGTGATGAAAAAGCTATGGATGGCAATTATTCTTGGAGCAGTAAGTTTGAGTGTTCAAACTACAACTGCTTTTGCCCAAAGTAAAAGAATAAATACCCGACAATTGGTAGAAGACTATTGGACCCCTCAAGAAAAGAAATATGCTTTAATTCAAAAAAGATATTTCGTTAAAGAAGGCAGACCTATGCTTTCAGCAACAGGTGGGATTCATGTCAATAACCCTCAACATGATGGTTATTTTGGTACACTATCTCTAGGATATTACTTTACTGAGAAATGGGGTATTGAAGGACATTACTCTACATCTTCTTTACAAAACAATGATTTGATTAAAGAGTTAGAAGATCTTTCAAGCGGAGCAGCCACTCTTAATAGAGGTAAGACTAAGTCTTATATGGGTGCTTCAATTAACTATTCTCCGATCTATGCGAAGATGAGTTTATTAGGTTATAAAATCCTATATTTCGATTTAATTTTATCAGGACATTTAGGACAAACGACCTATGAACAAGCCAGAGATACAGGCAGTCCAACTCAGTCAGCTTTGACGTTTGGTGTAGGCTTGTCTCAAATCTTTTATTTGAATAAGCACTGGTCTGTAAGATTTGATTTTACAAATCGTTGGTACAATTCAGAAGTTGTGGAATATGATACAGGAAGTAAAGTTAAGGATCGTTGGATTAACGATACTATGTTGGGAATCGGCGCAACAGTAATGTTGTAAACTCTAGGAGTCGAACGTGAAATTTTTAAAAGTATTTGTACTTTTATTGCTTACCTCAAATGTTTCTAAAGCAGAATGTATTGATCGCATTGTAAGCTTCAGAGCAACTCAAAGAGGAGACCTGAAAACAGCAGAGTGTTTTCATAAACACAAGTTGTATTCAGAATCTTTGCCTTTGTTGACAAAGTTGGCTGAAAACGATTCGGCGGCACTAGAGTATCTATTGGCGAATTTGCCATCAGGTTATGAATCTGTGGTTGAAAGCTTTCTATCAAGAATCAAACCTAAAAGTTTATCCTCAAAAACCCAAGGTGATTTTATTTATTGGAGAGCTTTAGGTTTAAACCGAAAAGAAAAGTATTCTGAAGTTCTAAGCTTCACGAAAGACTTTCCAGCAAAACATGCCAAATATAATGAGATTCTTTATTTTAGAGGTGTAGCCTATCTAAACGCTAAAAATCATAAAGAGGCAGAAAGATTATTCTTACAGGCTCAAGAGAGATTATCTAAACTGAAAGTTAAAAACAGCAAAGAGCAGTTATTGACAGACGTGGTGTCTTCGACTCTTGGTAAAATGTATTTGACTAAAAAAGATTATAAAAAGGCCGAGGAACAATATAAAAAGATCAGTCCTCAAAGTCCTATTTGGTATGAAAACCTTATGGAATTAGGTTGGAACCAGTTGGCAAGCAAAAATTATTCTGAGACTTTGGGTAATATGTACTTTGTGGATCAAAATACAAATAGAGCAGCATGGAAGCCAGACACTTACATCATTCGATCTATTGCGTTTTTGAATCTGTGTTATTTTTCAGATGCTAACGATGCTTTAAAAATTATTGAAACCTTCTATAAGAAACTATACGAAGAATCTATTGTAGCTCATAGAAAAAAACCAAACTATTATAATCTATTGGTCCAAAGCATTGGTTCTAAACTTGATACTTATGTGGGTGGAGTTCCTGTTCCGCTCTTGCGATATGCAGCTATTGATATCGACTTTATCCATGTTCAAGAATCTATTAACAATTTGATTGATGAAATCGAAAGTCAGAAAAATCTTGAAAATCAAATCGTTAAAACAGTAAGTAAACATGAAGACTACAGAATTTCAAACATTGATAGGATTGCAAAATTAAAGTCTGATATTGCAAACCTTAAAGGTAAAAAACGTGCTGAAAAGCAACTTGCAAAAAAGACTGCTGAACTTGCCGAAGCTCAAAAAGAGTACGAAGGGTTAAAAAGCTCTATCACTTCTTTGAGTAAAGGCGTGAACTGGCAGGTTGAAAAATTAGCCAGTAAAGTTAAAAGTCTACAAAATCTACAAAGCAAACTTGAGGTCAATGCTGCTCAAATTTTAAATGTGAAAGTGGATAATGCTCTAGCATCTTTAAAGGAAAAGCTTGATCAAGCTGAGTTGATCCGTTTTGAAATCTATTCGAGATCGGGAAACAACATCAGATTTAGACTAGCTGGCGGTAAAATTGAGGACAAGGAAAGCAAAGAAACAGCCTTTAAAGCCTTTGGTTCTAAGGAGCTGAAATGGGATTATATTGGCGAAATTTGGAAAGACGAATACGGTTCTTTGAATTCTGCTGTAAAAGACCAATGCGATAGCCTCAATAAAGCTGCGCGTAAAGAGTAAAAATAGCAAAAACAAAAATAATAGCTGTTTGTAAGGTCATTTTTTGGTATAAAAAAATGACCATTTTTTTAGGACGTAATATGAAAAAAATAGCACTAATAATGACGATTATGGGACTAGTGACGGCTTGCACTAGTGACAGTGGTACGCCTAGTTTTACGGGGAATCCAAGTACTCGAGGGTTCTGTGGACGCCCAGATCAACCATATAAAAATCCTATTACAAATGATATTGATCCTGAAGAGTATGAAGTGGTTGCGGAAATTGAGGCTGGGGAGTACGCCGCTGAACAGGTTTTGGTTTATTACAGAGAATCAGAATCCGATCTTGAAAGTCCTCAGGCTTTAGGTGTACAGGGTCACGTATTTTTAAACGATACTTTTGCCCAAAAGACCTTTATTAAAGACTGTGCTCGTGGGCTTGAATTTGGGTCGGAAGGTAAGCACGAAGTCACATTGCCTATTAAAGTTCAATTGAATGCAGATAAGACATGGAAGACCATTCAGGCAGCCAAATATGCTATTGAATATAGTCCCAAACTGAGTGAAGGATTGGTTTTCAAAGCCGAGTTAGACGAGAGCGCAAGTCCTGCCAGTGATGATCGTGATTATGTTGAGACGATGGTCATCATGTCTGCTAAGCCTGCTAAGATCAACGATGTGTTTGAACCTAAAAGCTATGAAGAGTTCAGAGATCTTTATATCAAATCTAGATTTTTGGATCGTGTTATGGGCGTAGGGTATGTAGATGTCACACGTGAGTATGATAAGTATTTAAAGCGTGAAGAAAGAAAACACAAAAAGCTTTTGGCGTTAAACGAAAAGCCACGCAAAATATTTCTACAAATTGAAGCTCAGTCAGATCCAAAAATCTATGCTCGAATTCAAATCAGCAAAGTCAAAAAAGTAGAAGAAAAGTCAGAGGATTAGAATACGGGATTTTGTGACGGGTCTAATAATTTGAACTCTTCTAAAATAGGGTCATACTTATAGATATTTAAAATAGGACTCATAGAGCGGTCGTAGGTGGGAGCCAGAATTTCCAAATCTCGATCAGAATCGATATTGGCAATAGCCAGGTTTGAGGCGCGTTCCTGAATTAAAATATGACCGTCAAAAGCCCCACGCAAATTTAGTTTTTTATGCAGTTCGTTTTGAGGAACTCCCTCCTCATCAGTAATCAGAAAATAAACTTCTAACCACAGTTCGGGTCCTTCTTTGATTTTTAAAATTTTAAAAGGGTGTGGTCCTCTTAATGTGGTTGTTTCTATGGAAGCCAAAATAGTTCTCTGAGATGCTCCTCCCCATTCGTTGATGAACGATCGGGCTTTTGGATTTAGATACATAAAGATGGCTAGAGCAGTGAGTAACGTTGATGCCACAATAGAGCTGAGTTTCATTCCTATCCCTTTTTCCAAACCAGACTTAAGTTGCGTTCTTGTGTTTGTTGATCCCTTCTATAGCTATTGTAGTTCTGGTCTGTAAAAGTGTCGATTTTTAATTCAAAAATCTGGGCTAGAGGAAAGTGAGCCTGGAGTTGCTCACGAGCAAAAGTGCTTAGACAAAAGCAATGTCGGTCATTTAAAACTTGTAATGCTTGAGATTGGGGATAACTCTGTTGAATCTCTTGAAATAATGTGGAACCAATTTCGTAGCTCTGAGCATGAATATGCGGTCCGATATAAAAGCTATGATAGGGGGTCTGTAAAGACTTTGAATATAATTGATCAAGGATACCGCCAAGTAGTCCTTTACGACCGCAGTGTAAAATAGCAATGTCAGTGTTGCTAATGGCAACAAGAGGCAAACAGTCCGCAGTACGTACAACCAAAGCTTCAGAGATGTTAGCTGTTTGTAGACCGTCGCAAACAATACTGTCATTTAAGGGTGTGGATAAAATAATGTCAGTATGTTGTTGATTCATAAACGAAGTATGAAGTTGATTGGTGCTCACATAGTCCAGCAATTGATCGAAATTAAAGTGTTTATTTCCAAATATAATAGAATAACCGTTGATTTCTAGAAGATGTCCCATTTGAGTGTCGGCATTTGAAAAATAAAAGGCATCAAACTGCGTGATTCTGTTCATTCAGAAAGTTTATCAAGTTTTCAAAGCTTAAGGGTAGTGGAACCTTAAAGCTTAAGTCTTTTTTAGTTTTAGGATGAACAAAGCGAAGTTCTTCTGCAAATAAAAGCATGTTACTGATTTTTTTAATATTAGACTTTAATCTAGGGTCTTGAATATTATTGATCATATTTTCTGAGGCGTAAATGTCGTCGTGAATAATGGGATTTCCCATTTCAGAAAGATGCACACGGATTTGATGGGTCCGTCCAGTATCAAGCTGAAGTTTCACCAAAGAGACAGGGCCGTTAATCAGCACCTCGTAATGTGTTCGTGCAAATTTTCCTACTTTGGGGTTGTGACTTGAAGAGAACTTCATACGATTTTTAGGATGTCTTGTAAGGTGAGTTTCTATCGTGCCAGAATTTAGTTTAAATTTATTAAAAGTGAAGGCCTTATAGATTCGACCAGCAGTTTTGTTTTTAAATTGCTCAGCCAAATGAATATGTGTGGGTTGATTTTTAGCTACAACAATCAAACCCCCAGTTTCTTTATCCAATCTATGAACTATGCCAGGTCTGTGTTCGTGAAAACCCATCGAGAGACTTTTACAATGATACAAAAGGGCATTTACTAAAGTGCGATCGGGATGACCATTACTGGGATGAACCACCATGCCGAAATCTTTGTTGATCACAATTAGATCCTCATCCTCGTAAACAATATTTAAAGGAAGATTTTGTGGTTCTAGGGTTGTTTTTTGCGTTTGAGGAATAAAAATTTTAATCGTATCTTCATTGTTCACTAGGGTGGAGCTTCGAGTGACAATCTTTCCGTTAAGTTCACAAAAAGAATTGGTAATGATTTTTCCAGCTAGACTTCGTGAAGTACTTTCTAAATGTTGACTGAGAAAAATGTCTAAGCGCAGGGGCTTGGTAAGGCCTTGAGCTTGGATGATGATAGGGTTTGGGACGTTTGGGCTCATTTTACTCTGTATAGTGTTTCATATACATATTGGCAACTTTTTGCTCGTCCAATTCTAAAAGCTTGGCCAGCTGGACCACAAAACCTCTTACAAAAACCTTGGCAGGTAAGGAATCGAAATCGTGTGATTCTATGGCCAGAATATAGGTTTTGCTTATCTTTGATTTTTCGCTCAGTTGATCGAGAGTGATATTTTTATAGTGGCGAATTTTTTGCAGAAATGATCCATCAATTTCTGTGGCATTTAAAATCTTGGCTTCAAAATCTTCGTCATAGACATAACTGCCAAAAACAGAATGGCGAGTAGAATCGTCAGAAGATTTGGATGCAGAAGACGTTTCTGGTGTTGAAGATTCATCAGCAGTGGTAGATACGTCTGTTGTTTTGGGGCGTTTTTTTTCTATGGTCTTGTCATATTCTAAACGTCGCCCAGGATGACTGAGAACATTGTAGGCCATCTCTAAAAGCCGATTGAGCTCTTGTGTTTCTTCTTCTGAAAAGATGGTATAGAGGGCTGGGCTGGAAGGGCTATAGGCCATTTTGGCTTTTTCATAGGCCACTCTGATCTCGTGCGGGGACGCGTCGAGAGATACCTCTAGGATGTCGTAAAGAGTTTTGCCCTCAAATAGAGAATTCATAAACTATTATATAGCTATTCTAGTGAGGTTGCGCAATAGTTTGTCGTCAAAAAGGTTATCGTAAACTCGTACTAATTCATTTGAAGTGTTAGACTTAAATTGTTCGATTTGGAACGGCTTGAGGGCGCGTAAGGACTGCCAGATCGCACTCTCATAATTCACAGAACCTAGAGCCACACATTTCATATCAAAGTATTGTGCACAGATTTTTTGTATAGATTCAGGAAGCATTTGATCTTGATGTGATCTTGCTTGATTAACTAAAATTTGTGGACTGATCTCTCTGATTTTCTTTTTTAATGCACGACCAATATTGGGTTCTCTTTCTTCTAGAAAATAAAGAAGTTGAGCAGGAGTTTTTAAGTTAAATCTTTCTTTATGTAAAAGAAGTTTGGCGATTTCATCATGGCAATTTAACTCTTGGCTGGCTTTCATTAGTTGCTTATGAAAAGCTCGTTTTAAAAACTGATAAGAGTTTTCTATACTTGTGGGTTCAGGCGTTGTGACAACAACTTTTTTGTCGCTGGCTAAAAAGAACTCAATAGTTTCATTATGAGTTCCTGCTGCAAGGTCAAAAATAATGTCATCAAAATCACAAGATTTTAAAGCAGTAATTAAGTTTTGTATTTCTTCTTCACTGATTTTAAATTCAGAAGTCCAATCATCCAAGCCTTTGATCAAATACAGATTAGGAGTATTAGTAGGAGCGATGACGTCTTGAATTGTATTTACTCTACCACGAAGGAAATCCTTCAGATTGTGTCCATGAGGTTGAACGCCTAAATAGGTATGAGCATTCGCACCACCCAAGTCTAAGTCCACGAGTAAAGTTTTTCGCCCTTTTTTTGCTAAATAAATAGAAAAATTTGAACTTAAGAAGGTTTTTCCAATCCCTCCTTTACCGCCACCGAAGGCATAAAACTCTGTATCACTGTCTTTTGCTCGATCTCTCATTTTTTTAAAGGGTAGAAGAATACTCATAGTGTCCTTTTTTTATGTACTTTTAAGTCGCCTAATTTCATCTTCTCTTCGGCTTCTGAGGCTCGAATATAAAGTGGATAAGCATTCTTCCAGTCACTTTTTTCTAATTTGATGAGATCCTTTTCATGAGTAAAGTAGTGTAAATGATTTAGACAATAATTAAATCTTTCGGGCTCAGATACAAAATTCACCTTTTGGGCAAACCCTTCTGACCACGCAGTTGCTGTGACAAGCTGTCTAGGACCTTGTACGTTTAATCTTTCAACATCTTTAAACCTCTCCTCGATCTGAGCGAGGGTGAGAGTCTCTGGCAACACTTTCTCAACAATAGTATGGGATGTGTCTAAAAAGTATTGGGCTACATAAAATCTATTTTGTAGAGCAGGACGAAGTATTAGAACCTGTTGAAGTAGGTGTAAGGTTTTAGGAGCCAGCACGCCTCTAAAACTAGGGCTTAAGTAAATGGGGAGTTGATAACTGTATCCTAGACTTTTAGCAAAGTTTAAACCTACACGTAGACCAGTAAAGCTTCCTGGCCCATAAGACACCAAAATATCTGTTAAGAGTTGGGGCTCAAAATGATTTTGTGCTAGCAGCTCTTGATATTTTACGGTGAGGATTTCGCTGTGTGTGTATTCCTTATCCCAAGTACTTAGGGCGATAAGGTTTTGGTTATGAAAAAGGGCGATTTCCCCTTGAGTGGTACTGGTTTCAATGCAGAGTAGGTGCACATTACCACCCCGAGAAGAAGATGCGTTGGATGTCGTTAAATAAAGTAAATCCCATCAGTGAGGCTAAAACTACAAAACCAAATAAGAACGCAATTTCCATTTTTTGTGGACTAACAGGTTTTCCGCGCAAGGCTTCAATAGAGAAGAAAAGCAGGTGTCCACCATCAAGTACAGGGATGGGAATAAGGTTAAGCAAAAATAAGTTAATAGAAATAATGCCCATCATCTGTAGGAAATAAGTCCAGCCCACTTTAAAGCTTTGACTTGCCACTTGTCCAATGGTGAAAAGGCCACCTAAATTTTTATGCGAGACCTCTCCAAAAATCACTTTTTTGATACTGTTAATGGTCCAGACAGTCCATTTGTTGGTTTGGGCCCCAGAGTAACGTAGAGAGGCCAAAACCCCACCAGCAGGAACACTGACTTGTGCGGGAAGTTGTAGGAAAAGTCCTGGCACAATACCAATGATAGGGCGTCGTTCTTCTTGAGCTTTGGCATTCATCATAGACTTCATAAGAGGAACCACTTTGATTTCTTGCTCTTCAAAGTTCCGTAGAAATGTCACTTTAAGCTCACCTTGGGATTCATCATAGTTTTTCACTAAGTTTAAAAGCGAGTCCCACTTTGCTATAGGAGTGTCATTGATTTGTAGAATTTTATCACCCACTCTCAGTCCAGCTTTTTCTGCAGGCGAGTTAGGTTGAATATGTCCTAAGTAAAGTTCTGTGTCGTCCAGTTTACTCAGCTCTTTATTGTAAGTGGCTTGGGCAGTGACCTTTACAGGTGTGTTGGCCGCATTTTTACTTGCTGGTGCCTCAGTCACTTTCGGTGCAGGGTCTTGTGTTTCGTGAGGGGCTTCAAAATTATTACTGATACGTGAGGCCACAATGGTCATGGCTTCGCCTTCATTCAATTGGCCCAAGACTTTGTGTAGGTCACGTAGAGTGGGAGTTTCTATTCCGTTGATGGACTCCACTTTATCCAAAGGCCTAAGTCCTGCTTGTGCCCACAACGAATTTTTATCAAAGCTGATATTGGAAGCGGCAGAATACATAGTCAGACCTTCGATCTGAGGAATCTGGCTTTTGGTGCTTAAAATATTGGGGTTCTCTTGCATGGAGGTGGGGGCCGTGGCTGTCATTTCCACAGAGTCACGCAGCACTGTCAGAGTGACATCTTGATTTGGGTACTTGGCAATTTCATTTTCAAGTTGCTCAAAAGATTTGACCTCTTGTTGATTGACCTTAAGCACCTGGTCGCCAGAGCGCAGTCCTGAATTGTAAGCTACAGAATCAGGTTTGATGTCTCCAAGTGTAGAAGCCACTTGAGTCTCACCAGATAAACCGATCACAAAGAAAATCACAAAAGCTAAAATAAGATTAGCAATGGGTCCAGCAAGGACAATCGCAATGCGCGGCCAAACAGGTTGATGGATAAAAGAGTATTTTTTTTCCGTTTCAGGAACTTCAGCAGTAGGATTATCCCCATACATCTTCACAAATCCACCAAGGGGGAAGAGAGCAAGACGATATTCTGTATCTCCACGTTTGAACTTTAAAAGAGTCTTTCCAAAGCCAATCGAGAAGACTTCAACACGAACGCCAAAGTAGCGAGCTACCGCGAAGTGACCCAGCTCATGAAAAAAAATCAAAAAGCCTAACAATAAACAAAAGGGACCAAAAGTATTTAACAAGTATAAGATGTATTCCATATCTTTAATTTAACAGTTTCTGGCAAAAAGATGTAGCTCTTTGGCTCGCAAAGGGTACAAGATGAGACTTAAGACTAAAAGGACCAGTAAGATAGGCTCCAATAAAAAAATGGGGCACTCAGTAAAAGGCTGTCCGTGCGGTCTAACAGACCACCATGTCCAGGCATCAGCTGGCTGGTGTCTTTTTTATTGAAGTTACGTTTCATCAAAGAGACGACAAGGTCACCACTGATGGCGACAAAGTTAGTGAGGGCTAAAATTCCCCATACAATAAGCGGGAATTGGGCAAGATCAAAGTATTGCAGTACACCACACAGTAAGAAAGGCCAAATCAGTGCACCTACAAGGCCTTCAAGGGTTTTAGAGGGGCTGATCAAGGGTTGGAACTTGGCTTGAAAAAAGCGTCTTCCCAAGGTCTTACCGCATAGATAAGCCACCGTGTCTGCGCCAAAAACTAAAAGGATCAAAAAATAAAATTCTTTGAAATAGGTCTCTTCGCCAAAACTCATGATCGAGAAAATATAAACAGGAGCAATGAAACTATAAAAACAGGCATAGAATAAGGCCGTCAGTGTTTGATAGCTTTCTGTAATGGATTTATTTCGGTTAATCCATGGTACTAAAGCAAAGGCTAAAAAGAAAATAAGATAACTATTAAAAAACTCTGAGTAAAAAAAATGGAGCAGTAAACTTGTAGCAGAAAGCAGTGCAAAGCTGGCTGCTTGAACTTTGCTGGTCGAAAATAAACCAGAGATTTCTGAGGCGATGATAGGGGCAACCAGTGTGATTAAAACAATGGCTCCATTAAGACCAAATAGAGATAATGTGGTTACAAGTACGATCAGCGCGATCAGTGCGGAAAAGGCCCGTAAAAGGAAGTTGGTCATAAAGGAGCATCCATGTCTGTAGCGGTTGTAGCAACGTCTTGCACCTGTCCAAATCGACGTTGTCTCTGGGTATAAACCTGAAATGCACGATGCAGTTCTTCAATTGTAAAATCAGGCCATAAGAGTTTTGAGAAGTAAAATTCGCTGTAGGCCATCTGCCAGATCATAAAGTTAGAAATTCTTTCTTCTCCGCTTGTTCGGATAATCAAATCAGGATCAGGCCACGAGGCTGTATCGAGCAGTTCACTAAAACGTTTTTCATCGAGAGTGGTTTTGAGTTCTTCAGCTAAAACAGGAGAATTTAAAACCTTTAAGATGCTTCGCACGATTTCGTTACGACCACCATAGTTAAGGCCAAAGATCAAAGTTAAACCCGTGTTAGGCTGACTTTTCTCTTTAAGTTTTTGAATGCTTCTTTGTAAGGATGCAGGAAGCCTAGAGATATCACCGATAGTCTCCACTCGAATATTTTTTTCTACCAGCTTGTTACCTTTTTCGTTGAGGTGCTTTTCTAGCAAAGCAAATAAAAAATCTACTTCACGTTTTGGGCGAGACCAATTCTCTGTACTAAAAGCAAACATGGTAAGGTAGGGGACTTGGCAGCGTACACATTCTTCAATGATCAATTCAGCGATTTCAGTTCCCTTAACGTGTCCCTTAAATCTATTTAGACCTCGTTCCGTAGCCCATCTGCCGTTGCCATCCATAATGATCGCAACGTGCTTAAGGTTAGGGGTTAAATGAAATGAGGGAGAGTCACCGTTCATATTAAACTTTCAGAAGATCGGCTTCTTTTTGGGCAGCAACTTCATCCACTTTTTTAATAAAGTTATCGGTAAGAGTCTGAATTTCATCGGAGTATTTTTTTTGTTCATCTTCACTGATGGCTTTGTCTTTTAAAGCTTTTTTATAAGCCTCATTGGCGTCACGACGGCCCATACGAATGGCTACTCGAGCATCTTCAGCGATCTTTTTGACACTTTTTACAAGGTCTTTTCTGCGCTCTTCTGTAAGTTCGGGCACTTTAAGACGAATGACTTTGCCGTCATTTTGAGGAGCCATACCCAAATTAGCTTTGATCAGTGCACCTTCGATATCTTTTAGAATGCTCACTTCCCAAGGAGCAATAAGAAATGACTTTGCATCAGGGCAAGAGACACTTGCCACTTGATTTAATGGACTGGGGTTTCCGTAGTAGATCACGCGTACGCCATCTAACATACTCACATTGGCTCGGCCCGTGCGAACTTTTTGCAGTTCATCGGTAAGTGCATGAAGGGCTTGTTGCATTGATTTTTCGGCATTAGCCTTTACTGTACTGTGTTCCATTGTGTTTCCTCTCCTAGCTCTCTTTAGTTGATAAGAGTTCCAATCTTATCACCTTTTATCACGCGGGCAATGCTGCCCTTTTCAAATAAATTAAAAGTGATCATGGGCAGGCTGTTGTCCATACAGAGACTGACAGCAGTGGCATCCATAACCTTAAGTCCTTTGTTTAACACATCAATATAGCTGATCTCATTAAACATAACGGCGTCTTTATGAAGCTCAGGGTCTTTATCGTAGATACCGTTGACCTTTGTGGCTTTTAAAAGAACCTCAGCGTCGATTTCCATAGCTCTTAAAGATGCGGCGGTGTCGGTGGTAAAATAAGGGTTTCCAGTACCTGCGGCAAAGATGACCACGCGTTGCTTTTCTAGGTGCCTGATTGCACGACGGCGAATATAAGATTCTGCAATTTCGTCCATTTTGATGGCGGATTGAACGCGCGTGTCAACTCCCGCTTTTTCTAAAGCGTCCTGTAAGGCGAGGGCATTGATACATGTGGCCAGCATTCCCATATAATCAGAGCTGGCTCTATCCATGCCCTTTGCGGAAGCGGCAACTCCACGGAAGATATTTCCTCCGCCGATGACAATTCCGATTTCGACACCGAGACTGATGGCCTCTTGAATGTCTTCAGCCATTTTTGTTAAGATGTCTGTGTTGATTCCGAATTTTTGATCACCAGCAAGAGCTTCGCCAGAAAGTTTTAACAGAATTCGTTTATATTTAATTTTATTTGCAGCCATAATTGTCACCATTTGCTAAGAAGTTTTAATTTTGAGTTGTACTTAAACTGTTCTCTTGTTCGAGTTTTTGTTTGAGTCGCCTGCCTTTGTTTGCAAACACCAGAAGGTCACAAAGTGAAAAGACAGAAAAAAAGCCAAACTTGTGTTTGGCTTTTGGTGTCCATAGCTTGAAACTATGAATTCAGTTGAGCTGCGGCCACTTCCTCCGCAAAGTTAGAGACTTTTTTCTCTAAACCTTCACCCAATTCATAGCGCACAAAACGACGGATAACTAAGTTTTCACCGATACGAGCAATTGTATTGGTAAGGTGTTGCTCTACTGTGATGTCTTGGTTTTTTACAAATTTCTGATCCATCAAGCAAATTTCAGCAGCCCATTTTTTGATTTGTCCTTCAAGAATCTTTTCGATGAATTCAGGTTTTTTGCCTTCTTCAAGTGCCTTGGCTTTTAGGATGTCTTTTTCTTTTTGAATGACAGAGGCCTCGATCTCATCTTGTTTTACATATTGAGGTCCAATAGCGGCAATGTGCATACAAATGTCGCTCACAAAGGCTTTGAAGTCTTCGTTACGGGCAACAAAGTCCGTTTCAGAGTTCACTTCGATAAGAACACCAATGCGTCCTTCGCCGTGAATGTAGGATTGCACTAAACCTTCTGTTGCAGAACGGTCTGCTTTTTTTGCGGCTTTAGAAAGCCCTTTTTTTCTTAACCACTCGATGGCAGCTTCTTGATTTCCGCCGTTTTCTTCTAGTGCTTTTTTGCAATCAAGCATTCCTGCGCCAGTCATTTCTCTTAAGTTTTTTACATCAGATGCGGTAATAGACATTTTAATATCCTCTCAAAATTTAAGTTTACGAAATTGAATTTAACTCAATGCCGAGAGTTACTCAGCATTGTCATCATTATTGTTGTTTACGAATTCGTTAGTTTCACCGCGTGAAACTTCTTCTTCGATTTCAACTTCATCAGCTGTACCCGCAGCCACTAGCTTACGTTTAGAAACTTTAACCACAGAAGGTCCACCCGCAGCAGCAGCCTTAGGTTCTTCTTTAGTTTCTACTTTTACTTCTACAGCTTGAGCCACAGCTTCTTCTTTATCTTTTCTTAAGCTAGCTGTTTTTTCCCATTCTTTTGCGCCTTTCATGAAAGAATCACTCATAAGGTCACAGAAAAGTTTAATAGATCTGATGGCGTCGTCGTTTCCTGGGATAGGATAGTCGATGGCTTCAGGATCAGAGTTTGTATCGGCAATAGCAACAATGGGGATTCCCAGTTTCTTAGCTTCAGCAACAGCGATGTGTTCTTTAGTGATGTCTACAACGAACATGCAAGATGGAGATTCTTTCATGTCACGAATACCATCTAAAAAATCCACAAGGCGTACATATTCTTTTTCGATTTTAGCTTGTTCTTTTTTCGAGAAGTAAGAGATCTCGCCAGTCTCTTTCATTTTTTCGATCTTTCTCATGCGATCAATACTGTTTTTGATTGTAGAAAAGTTTGTGAGCATTCCACCCAACCAACGTTTAGTCACATAATATTGACCCGAACGGGCAGCGGCTTCTTTGATGGGTTCCATAGCTTGTTTTTTTGTGCCTACAAAGATCATCTTTCCGCCTTGAGCCGCAATCTTTTCTACAGCTTGAGCGGCAGCCTTTGCTAGCTCTAAAGATTTTTGTAGATCAATGATGTGAATCCCACCACGTGCAGTAAACACGTAAGGTTTCATTTTAGGGTTCCATCTTTGAGTTTGGTGTCCGAAGTGTACGCCTGCATCGAGCATACTTTTAAGAGTCACGCTTGGCGCGCTAGTTTGAGTTTCCATATTTCCTCCTGGTTAATCCTCCCTTTAGAAACAAATGAAACCTGCCCTATGCAAGTTCACCAGGCCTTCTAAAGGTGCGTTTTTGCATTTAAAATGCTTAAATTTTGGTAACAAATTAGACTGGTGATGGCAAGAAGATTTACAGATTATTTTCCAGCTTCATGGCTCTGTCTAAGGCCCCCATCAGTCCTTGAGCGGGAGAGCAGAGACTGGAGACACAAAACAAGTTCGAGATGTCCTTAAGGTAGCCGTGGTCATTCTCTTTAAGTGGTAGATATCCGTAGGCATTTTCGCTCAAAATGATCTTCTCTTCGGTGCTGACCTGTTCAAACAGATCAGGGAAAGGCCTTTTGATTTGTTTTTTCATATTTTTAATCACTTTGGCCACAAACTCGTTATCTAGGGAAAGTTCAGAGGGGACTAGGGTCATCCAGCAAGACGAATCAGAAGAGATAGTTCCAATCACAGGTTCAAATTCATCTTGTGAGCCGTACAGGCAGAGAACCTCGGGGTGAGCCTTAAGGGGCCAGTTTTCAAGTAAAGGGGAATGTGTTGCACTGCTTTGATTATCGGAAGGCTTGAGGCGGTCATGGGTGTAACCTTTATGGCTGAGATTGAGCATGATCGCATCAAAGACCTTTGTTGGCCGTTTGAGCTTTTTGGCATCAGAAGGGCTTAGATTTTGAGCACCCACGACATTAAGCATATTTTGTGGAGGCTGTGCCCAGATCAAAGCTTCAAATTCAATATTGGTTTTTCCGTTGAGGGTCAGGCTTTGGGCTTTTTTGCCTTCGACGTGCACAGAGGTGATTTCAGAGTGCAAAACATATTCGTCTTCTTGCAGTTGAGAGATCAGGCGTTCCACCCAAATATGGGGAAGTTGAGTCAAATTGGCCTTTTCAGGTTGAAGACAAAAAGAATTGTACTCTTCAAGGGCCTCGTAGTTTTTGTCACCAAAACCCGTAAGGGGTTTAAGTTGTCCATCTTTAAGATGGGACGCAGGGGCACTGAATTGGCCGTCTACAATGCGAGTGTCTAAGGTGCTTTCTAACCAACCAAAGAGTTGGTGGTCGAATTCACTAGATAGGGCAAAGATATTAGGGTTAGAGGGGAGTTTGTTTTCTTGAGCTGTCCACGCTGTTAAACGTCCACCCAATTTGTCAGAGGGCTCAACAAGTAAGAAGGATTTATTTTTTGCTCTTAAAATTTGGGCGGCAAGCAATCCAGAAAAGCCACCTCCAAAAACAACAGCATCATACTTCTTCTTAATTTTTGCCATCTTAACTGATCTCCCTTCAAATAAAAGTCGTGTTTGTGGGCATTCTGCGCCAACGTTTCAACTCTTGTACTATGCCGTATTAAAGCATGTTTAAGGGGTCAACGTCCAAAGATAACTTTGTTTTAGCGGGTAAGCCATCAGAGGTGTGTGTCAACTGAGCAAAAAGTTTTTGTGCCAACAGCGGTTTTGAGGATTTTAATAAGAACAGGTGGCGATATTGGTTTTTAATTTTTTGAATGGGTGCGGGTGTGGGGCCTAAAATTTCTAAGGTTGTATATTCAGGATGCTTTTGTTTAAGGGCTTCGATTTTTTGTGAAACCCATTGACACGCAAGAAGCCCTGTTTCTTTTTCTGCCGTCTGTACTCGTAAGCATGAGAGTCTAGAAAAAGGAGGGTATAAAAACAAATTTCTTTCCGTCAGTTCTTCTTGGGAAAATCCTTCAAAGGAACTTTCTTGCGCCCACTTAAAGACCGAGTGCTCTGGAGAAAAGCTTTGAACTAAGACTTCTCCATCCAGCTCTTTGCGTCGTCCTGCACGGCCACTGACTTGAGTGATCAGTTGAAAGACTCTTTCGCTAGCGCGAAAGTCAGGAATATTTAGTCCCACGTCGGCAAGAATCACTCCCACAAAAGCCAGCTTGGGAAAGTCCAAACCCTTAGCAATCATTTGTGTTCCGATCAGAATGTGGGCTTCGTGGGCTTCGGCGGTTTTGATAAATTCTTCCATGTCAGCACGATTTTCAATGGAGTCTCTATCGGCGCGGACAATCTTTTTTTCGGGAAAAAGTTCTTGCAGTACGTTTTGTACTTTTTCTGTGCCCAACCCTAAATCTAAAAGTTTTTCAGACTGACAGTGAGGACAGCGAAGAGGTTTTTTTTCATGATAACCGCAGTAGTGGCACAGCAGATCGTGTTTATGGTGTAGAGTCAAACTGATGTCACAATTGGGACAGTCTAATTTTTGGCCACAATCTAGACACTGAATGGTTTGAGCGAGTCCGCGACGATTTAAAAATAATGCGACTTGATGATCGTTATTAAGATGTTTTGTAATCTTCTCGTGTAAGGCTTTTGTGTACCAAAACTCTTGCCCAGGGTAGGCTTCGGACTGTCTAAGATCAAGGATTTCCACTTTGGGCATGGCCTGTTTAAAGACACGATCCTTAAGGGTATGAAGTTGGAACTTTTTTTCAAGTGCTTGGTTCCAGCTTTCTAGTGAAGGTGTGGCAGACCCTAAAATGATAGGAAGGTTCAGCAATTTGGCGAGCATAATCGCGGCATCTTTTCCATTATACTTTAGTTTTTCGTCCTGCTTGAAACTGGAGTCATGCTCTTCATCAACAATGATGATGCCTAAATTTTTGAAATTAGAAAAAAGTGCAGATCGCGCCCCAATTAAAATAGATTTATTATGTTCAGAGATGTCATACCATGCGTCTGTTTTTTTGCGTGGGGTGATCTGTGAATGTACGACGGCCACTTGCGATTCACCAAAGCGTCTTTTGAAACGATCTTCAAGCTGAGGAGTTAAAGAAATTTCTGGTACAAGCACCAGCGCTTGTTTGCCTTCAGCCATCACCTTATCGATCAACTGCAAGTAAATCTCGGTTTTTCCAGAGCCCGTGATGCCGTGAACCAAATGTACATTAAATGAATTTATTTGTTTGTATATAGAATCAAATACGGTTTGTTGTTCATCTGTAAGATTCAGAGGTGTCTCGGTGGAGGAGGGTTTAGCAGAGGGTGCTCGTTCTTTTCTTTTAACCGTGGGGAAAAAGTGATTTAGCACTTGTCCTAAAGGATACACATAGTATTCGCTCAGCCACTTTCCCCATTGAAGCATGGGAGTGGAAAGCATGACTGGGGCCTCTAGGTCTACATCAATAGATTTTGTGGTAAAATCAATGTCTTGTGATGGAACTTCTTTTAAAATCACTGCGTTCACTTTACGTGATCCAAACGGAGCCTTAACCATAAGGCCAGGTGATAAGACCTGTTCGGAGTCGTAATGATAAGTGAAGGTTTTTGAAATTGGCGCATTGACGGCCAATTCATAGTACCTTCGACGGGGCTGAATTTGGTTCAATTTGAAACACTCCAACATTTTGGCGAGGGTTTGGGTTATTTTTAACTTAAACTTCATCTAAGTCCAGCTCTGCTATACTGTTTGCGCCATTTTGCCGATAAAATAATAAGGTGAAAAAGGTGATAAATGGTAAGAGTCTCTCCAAAAAGAAGTATTAGAAAAACCTTTTGGACATTATTATTTGGTTTCTCTACGATTTTGCTTTTTCAGAATTGTAGTGATTTGAATAATAGGCAGATGCCGTCTATTGATGCTCTGATTCAGGGTGAACTTCAGAATATGCCCTTTGCCTTTGAAACGACCATTGACCAAATGGGTTATATGTCGTGTTCAGGAAGGTTTGCCGATGCAGATGGGCGAGCGTTTACCATTAAAGCGGGAGCGTTCTTTCCTGGCTCTGGTGTGCGTATTAAACCTAGTGTTTTATCGCAATTGAGTGCGTACAACACAGATATACAGGCGAGGGCTTTGCATATCAGTGAGCGAAACACCGAGACGGGTGCTGTATTGTCAATACGTGAAAGAAATTATTTGCAGGATTACCAAGCGCCTCAGCAAAGCGAGAGGATCACAGACGCTTATGCGAGACTGATGTTTTTTGAAGGCAAAAATTATTTTAGCAATGAGCACTATGTAAGAAGAATGTTAGCCATGGGAAGTGGTAATTACATGAATTATATCTCTGGTCTTCCAGGGCTTGTGTACAAAAATTTTGATGGGTCGGTAAAGTTTGCCACCAATGAAAGTACGGCAGCGGGTATTAGAAGTCTATTGGCAAACTCTCACTATATTACAATCACCTTCCCGCTTCCTGTGGGAGAGCAGGCTGGGGGTAAGCCCCATGGTTGGGTGCGTTCGCCCTATAATACAGCATCTGGTGACTCGAATGCTTTGACTTCAGTATTTGGACGAGGCTTTGATGTGCGCTTCCAACAGTATGATGGAAGAATGCTCAGTTCTCCTGCGAGAGTGATGACAGTCAGTAACGTTGTGAATTTAGAAAATCAAAGCATCGTGGGTGAATCTTGGAACTGTAATGAACGTTTTGTGATTGTTAGACCTGAAGATGCAAAACGTTTAACCTTTGACCCTACACCTGATGATGACCTTACGGCGGCAGAACAAGCGGAAAACTATGAAGTCTGTGAAGTGGGGCCAGACCCTGTCCCTTCAAATAATGAAGAGAGGATGAGACTTGATAGAATTCGTAATATTTTACCTGCTGACGCATGGTTTGTGACTTTACCCCGACCCATTGTGGTGGGTGGTGTCACCTATATTAAACCAGGATGTGTGGTTCCGAAGGGCCCCGATTTCTGCTATGACATGCAACAAGAAACGGGCAACGTGCAAAACCCTAACTTTAGAATCGCGTACTACTATGAAGAAGACCGCAGTAGCCCACGTTGGGGGCATACTGTAACTGGAATTACTTATGACGGACGTTGTGGGTTAGGAACGCTCTTCGTCTGCCCCCACTATGTCACGATCTGCCACAAGAACTAATTGTCTTTTGTCTTTACTTAAAGCTTGAAGTCTCTTTTTAATTGTATATGGTCGAAATGCGAGTTCGGCTTGGCGCTGTTTTGCGAACGCAAAACTGTGCCAAACGTCACTGTCTGAGCATTTTGAGTATGTACAATTAAAAAGAGACTTCAAGCTTTAAGTAAAGACAAAAGACAATTAGTTTTGCGTCAGCTCGTGCGGAAATGGGATTTCGGTTTTAGTATTTAGGGGTGAAGTTACGAAAGCCCTTTCTTTTTTTAGTAGTTGCTTTGAGTTTTTTGAGTGCATCCTATGCTTCGGCGAGTGTGGGGGATACGCCTTATAATACGGCTCGTATGTTGTCTGTGGGGCGTGCGGGGGTTGCGGCGACGGCTCGGAATATTGAAGACGTGTTTGTGCTCAACCCTGCGCTTTTAGCCACCAAGGCGCAACTCAGTGCTTTTGGATCTTATGTGACTGGGGATGACTCCTTAGGTGGTGATCAGCGCCAGTTCAGTGCGGGGATGCTTGATAGCACCATGGGGACTTGGGATCCTATTGCTGATCTGAGTATTCGTGAGTTTAAGGTCTTTCCCATTGCCTCTGCTCTGACCTATACAAATATCAAAAATGACGATTACCGAGACCAATTATTCACCTTAGGTGTGGCGCAAGCCATGTCTCAGAGTTTGGCCATCGGACTTATCGCTAATTATTCACGAGCAGAATTGCGTTCTGTCAGTGGTAAAAAGACTCACTTTGATGTGGGTGTGGGGTTTGCGTACAGGTGGGGAAGTCGGTTCAGTTTAGGGGTCACGGCCCAGAACATTTTAGATGATCGTAAGGACTTTTCTTCTACGTATTTGCGAAGGGCTATCGGGGCGGGTTTGCAGCTGCGCCTAGTGGAGTTCGCTCATTTGCGGCTGGATGCTTGGAATACAAAAGACGCTAGTGATAAGAACCAATGGATCTATCGTGTGGGGCTTGAAAACCAGTTCACAGACCATTTCCATTTTAATATAGGCTTGGGACGGGATAATGTGCTTAAAACCAATACAGTGGGTGCTGGTTTTTCTATTGTGGGCCCAAGGCTTTCTATGAGTTATGGGGTGCAGCGTGAAACTTCTAAGGACAACCTCTTGCACAGCGTTGACTTCCATTTGCCGCTTTGGTAACAGATAGAGCTTAATTTAAAAAGGAACTTGGCAGAGGCATAGGGTTCTTAAAAGACCTAAGCCGCTGAAATGAGGAGAGAATATGGCTTCAGCATCAAAAAGAACAGAAACAATCCGTAGCAACAAAAAAGCGAATGCTGGTAAAAAGCGTAAAGCCCAAAACCGCAATAAAGGAACAACTCCTACTAAAGCGGCTCTATTCGGAGACAAATAGTTTTAGACTTTTATCTTCTGCACAAGCTCTTTGTGCTTTTCACACCCAATAATTTCTAGAGAGGGTGTTTCTGTAGGGAGGTTGTCTTTGACCTCCAAGATCAAATCAAAAGATTCTTTTATATGATTTAAGTGGGCTTCATCAAATTGGCCCACTCTGTCCATCATGGCTTCTACGGCCAAGGTGTGAGACTCGGGGTTATTGCAGAATAAAAACATATTCGCACCTGCTTGCAGAGCCTTAAATGTTAAGTCTTCTGCAGAAGCGTTTTTGCTTAAGGCTTTCATATCAAGATCATCAGTGATCACAAGTCCTGGATAGTTTAATTCTTCTCGTAGATGTTGTTTTAAAAACTTTTCTGAAAGTGTCACAGGGTATTGGGCGTCGATATTTTCAAACAAGATATGAGCGGTCATTAAAAATTCAGCTTTAGATCGGAAACATTTTTTGTAAGGGATGATTTCTGATTCAAGCAACTCGTTCCAAGTTCTGGGATCTACAGGCAGATCAAAGTGACTGTCTACAGAAGTGTAGCCGTGCCCAGGGAAGTGCTTCACACAAGACACCATGCCTACTTTTTTAAAACCACGAATGATACCTGAGGCGATCTTTGCCACCTCTTCGGGATCATCGCTAAAGGCTCTGTCACCAATGACCTCATTTTTAGGATTTAAAAACACATCAATACAAGGAGCAAAATCCATATTGATTCCCACAGCTAAAAGCTCTGCTCCTAAAGCTTGTCCTACTTCAAAGGCCAGCTGCGGAGAAGATTGATCGCCCAAATAGCGCATAGGAGGCCAGATGGTGAAGGGCTCTTTGAGACGCGCGACTCGTCCCCCCTCCATATCAATGGAGATCAACAGTGGCAGTTGGGATTCGGTGTGTTGGGAAAGTTCTTGAATCTCTGTGGTCAGTTTAAGGATCTGTTCTGGTGTGCTGACGTTTCTGGAAAAAAGGATCACTCCACCAATATCATTTTGAATGATGAAGTCTTTTTCTTCAGAGGTGAGTGTGTGACCAGAAATACCAATCATGAACATTTGGCCTAGCATAGATGTTGTCTTCATAGTCGATCCTTTATCTGTGTGAGTTCAGTTTATCCGTTGTCATATTGAGTTTAAAGGTTATTTTTAGGGTCTAGTATTTCTCTTAAGCCATCACCCAGAAGATTAAAACCTAAGACCAAAAGTAAAATCGCAATCCCAGGAAAAATACTGATATGAGGGGCTTCGGTCAGGTAGTAACGACCAGAGTTAAGCAGCATTCCCCATGTGGGTGTAGTGGGAGGAGCGCCCAAACCTAAGAAGCTAAGTCCTGACTCTACGATCAAGGTTCCTGCCATAGCAAAGGTGGCTTGCACGGTCATAATTCCAATAAGGTTAGGCCAAATGTGTAAGCAAACCGTTCGTATAGATGATGCACCTAAGGCTCTGGAGGATTGTACGTATTCTTTTTCTTTAAGATGTAAGATTTCACCGCGAACTAAACGGGCAACGCCTGCCCAACCAGTAAGTGACATTGCTAAAATCAAATTTTTTACAGATGGTCCTAGTGAAGCAACAAGTGCGAGGGCAAGAAGAAAGCCAGGGAAAGCGTGAATCATATCAATAAAACGCATAATAACAAAATCAGTGTAACCACCTTTATAACCAGCGACAGAACCTACGATAAGACCAACAAGTGTTGTGATAAAAACTACGCTAACAGCAACAGTAAGACTTAAGCGTGCGCCCCAAAATATGAGAGTCATCACATCCACCCCATTTTCATCGCGGCCAAAAGGCGCGCTCATATTGGGGGCATCATAGCGTTGGTCTAACATATAGTGTTGAGGGTCAGGTAAGGGCAAAAATGGGACGGCAACAGCGATAAAAATATTTGCCAGAACAATAAAGCTTCCAATAAATATAAATACACTTCGTTTGCTTAACTTCATCAGCTGATCCTCATCTTAGGATGCACAAGGACATAGGCCATATCGGTTAAAAAGTTCACAATAATGTAGATCAGAGCAATGATCAGAACGCAGCCCTGTACCAGAGGATAATCGCGGCGTTGGATGGCATCAAAAAGTAAGGTTCCAAGTCCTGGCCAATCAAAGATGGTCTCGGTGATCACAGTGCCCGTAAGAACAGAACCAAATTGCAAACCCACGATGGTGATGATTGGAATAAGTGCATTTCTTAAAGCGTGGACAAAAAAGATTTTAAACGTAGAACACCCTTTGGCTCGTGCCACTTTCACATAGTCTTCATGTAAGACATCAAGCATAGAGGCCCTTGTCATGCGCATAAGAATAGCACCAAGTGGAAGTGCTAAACTGAGTGCGGGCAAAATGAGGTGTTCTATCCCCCCGCGCTCTCCAACAGGTAACCATCCTAAAAGAATGGCAAAGAGATAGATGAGGAGAGGTCCTAAGAAAAACCCAGGGAAGGACATACCCACCAGACCAAGACTTACAAGGGCGCGATCAAAAAAGGTGTAGCGTTTTACAGCAGCAATCACCCCAAGGGGAATCCCCCAAAGCATGGCGAAAAGCATCGAAGCCAGTGACAGCTCAATGGTGGCCCCGATTCGGTTTGCGATCATTTCAAAAACGGGCTTTTGGGAAAATAAAGAGGTCCCCAATTGTCCCCGTGAGGTGGAAGTTAAAAAGCGTACATATTGCGTCTGTAGGGGTTGGTCTAAGCCCAGTTGCGTGCGCATTTCTTGTTTGTCTAAGGGATTGGCAAGGTCTCCCAGAATCAAGTCCACGGGGTCCCCTGGAATCCAATGGATAAGAAAAAAAGTCAGAGTGAAAACACCAAAAACAACGGGGATGGTAAGCAGTATTCTTTGGATTAAAGCTGACAACATGATTTAAGAATCTCTTTTTCTTTCTGGGCAAAAAATGTTTTATAAATAGAATGAGTTTCTGCTGTTTTGATATGGGGTTCAACAGATTTGCATTTTGACAGTGTGATATTTTGTCGTTGATCGACAGAGCGTAACAAGTGTCCATGATAGGTGTGCTCGGTGCTAAAGTTCTTCCCATCCACGCTATGAATCAGTTTAATACCGTCAGAATTTTGATCCAAGCGAGATTTGGAAGATTTAAGTTTTCCTGACTTGGCGTCAAAGACCTGAACGACTAATTCCTGCTGGGGCTTGAGGTCCTCAATCTTTTTTTGTGAAAAGATCAGATCGGTCACTCGTGATAAAAAGACGGTTCCCTTGGGCACACTTAAGGTGTGTTTCTTGGCTTTATTTTTAGGAGTGTTTTGTGTGTAATCCACAGAAAAGTTTTGGTCTTTCTTTTTAAATTTTCCCGTGAGCTCTTTAGAAATCTTGTTATCAACGCTTAATTTATACTGAAATGAAATGGGTGAGAAGTAAGAGTCACTTGTGGTGTTGAGCTGCTCTTCTAAAGAGGAGGTTTTGTTGTGCAAATAAGTGTAGAGCTTGTGTTCATGGTGGCCATTTTTTTCATTGAAGGCCTTGGTCTCTAGGATAAAGCCGACGTTGTTATTGCCTGCTAGGATCTCATAGCAAAAACCTCCATTATGCAGACTGTTGCCAGAGTGTAGGTCTAGGGCAGAGGTCGTGGTGGAGTTTGCATTAGGAGTGGTATCCAAGTCTAAAGTCTTGCTTTTTGCTGCCCACGTCAGGTCCGTGGGGCAAAAGAACAAATAAACAGTGCTAAAGACTAATAAACTAAGTGCTCTCATCCGATTTATAATTTTAAGGTGCATATGCTCAGAGTCAATCCATGTTCAGATAAATACAAAAATCAAAAAGGACAAATCTCCGTTTTTGTCGGTCTGACTTTTTTAGTTCTCTTCACACTTTTTGCGATGACGATCAATGTGGGCATGATTGTCCACGACAAGATCAATGTGCAAAATGCTGTAGACTTCGCCTCATTGTATGTGGCTCAAAAACAAGCAGAACAGTTAAACGCCATCGCTCACATGAACTACCAGATTCGCCAAGCCCACAAGTTGATGACGTATCGGTATATTGTGTTGGGCACGGTGGGGATTCGAGATAACTCGGATACGGCACCAGGAGCTGTAAGAGCGAGTGAGACAAAGTACGATTTGGCGGATAAGATTCAAAAACCTGCCTGTTATGCTTCGAAAGAACTTTTTACTAGTGTGACAAATGATAACTTTTGTCGCGAAGAACGCTATGCCATTAGATTTTCAGGTATTCCTCACCTTACTGTGATCAATAACAGATGGGGTGGGAACTCCAGTTTGCGTCAAACAACAATCAACTTAGGGAATAAAATCGAAAGAGATACAATGTCTGCTAACGCTTTTGACTGGTGGATGGCATCTATCAATATGGCATCATATAGGATTCAAACAGGTTATAGGCGTGCCCTGATTAAAGCTCTTGCAGAAAACCTTTCAAAGCCTATCAATGCGGGAGGCATGAAAGACCTTGATGGGAAGAGTGTATTTGAAGGAGCAAGAAAGACATTTGAGTACAACCTATCGGAGTCCAACAAAACGACCGCAGTGACTAACTTTCAAATTAGGAATTCCTTACAGGGTCTTGATCGAAAACAATGGTTACCAGAAATTAAAACATGGATGGCACTAATTTATGCAGATAGAGAACTGGGCTCTACTGGTGGACGAGGCGGTGTATTTGAGCCCATCAATCAAAGATTTAATTTTGAGCTTCCTCGGTCTTGGAATCATGCTAATGCTGCTGATGCCAAAGCTTGGGTGAGTAGAGCAGATCCTGATGGTGTGCTAATGAGTTTTACTCAAGGTGCATATCTGGTGTTGCCAGAGGACAGTGCTTTTGAAGATGTATTAGGCTTTGAGAAAAACCCTTGGTATATGGTTTACAATCAAGTTGTAGCTACAACTACATCTTTTGCGCTTTTTAGTCCTACTGGTGGTGTTTCTATTAGTGCTAGAGCCTTTTCGAAACCATTTGGAGGTCGAATTGGTCCTTGGTATTCCAAGAACTGGTCGTCTGGATCTCCTATCTCTAGTGGTGGAAAAACAGTTCCTTTGTGGTCGCCACGTCAAATAGCGGCAGGGCAGGCCCCACCGCAGGACAATTCAATTTCACCAAATTCACCAAAGTACCCAGGAGATCAATTAGGTTGGATGTCTAATTTGGGTATTACTTCGACGGGTAAGATAGCGGGAGCTGGAGCTAAACTCCACTCTAACGATTATGCACATTTAGTTCAATCGCTTTTGTACAACGGGGGTGATGGAAACGCAGTAGCCAAAAATCTAATGCGTGATCGTGAGTTAGCAGCTGTTGCTCCTGACCTTTTTGATATCTACTACTATTCTGTAGATTCTAATTTTCATGAAAATTATCTACACAGGAAATTAGATACCTGGCTTGTCCAAGAGGCAGACTTTAAAGAAATCCCAAGACCTAACCCAACTATTTGGCGTGATATTGGTTTTATCAATACTCCTGCAAATAATAGTTTCTCTGTGCATAGACAACTTAGAGAATCTACACGGGGAACTTATGCTCCTCAAATTTTTTATGCTCTTGAAACGCCTGATCCTACAGGTCGAGCTCATCTTTTGACCTCGTGGGTGGGTGGGATCAATGTGGGTGAATATAGATCGCCTGCATCTGGAACTGTAAAAAATAGATTTGGAAAATGTAAACAATTTAAAGCCTCTCATCCAGCGAATGTTCCTGGAGAATGTTTAGAAGACGGTGGTCGTACAGGGTATTCCGTTAAGATGGTTTCAGGGGATTATTTAAGGTCGCCCAACCTGTCACTTGGAGGAAACGTAGGGCGCATTTTAAACCCTCCTGAATAGCCTCAAATGTTGGTATTGTTGCAACAGTTATAGAGATTCGGTGTTCTTGTTTTATACTGAAACACATCTATACCCAAAAATTTATATCATTAGTCTAAAGTACCGAAACAGTAGAAGTAAGGGTGTATAGTATGAAAAAGAAAGCTTATATATCTGTTTTTGAAAAGAGTGTGGCCATACTTTTAATGGTGGTAGCCTTATCAGTAAATGCTAATGCAAATGAAGTGACTGCAGCAACAAAATCGTTAGAAGCTGCTCAACCTAGGGCGACAACTGCGGAAGAAATGGAACAGGCTACATGTGAAGAACAAAAACCAAAGAGTATTAAAGAGTGCAACCAACCAAGTAATGGTGGATGGCAGGCGGCGGCTCAGATGTTTGCAGGCGTAGCAGGTGCGGCAGCAGGTTTTATGGCAATGGACTCTAGTTCAGATGAAAGCAAATCAGGTCAAGCTTCGCAAATGTGTGCCTTAGCTGAAATGCTAAATAAACTTTCAAGTGCATTAAATGGTGGTCAGAACGACACTTGCCAGAACGCCGCCAATGTTTGTGAGAAAGTATGCAATAAAGAAATTAAAGAGCATCAAAAGAAAAGAGAAGAGTATCTTAAAATGCAACCTCCCCAAACAGGTCTAGCTCAAATTGAAAAAGATAAGGAAGATAAAGCAAAAGAAAATAAAAAGGAATGTATAGACGAAGTTACAAAACAAGCTCAAAAAGCCCAACAACAACAGCAAGCCAATCAAAGCCCTGGGCAAGGTATGAGCCAATGTCAACAAGCCTTAAATGGTGATAAAGAGTCTGAAGAACCAGTAGATTGTTCTAAAGATAAATTTAAAGGTCATCCAAGTTGTGCGGGTATGTCTAACAATCCTGGAAATATGATTGCAGGTAATCGTGATCCTTTTAATATGAGTGGAAGAGATGAGGGCGACTTTGATTTGCCTTTAGATGAAAATAGCTCAGCTTTTAATGGTAACGGATCAGACGGCGGCGGAAGTGGCAGCGGATCTGGTGGTATGGGCTTTATGGGCGGAAGTGGCAGCGGATCTGGTGGTGGTGAATCACAAAAGACAGGTGGAGCTGCAGGCCGTAGTGGTGTTGGATCTCTATATGGTGGCAGTGAAGGCGGTGGAGCTGGCGGTGCTTGGGGAAGTATGGCTGGCGATGGTAAAGGCGGTAAGGGTCTTTCTCGCCTTGCTAATAAAAAGTCAGGGGTGAAAGTTCCTACGCAAAGAAAATTAGCAGGCCATAAATTAGGTGCGGGTGAGTTTGGTTTAAGCACAGATGATATTTGGACCAGAGTGTATTTAAGAACAAATACCAGATGTACTAAGCAATTGATTTCATGTGCAGCAAATAAGTCAACAGATCCTTATGGAAGAAAATAAATTTAAGAGGTTTATGATGAAGAAGTTATTTGTTTTACCTACCTTAGTTTTGACACTTTCGTTTGCGAATCCAGTTTTGGCAAGCAGCGCAGGTGGAACTGCAAATGGTCTTGGTATTGGTGAAATGGCCAACGCAGGTATTAACGGTGCGATTGGTGCGGCGAATGCTCCTAGATGTTTTAAAACTCCACCTAACCCAGAAGCTTGTATCACTATGATTTTGAGTTTCTTGCAGTTAGCGATGAGTTTGATGCAAGGGGGGCAGTCTTTTGATGCGCGAGACGCTCTTTCTCCTGGCGTAGACTGGTCTATGGATCCAGGTGTGATCAACCCCGAAGATAATCCTATCCCAGGTCACTTGGACCCAGGTTGGTTAGATCCTCTTAAAGATGCCATGAAGACAGGAAAAAAATCTGACTATGAAAATGCCAAAATCCAAATGGAAAAAAAGGCACAACCTTATTTAGATAAGTTAGCAGCTATGGGTTATTCTGTGGATGCAAATGGGAATGTGAAAGGACCGAATGGTGCTATTGATCCTTCGAGTCTTTTAGGTGATGGGGCTGCTGATAAATACCTTGCAGGCTTATCTAATAAACTTGGTGAACTCGACACCTCTGGTGGTGGTGGAATGATCGCGGGCAGTAGTGGGTCTGGCAGTGGTAGTTTTGGCCGTGGCTTAGCCAGTGATGACGATGACTCCTCTGGTAAAAAGGGTGGCGTCGATGACTTTTTAAATAAGCTTAAAAAGGGTGAAGTCGATGGCTCAAAGCTTTCAGGTATGTCTAAAGGTGCAGATGGTGACCGTTTGGGCGTGGCTATGAATAATATCTTTAGAATGATTCAAATTAAATACACAGCCATAGATAAAGACAAGCAATTTTTAGAAAAATAAAACCTAAAAACCCAATTAAGATACAAAGGGATTTCAATCCCACGACAAAAAGACTTGGTGCAGACTAGGTCTTTTTTTTAACTTGTCCCGATTTTTAATTCCCACGTACAATAGAAGTCGCAAAAGAAAATTCTTACAAGGAGTTTGTGGGTGAAGGTCGTTGGAATCATGAGTGGAACAAGTCTAGATGGTGTGGATTATGTGTTATGCCAAGATCGCTCTGCAAAGTCCAAAAACACAAAGTCCTCTTCATCCAAGTTGGGTCAGCCTCTTAAATATTTAGATCAACATTTTATCCCTTTTAAAAAAGACTTACGTGATGCGCTTTTAAAAGCTACGGCCAATGAACTTAGCCTCTGGGACACAGCCCGTCTGCACTATGAACTGGGTGCTTTTTATGCCGAGGGTTTAAAGAAGATCGTTAAAAATAAAAAATGGAAATTTGATTTGATAGGACTGCATGGGCAAACGGTATTTCATCAACCTCCCCATAGCACATTACAGATTGGGGAACCTAGCTTTTTAAAGCAAGAATTTAAAGTGCCTGTGGTGGCGCAATTTCGCAATATGGACATTGCACAGAAAGGACAGGGCGCACCTCTAGCCCCCTTTTTTCATAAGGCTTTAATGACTCCCTATAAGGACTGGGCCTTTCAAAATATTGGTGGCATGGGCAATGTCACCTATGTAAATCAAAAAAAACTATGTGCCTTTGATACGGGCCCTGGAAACATTTTGATGGATGAGACCATGACCCACCTCTATCAAAAGACCTTTGATAAAGATGGCGCTATCGCCCATAAAGGTTTGCCGCATGTGGAGCTGGTTGAGGATTGGCTTAAGGCTATCCCTTATTTTTCTAAGCCTGTTCCCAAGACATGTGGGCGCGAAAATATGTCTTTAAAAGTGTTAGAGAAATCTTTGGAAGGACTACGCAAACTTTCGCCAGAAGATCAAATGGCGACACTTATGGAGTTCACCGTACTTAGTCTAAAGGATCAGTACCGCCGATTTATAAAAACGCCACCTCAGTTGATTGTGGTATCAGGCGGGGGCGCGAAGAACAAGCGTCTTATGCAAAGAATGGTCTTCCATTTTCCTCAAAGCCGTGTCACCACCAGTGACGAGCTTTTGGGTTGGCCAGTAGACGCCATTGAGGGAGGGGCTTTTGCGTGGTTGGCTTTAAAAAGATATAGGAACGAAGCCATCAGTGACTTGCCCACTGTCACGGGGGCCAAGACTGCGGTCACTTTGGGTGTGATCTGTTAGTGAGAGCCTAAGATTTCTTTTTCAATCCCAGAAGAGATAAACTGTTCTGGGTCCCAGTGGGGAGTAAAATATTTTTGTGTTTTATAAAACGACGAGAAAGAGTCTAAAGAGTAACGCCCCGATTGCAGATGGGCTTTGACCGCATCAAAACTTTCCACAAAATCCTTGGTCTTTCCAAGTTCAAACCAATCCCAATCGTTTAAAATAGAAACATGAATATTTTCCTGTGAAGCCAAAGGAACAAGAACATCATGAATGATATTCTGGGGGCCACCCGTGAGATGAGAAAATATTTTTTTTGAAAAAAGCCCAATGCCTATGTAATGCGTGCACGCCCCTGTCATTGCTGTATTTTTTGAATGTAAGCCCGCGCCCGTCAAAGTTCCATTGTGCGAATGTAATCCTGAAAATGTAACCCCCGCACCTTCTTTGGCAATGGTGAATAAGGTAGCTAAACGATCTTCATGGATATGTTTAAGAATCTCTTGCTCAAACTGCATAAGGTTTTGATAGATAAATAAAGAGTCGGCGTTGATCACTAAAAAATGCTCTTCAGTTTCTAAAAAACTCTTGGCATTAAAGATGCCACCACCACTGTCTAAAAGGTCTTTTTCAAAAAACTCTTGCCCTTCAGTAAGCTGGAATTGTGCTAGGGCCTGTTGCAGTGTCTGTCTGTGATGATGGGTGTTATAAGCCCAATGTTTAATCCCAAGCTGTTGGGTGAAATGATAGGGATATAAAATTTGGGGTAATCCCCAAAACGGAATAGCGGGTTTGGCTATCTGATCTGTAAATGGCTTTAGGCGAGTGCCTAGCCCTGCGGCTAAAAAGAAGACTTTATTTATATTTTGCAAGATCGTTCACTTATTTTATGTGTGGTAAAAAGCTCTTTTAAAGCCTCGTAGCCTTCGAGTGTCGCAAGTAAGGTCTCAACATTCTTAAGTGTGGGTTGGATGTACTTCAAATAACGAGTGTCTTTTTTGGCATTATAAAAGCTTGAAAAACTTCCGCAGGCTTTCAGTGTTCTTTGCAAAATTTGGATTTGATAATTTTGATAGAACTCCTCCCAGCTTTCTGGATAAAGGTCTGAGGTGCGATCAAAATAATATTGCAAAAGTTCGAGTTCAATTTCTGAGGGCAGGGTCACATAAGAGTCCCGCAGTAAAGAGACCAAGTCATACTGTTTGGGGCCTAAACGTGCATCTTGAAAATCAATCACATAGGTCTCGTTTTTGTGAAGCATGATGTTTCTGGAGTGGTAATCCCTGTGACAGACCACCTGGGGCAGTGAGCTTAAGTGATTGCAAATACTCTCAAAATCCGAAACAAGATTCTGTTCAAAATCAGCGCTCAAGTCCAGCTCAAAGAACTGCAGCAGCAGGTTCTTGCGCATGTAGTTCATCTCCCACAGAAGTTTTTCTGTATCAAACTCCATGTGGAAACAGGGGTAAGATAGATTTTTATCAATCGGAATACGGTGAATTTTGATCAGCTCATTGATGGATTTGATGTAAAAGGGCAGAGCTTTAAGTCGGTCTTGGCTTTCCCAAAAACGTCGTTCTAGGGTGAGGTCTCCAAGATCCTCAAGAAGGATATATCCCAGACTAAAGTCATGGCCCAGCAGCTTGGGAACATGCACCTGCTGTTGTTCAAACAGGTCTCGGATCTGCATAAAGTGTTCGCCCATGGTCTTTTCTTTTTTAGGAAAGATCATAAGGATATAGCTGGCGTTAGAGTTATAAATGCGAACATATCTTCTCGCACTGGCATCCCCAGCTAGGGCTTGGAATTTCAAATCCTGTAAAGAGATATGGCGGTTAAGAAAATCAATGGTGGATGGATTGTCTCGAAGTTCTGGGCACATATTTAAAGGCTACTCTGAGAGAGTGGAATTCTCAAGATGATTGTCAGAACCTCGTGCCAGGAACTTGGGGCCACAATCCCACTTTAAAAACTATGCCCCTGCAGTCGATACTTTTGCTGAACTCCAAAGGCTTTGTGCTCCACAAAACCCTATGAAAGTAGAAGCCATCGAGGCAATGGCTAAAGGATAGGGACTCGCTATTTTTTTCTTACAAAAAATGTAAATTTCTCGTAAACGACAGGACCTTAGGCGAGAGCCTATTGTGCCCAGGGTCTTAACTCTGCTATATGCGTTTTGGAGCAAAACGGGTATGGCCTGAGGTTTGCTAATATTTTACAGGATATGAATAACTTATTCACGCTTTACACCACTCAAAAACCCCTAGAAACCCCTATCATGAACGGGGAGCAGGTCGCTGTGCAGAACCTGATCCGCATTCTAAAGAACACTATGAACATGCGTGCAAAATGTCTTTTAACGTCTATAAACTCGCCTGTATTTGAATATTTTGACAAAAAACGTCCCAACTATCGAATCCTCAAAGGAGGACAGACGGGGCTGTTTCCTGTGTATAAGCAGGGCAGTCTGTGGGGTCTGATTCAGGTACAGTCCTTTGAGCTGATTGATCGTAATCGCGCCCAAAAGGTCCTAAAAGCGATTAACGAATTGTTACTCCCTCACCTCTGCCAAGATGGAAAATTTAAGCCCAAGTCTTGTGAAGGTCTAAATGTCTTTTTAAGCTGTAAAGTTCCAGATGATCGCATCAAGTTTGCTTTAGAAATTTTGGACCAAACGACAAAGTCGTGCATGCTCTATTGGGAGGCCTTAACTCCTATGCCCAGTCGTGTGAGTGAGTTGTATGATATTCCTGATACACTGATTTTTATCAAAGAAGTGTTGTCTTTAACCCCTGAACAAAGAAAATTGATCTCTCTGTACATGAACCTGCCTGATGAACTGCGTGGCGCACAGCTTGTGATCTCCAGTTCGTATGGGTTTTCTGAAGTGAAAAAGATCCTGCACGATGACCCCTTATTTTTAGACACCTTAAAGAGATACAGATTTGATATCCAGCAGTCCTTCCAAGAAACTTCTAAAGAGGATTTTGTAAAAAAACTCAGCCACACTTTGTTAAACACTACATCCTACGGCCATCTATACTAAAAAAGCCACCTTGCGGCGGCTCCTTTTAATTTAATTGTTCTTTGCAAAAAATAATTATTTAGCGATTTTGCGTTTTTCAAGTTCGTATTTTTCAACTTTCATAATGAGGCCAGCCCTGCTGATCCCAAGTTCTTTGGCCAAGCGGGATTTATTCCATCCTGTTCTTCTTAAGCCTTCACGGATCATTGTGCGTTCTAAATCCTCTAAAGCATCTTTAAGTTTACCATGAACTCTTGTGCCTTGAACTTTGCTTTGCTCAGTCACTTCATTGATTTTTCCAGAAAGCATATCAGCTGTGATTTTAGTTTCATTACTGCTTAAAACCAAAATGCGTTCCATCTCGTTTTGTAACTCACGAACGTTACCTGGCCATGCATAATCATACAGTTTTTCTAAGGCTCTTTTATTAATGATCTTTTTGTTACTGTCATTGGTATTCTTGTTTAAAAAGGCTTCGGCTAAAAGAGGAATGTCCTCTTTGCGATCTCTTAAAGAAGGTACACGCAAGTTGATCACGTTTAAGCGGTAATACAAGTCTTCTCGGAATTCGCCTTTTTCAACCATCTCTTTAAGATTTCTGTTGGTCGCAGCAATAATTCTCACATCTACGCGTCTAGGCTCAGTAGATCCCACAGGGATAAATGTACCTTCTTGTAAAACACGAAGAAGCTTCACTTGCATTTGTGGAGAAGTGTCCCCAATCTCATCCAAAAAGAATGTCCCTTTGTGGGCCATTTCAAAAAGACCTTTTTTATCTTTGATAGCACCAGTAAATGACCCTTTGACGTGTCCAAAGAGTTCACTTTCAAGCAAGTTATCGTTGAAGGCCGAACAGTTTTGAATGATAAAAGCTTTATCTTTTCTGGGTGAGTTGTAGTGAATGGATTTGGCGATCAGTTCTTTACCTGTCCCGTTTTCACCTTGAACAAGAACTGTAGTTTCAGAGTTTTTGATTTTATCTAATAAACTGTACAGATTTTGCATGGCCTTAGACTTACCAATCATGTTGTCATATTTGTATCGGCTTCCAAGTTCTTTGTTCAGTTCTTTAATTCGATTTTCTCTATTAGTGATTTCAAGGTGAAGAGTGATGACCTCTTGGCTCACAAGCTCAATTAAGTCCACAAAGTGTTCGCGGTCACCTTCATCAATCACTTGAATTTTTGAAACAGCCTCTTCGATTTCACTTGGGCTTAAACCAAATACAGCCAGTCGCTCTTTAATGTCTGATAAACGTGCACTGTCAGAGCTGTCTTTAATGAAACCTAATGCGACGACAGTACCCATAAAATCATTTTCAATAATGATAGGGAAGACGGCAACGTCATATCCGATGGCATCCCATTTACGAAGAGCAAATCTATTATCTGTTAGTTTTAAATCGTCTATGGCTTTGACAACAGTTTCTGACAAGCTATCTGCTGCAGAATCTTTAGACAACAAATGAACGGTAGATGGGTTAAAGTATTTTTGTTTGTCAATGCCAGAAAGTTTCAGCTTTCCTCGGTCATCAGTGAACAAAATGTCGGCATTCCACCAAGAGCCTACGATGTGTTTAAGTTTACGAATCACATGTATATGCTCGAATTCATCCCAATTGATCATAATCTTGTCTCCTTTGTCGACAAACTTTTTGACATAACAACTTATCGACTAATTTGTAGACATCTTTAATCGACCAAAGTTTAGTTTTACTCGACCACCGCCTCCTTAATTTTCGTTAACTTCTATCTAGGTTTTGAATGTAAATACCTCATCAAAACAGCCCAGCCGACTTCGGGTGCAAAGCGTCTTCGGCATGCATTAACCTCTGGGACTAAAGTCCCACAGGCCAACGCATGTCGGATACGCATTGCTCGCCTCGGAGGGCTGTTTTGATGAGGTATTTACATTCAAAACCTAGATAGAAGTTAATGAAGATTAAGGAGGCGGTGGTATTCGCCTTGTTGGTCGGCGAGTTCTTGGTGTGTTCCAGTTTGAACCACTTCGCCGTTTTTAAGGACGATGATGCGATCAGCGTTTCTGATGGTGGACAGCCTATGAGCGACGACAAAGCACGTTTTATCTTGCATAAGGGTCTGTAGACCCTTCTGGACCTCGACTTCATTGTCGGTGTCTAAGGCGCTTGTGGCTTCGTCTAATAGAAGGATGGGGGCGTTCTTTAAAAAAGCGCGAGCGATGGAGATGCGCTGTTTTTCGCCACCGCTGAGCCTTTGTCCTCGGTCTCCCGCTAAGGTCTGGTATCCATCGGGTAAAGATTGAATAAAGCTATGAACATTAGCGGCTTTGGCAGCGGCCTCGATATCAGCGTGAGTGGCGTTGACTATAGAGGCTCGGATGTTTTCTTCTAAGGTGTCTCTAAATAAAAAGACATCTTGGGAAACTAAAGAGATATGTCTTCGTAGTTCATGTAAAGGAATTGCCGTGATGTCTGCGTTTCCAATATGGATGCTGCCTGAATCAGGACTGATAAATCGTTCTAAAAGATTAAGTAAAGACGTTTTTCCAGATCCACTGGGACCGACTAAGGCTACGGTTTCACCACGTTTAATAGTCAGATTGATATTTTTTAAAATATGACGATCGCCAATGCTATAGTTGATATTGTTAAACTTGATGCTGTCCCAATCTGTAGGCATGGCAATGACATTTTGAGGATCAGAGATGTGTTCTTCCCCAACAAGTAAAATCTCTTGCAATCGTACGCGAGCGACTAAGCCTTGTTGAACACGAATGATAGCGTCTTGAGTCTTCTTTGCCGAATCAAATAAAAGTCCAAGAGCCACGCCTGAGCCCATAAATTCGGCAACAGTCATTTCGCCTTTTTTAATGAGTAGACCCACAGTGATCAAAACAGCAGCCACAATCACAGTGGTGAAGGATTCCGTGATTGGACCACTGGATTCTTCTAAGAGGGTGATTTTTTTTCTGAATTTGTAGAATTGATCGACCTGCTTTTTGAAGCGTATTCTGATTTTTTCCTCAAGGTTAAATGAACGAATGATGCGTGAGCCATCTAAAGTTTCTTTTAAGGTACTTGTGATTTCTTCTAAATTTTCTTGGTTTCTACGACTGTTTCTGCGGATGGACTTAGTAAGAGCGACCACAAATACAGCGACAAAGATTAACAAAACAAAAAGGAAGGCCATCTGTTTAAGGCTTGTCACGTATAAAAGAAAAAGTAAGGAGCCCAGGCACACCACGGGCTCTTTAAGAAGGTCTGCGGTTTTGGTAAAACCATTATAAATTTGGTTGATGTCATTGAGCATACGGCTGATCAGCCCGCCTGAACCAGATTTAAACTGTTCTAAATAAGAAAGCGGGGACTGTAAGTATTGATTTAAAAGTTTTTTGCGATGATCAATGCAAATTTTTTCTGCGATAAGACGGGTTTGAGAGCACACAATGAAGCGTGCAATGTTTGAAAAAATATAACAGGCAAGAATCACCAGAGGTAACCGAATGATCTGGTCATCACCTGTAAAGAGGTAGTTATAAAGTGGAGCCACAAACTCTCTAATGGCCACGATAATAGGGTGTGAGGCTTCTTCAAGAAAAGAAGTAGAAAGTTCCTCGGGACGTTCCCATAAAGTGAGCAAGCGTGATGTGAGCCAAGGTAAAGTGGACTTTGTGATCCCCGCGATCAGCCCCACAACAATCAAAGCGATAAAGCCTCCCAGATAAGGGGCAATATCTTTTTTAAGTAAGTGAAGGAGCTTGATTTTCTTTTGATCCATAGAGGGGTTCACCGCTTAAATATTGTTTTAAGTAGCGGGCAGTGTAAGTCTTTTTCTTGGCAATATCAACAGGAGTCCCTTCGGCAATGATCTTCCCGCCGCCTGATCCTGCCTCAGGGCCAATATCAATGACCCAGTCTGAATTTTTTATAATCTCAAGATTATGTTCAATAAGAAGCACTGTGGCACCGCCTTCTACAAGCTTTTGTAAAAGTTTAAGCAAAAGTTCGATCTCTCTGAAATGTAAACCAGTTGTGGGTTCATCCAGAATATATAAGGCGTTGTGGGCTTCAGAAGTTAAAAATTGTTTGGCTAATTTGAGTCTTTGAATCTCACCACCACTGAGTGTGGAAAGGGCTTGACCCAATTTAAGGTGTTCTAAGCCCACCTCTTTAAGAATACTCAATGGTTTTCGTATACCTTGATAGGCCACAAAAAACTTAAGAGCCTCTTCTGCTGTCATTTCCAAAACTTCATGAATATTTTTGTTGTTAAACTTCACTTTCAACACTTCTTGACGAAAGCGTTTACCCTTACAGTCTTCGCAGGGAATTAAAATGTCATCCATAAAAATCATATCCACCAGCTCGTGACCTAAGCCTTTACAGGTGGGGCAACGTCCCCCATCAACATTCAAGCTGAAGGTGCCAGCGGTAAAACCTTGGAATTTGCTTTCTTTGGTGTCGGCGTAAAGACTGCGAATAACATCATAAATTTTAAGATATGTAGCGGGATTGGAACGTTGAGTTTTTCCAACAGCATTTTGGTCCATTAAAAAAACGTTACGCAAAAGATGTTCACCCACTAATTTTTTAAAGGGAAGTGGTGGCTCGGCACTGATATTGAGCTTCTGTGCCAATGCTGGATATAGGGTTCCTGTGATAAGGCTCGATTTTCCAGAGCCACTCACGCCTGTCACTGTAATGAGTTTTTTTAGAGGAATTTGTAAAGTGACATTTTTTAAATTATTTCCAACTGCACCTTCAAGGGTGATGAAAGAATCTTTTCGGCTGACGGGTCGAACTTCACGAGGTGGCGTCCAGCTTTGCAAAGTTTTAAGATAATGAGCGGTAAGACTATTAGAAGCTAAGAAGTTTTTGGTTTCACCAGAATAAATGATCTCTCCGCCTTTGTGCCCAGAACCAGGCCCTAATTCGATCACGCGTTCGCTGTTTTGAATGACATCGTGATCGTGTTCCACAACGACAACGGTATTGCCCAGCTCGTGTAGACCTTTAAGGATTTCAATCAGCCGATCGTTATCACGAGAGTGCAAACCAATAGTAGGTTCGTCTAAGATAAATAAAGTTTGTGACAAACCCATGCCCAATTGATGAGCCAAGTTCATTCTTTGGTATTCCCCTCCAGAAAGAGTGCGAGTTAAGCGATCTAACGTAAGGTACCCAAGGCCGACTTTGTTTAAATATTCTAAACGTAATTTAAGTTGCCCTAAAACTTCTTTGCAAAGAATTTGATCGTGCTCACTCCATTTGAAATTATAAAAAGCGTCCAGTAACTCGCTCAGGGGCATATTGCAATACTGGGTGATGTTTTTACCTTGAACGGTGATGTCATCCACCTCAGTTTTGAGGCGAGAACCATGACAGGTCTTACAGGTGAAAGAGCTTTTATAACGAGCCAGAAAAACCCGCACGTGCATTTTATACTTTTTGGTTTCCAGGTACTCGAATAAACCTAAAACCCCAAACCACTTTTTGTGTCCTTCCCAGACTTTTTGTTTATCTAAGGGTTTCATTTTTACCCATGGGGTATGAACATCAATCCCTTCGGCTTCGCAAAATTTAATAAGCTTTCTAAAGTCGGCTCTTCCAGAGGGCATGGCAAAAGGGGCAATAGCTCCTTCCATAAGAGTTTTCTGTGGAAAAGGAATCACTTTGTGTTCATCAACTTCAAGTCGATTGCCAAACCCACTACAGCTTTCACATGCACCTAGAGCACTATTAAAACTAAAGAGCTGAGGAGACAGAGGTGGAAATTTAAAATCACAGATCGGGCAGGCGTTCTGTTCTGTATAGCGCTGCAAAATATTGTCTGTAGTCCAAACAAAAGCCTCACCATGGAGTTCTGTGCTGTGGCAACTTAAATAGGCGTCATAAGCTTGTTGAAAGGAATCAAAAATACGCCCAAGATCATCCTCTTCGATCACCAGTCGGTCTACGACAATAAAGAAATCTTCCTTGATGTAGTCTAAAGCTTCACTTGTATTTAGATCAAAGACATCAATTTCTGAAGTTTTATAAAAGGAAGTGCCTTTTTGCCAGGTTTCTTGATCAAAAGCAGCTCCTCGTAAAAACCCTAACTGTATCAAATGTTTTAAAAGTTCTTTGTCTTTATAGGCGACCAATTTTTGATAAATAGGGAAAAGAATGTAAGCGCGAGACTGAGGAAAAGCCTTAATGACGTCCTCGGCAGCATCAATGGGGCTTACTGTTTTAAGTCTGATATTGTGGTCAGGACAAAACGTTTGTCCTACTTTTGAGAAAAGCAGTCGTAAATAATCTGTGATTTCCGTACTTGTACCTACAGTAGAGCGTGAATTACGGACTCCATTTTTTTGTTGAAGCGCGATAGCAGGTGGGATGTTTTCTACAGAGAGCAGGTCGGGCTTGGGGGCTTTGTTGATAAATTGTTTGGAGTAGTTTGACAGAGATTCAATGTAGCGACGTTGTCCTTCGGCAAATAAAGTTTGAAAGGCCAAAGAACTTTTACCAGAACCACTAGGGCCACAGATAACAGTAAAAGAGCCAATGGGAATAGAGACATCAATATTCTTAAGATTGTTTTGTTTGACTCCCTTTAGCTCAATGTTTTTCATCCAGACAAATCTTCCTTCAAAAATTCTTTTTCATCTATCTGTTCATCAGAAGATGAATTCTCTTGAGGTTCCATGCCCTCTTCAAAAGCTTGGGGATACTTCTTGTCAGAATAGTCAGTGGCAAGCTTTCCTGTTTTGGCATCGATCTCGACGGTCACAATACCACGTGGGACAGGAAAGTCTACAATAGGAAGGTCCTTGTGAGCCTCTCTCATGTATTGAATCCAAATGGGCAGAGCAGCACGGCCACCTACTTCGCCACGGCCCAGAGTGCGCTCCTGTTCGTATCCTACCCATACTCCTGTAGCAATTTGAGGAGAGTATCCAATAAACCAAGCATCATAATAATTATCGGTGGTTCCCGTTTTACCTGCTACGGGTCTATTGATGGAAGATGCGGCACGCGCAGTACCACTCTCGTCAAAGATCACACCACGTAAGATGTCGGTCATGACATAAGCGGTTTGTGGTTTGATCAATTGATCCTCGTCTCTTTCAAAAACAAATTTATCCGAGACATCACCAAAGGCCTGTCTATCAAGGACCCGCTCTTTCCATTGCTGCTCTCGATTTACAATCTCTTCCTGAAAGCGTTTATCGAGAGAAAGATTTTCTAAAAGGACTTCGCCTGCCTCATCATAAACTTTTTTTATGATTAGAGGACGAATGCGCTTTCCTAAGCGACCAAACTGCGAATATGCTTTAGTCATTTCATACAAAGTTACGCCACTTGAACCCAAAGACAGAGTGATGTCGTTGTTTAGGGGAGAAAAAATCCCTAAGCGTTGCGCATAAGACATCACCCAGTTCACGCCAACCTTATCAGTAATACGAATGGTGGGGACGTTAAGAGATCTTACCAAAGCATCACGAAATAAAATATCGCCATGAAAATCTTTGCTATGGTTGGAGGGCTTATACTTGTTGTAAATGGTTTCGTCTTTAGTGGATTTTTCTTTGTCTTCTTCTTTAAAAACGATAGGGATATCAAAAATTTCTGTGTTGGGTTGAAAGCCTTTATCTAAAGCGGCAGCATATACGATAGGTTTAAAAGATGAACCTGTTTGGCGAGCCGCTTGAATGGCTTTGTTGTACTCGGTTCTTTCAAAGCTGTACCCGCCGACCATAGCAATGATCTCTTGGGTCTCTTGGTCTAAGGACAGCAGAGCGGCATCGGCTTCAGGTTCTTGCTCCAGTTCTAGGTGCACGTAAGTGTCGTATTGAAAGATCTGACTTTTTTCTTGTGGCTTCAGTTTGCTAAAGGCTTCAGTTTTAATGCGAGAGCCGACAACTCGAACTTGAATGATGTCTCCCACTTTTAAGGCTTGCGAAGGAAATTTGATCTCTGCAAACTTCGCCGCTATAGAAGGATCGGGTTTACGTGCCCACTTCATACTTTCAAAGTCGATCAATCCTACGGTGTCTGGAAGTTGCACTTCGACAAACCCATACTTATCTAAGACCTTAGTGACAATCCCTTCAACCACATCACCAGTGGCAATAAAGCTGGGGAGTGTATTGCTGCTACCAGCGTTGGCCATAACAAGGTTGTTGTCTTCACTGACCTCCACCACCTTTCCTTCGGCGTCAATAGTGATAAAGGGTTGTTGTTTGTTAAGAAGCTCTTTCTTTTTTTCGGCTAAAAAATTAAGAGCTTCAGTTGGATCAGAAATATTTTTAATAGGTCCACGATAGCCTTGTCGCTTATCTAATTCTTTAAGTCCTTGTTTTAAAGCCTCTTGAGCTTGCTTGTGTTTTTCTATATCCAAGCTGGTAAAGACTTTAAGTCCTTTATCAAGCACAGTCTCTTCACCAAGTTCTGCGACTAAAAGTAAACGGACGGTTTCAAGAAAATATGGAGCCACTTCTTTATAGTCTGACATGTAGTTCACTTTAAGCGACATCTTTGCGCTTTCTTCACGTTGTTCTTCGGTGATGAATTTTTCGTCGCGCATTCTTGAAAGCACATACAGTTGGCGAATCTTAGCTCTCTGAGGGTTACGTACTGGGGAGAAGCTAGAGGGAGCCTTAGGTAGCCCTGCTAAAATAGCAGCTTCGTGAATCTGTAGCTCCGTAGCGGGTTTTTTAAAGTAAACCTGAGAGGCCATTTCGATTCCGTAAGCCCCTTGTCCAAAATAAATTTGATTCAGATACAGATACAGAATCTCTTCTTTGCTAAGGTCCTTTTCCATTCGTCGGGCTAAGATGGCCTCTTTGATCTTTCTATCAATGCTGCGTTCAGAGGTTAATAGGATCTGTTTGGCAACCTGTTGGGTGATGGTAGATCCACCTTGTACTGTACGCCCTGCGCGCAAGTTGGCAATCATAGCCCTAAAGATGGCTTGAAAATTAATGCCGTTATGGCGATAGAAGTCCGAGTCTTCGGCGGCGACAAAAGCTTGCACCACATAAGGGGGAAGTGTTTTGATGTCGATGACAATACGTCTTTCGCGTAAGAACTCGCCAATCTTCTCGCCGTTTCGGTCAAAAACTTCGGTGACTTTTAAGGGGGTATAGTCTTCGGCTTTAATGATTTTAGGGAGTTTAGAAGAAAAACGAGAGATGATGATGGTGAGAGTGAGAACTCCCACGAGTCCTAAAAACACAAAAGCACCAAGGATGTATTTCCAATATTTTAACATAAAATTTTAGCCTCAAGTTGTCGAGTTTATGTGGATTTTGCCAAAAGCAAAGTTATCTCAAAAATTTACCATTCTAATAGGGTGGGATCAATCACTGTCTTGTGAAAACTGTGCTTATATTGCGAGAGAGGTGGGGCTAAAAACAAGACCTCACTTTTATTCGAAGTGAGGTCTTTAAAAAAGGTTTTATAGGTTTTAATTAGGCTAAAGTTTTATTCTGTCGTAGTAACACCTGATGTTGCGTCAGCAGAGGTTCCGTCACAGATTCCGCCCACATAGCTATTGACGGTTTTGATAGCGCTTTCGCAACCACAACCTCTTAAGTTGTCAGAAGCCAGACTTTTGATGTCGTTAATGCCTGCCATAGCTTCTTTAAAACGCTTAAGGTCGTCGTCGTTCAGTGCAGAGGCTTTGGCTTTTTCGGCCTTTGCGATCTTAGTGTTCACTTCATCCACCTTTTGCTTTTCTTTTTCAATTTTCTCTTGGATGGCTTTAACCTTAGCAGCAGCTTGCAGTTGTTTCATCATAAGCTGTTGCTCTTTTTGGGTTAAGCCTTGATCAGCCTGTGCTTTTTCTATCATGCTTTGTGTGTCTTTGATGGAGTTCTGAGTAGGAATGGTTTGGATCTGAGCTTGCAGCTGAGTCTGTTTATTTAAAAGCTCAGCACGTTGGGCATTCAAGAACTCTGTTTTTCTGGCGATTTGTGACTGTAAAGCCATATATTTCACGCCAAAAGCATTGTTACCGCTGACAGACATACATTTTCTGACATGACGTTTTTGCAATTCATTTCCAAGGTCTTCTAGGCTTCTTTTTCCCATAGCATAAATGGTGGACTGTCTCACTCCACAATTACCGCCTCTTTGAGTACAAGTACGCATTTTAGTGACAAAGGTGGAGGCCTTTTCTCGACCTTCAGCGATACATTCAATGCGAGATGTAGCGATAAGGTTAGTCATGGCATTGCTGTCTTCCATTGTGGCAACATGCAGTTCACGAATCTTTTGTTGTAAGGCTTCAATGCCTGCTTGAAGTTTTTCGGCATGTGTAGCGGCCTCAGATTTGTTTTCAGCAAGTTTTTCTTTTAAAGCTTCTTCGGCAAGACGCTTCTCGCTGATCACATCTTCTTGTTGTCCTTTTAGGTCTTCGATTTCACTTTGAGCCTTATCTAAGTCTTCTTTCAGTTTTTCTTCAGCTTTTTCTAGCTTCTCTTTCTCTTTTTTAAAGCCTTCAATTTTATTATCAAGCTCTGAGCGTGTGTCAGCAGATTCTTGTTCTCTAATCTTCTTACATTCGTCGCTATCGCCTTGGCCGCTATGACATTTAAAAAGCTTACTTACACAGTCTGTACCTAGTTTGGTAGCAGAACAGGCTGAAGTCATTTTAGAGATCCTGTCATTGATATCTTTATTGTTATCATCGCACGCTTTTTGCAACTTTTCTTCAGGCGTAAGTTGTGGTGTGGTGTTAACGTTGATAACTTGTTGTCCTGTTGGAGCGGCGCCTTGAGCGGCAGTATCTGTAGCGGCTGCTTGTGGTTGCGCTGCGGCCTCGGCGGCAGGAGGAGTCGCTTCCTCTGCTCCTGTGATTACGGTTCCACCAGTGGCCCAAGCTGTGTTGGGTGCACTAAAATTGAGTGTAAGCCCGAATACGCAGGCTAAAATTATTGCGAAATTGTAGCCTACTGTTAAGTTTGTATACACTTTAAACTGTCTCATATGCTTTTTCCCCCTGAAATTGCACATTCATACCCCAATGAAGCAAGGACAGTGCCAAAATGTGTCACCTTGAGAAAAAAATAAACGCCGATAGAAGCAAGCCAGTAGAAATAAATCCACAAATCTAATAGCAAGTGTAAACAAGTTTAATACCATCTCAAAATGAGACAGATTATTTTTGCGACTCTTATTGTAGACGCAAATTCTTTTAAGAACGCGGGGCGCAGGTATGGCGGGTGGCCAATGTGAACACAAGACTAGGACGAGAGAGTGGCATCTATGCCCAAGCATAGATATGTGGAACTCAATGTGAACACAAAGCTAAGGCTAGCATTGTAATAGGTTTCGAATATTTCTAATGGAACTATAAAGAGTGAGTAGGCTTTAAATAAAAAAATCTGTGGGACTCTAACAAGAAAGTAAACCCAGAATTTAAAGTGGGCACCATGATAATTGCTTTAGGCTTCTCGTTATCTGGCTTTGGGGCCTCCACAAGCTTGCACACCGCAATCAGGGACAGTTCCCGAATCTATTTCTTGTAGGGTTTACTTATTCTTTGAGTCCTACAGAATATAATCACTATACCAAATTCTACGAAAATCGACTAGGTCTAGAGTTCAAAATGTGTTTAATTGGGACGTAGGGCAAGCTAAAATTACCATTGACAGAGCGCTTACGCGAGCGGTTTAGTACAAAGGATTATGTCTAATATAAGCTCGCAAACTGACCTGTTTTCAAAAGAGACGGGTGAAATCCAAGATGAAGAAATTAAGGTATTAAGTGTCTCTGATCTTAATGGCCTGATTAAACAATCTATGGAAAATCAATTTTCCTTGATTTGGTTGCGTGCAGAAATCTCGAACTTCAAGGCCCACACCTCAGGGCATTTTTATTTCAGCCTTAAAGATTCTCGCAGTCAAATTTCAGCGGTGATGTTTCGTGGTTCTAATATGCGCCTGCAATTCAAACCCAAGGACGGAATGGAAGTGATCGTCAGGGGCCGAATCAGTGTCTATGAACCTAGGGGAAATTATCAAATTTTGGTTGAAAAGATGGACGCTGTGGGAGCGGGTTCGTTGCAAAAGGCCTTTGAGGATTTAAAGGCCAAACTGCAAAACGAAGGGCTCTTTGCGCAAGAGCATAAAAAAACTTTACCTAAGCTTCCTAAAAAAATTGCTTTGATCACAAGCCCCACGGGTGCGGCGGTCAAAGATATGGTTCAGGTTTTAGGTCGTAGATACAGATCGGCAGAAATTTTGATTCTTCCTTCATTAACCCAAGGTGAGGGTGCGGCACAGAGCCTTATCGAGTCTGTGCACCTCTTAAAAAAAATCAAAGTGGATGTGGCGATCATTGGACGAGGTGGCGGTTCTATCGAAGATCTTTGGTGTTTTAACGATGAGAATCTGGCAAGAGCCCTCTACGAGTGTGACACTCCGATCGTGTCTGCTGTGGGACATGAAATTGATTTTACGATCTGTGACTTTGTTTGTGATTTGAGGGCTCCTACTCCTTCGGCTGCTGCCGAACTGGTTTCGCAAAACGTAGAAATAGTGAGAGAAGACATTAAAAACAAAGCTAAAAATCTATTACTCCACTTTAAAGGACATATGGCGCGTAAAAAGGCAGATACTCGTTTATTAAGTCAAAAACTGGTGGACCCCAAACGCAAACTGCAAGACATGTTCATGCGATGTGAAGAGCGTCGTCAGCGTTTAGTGAGCGTGGTGCAAAATCAAATCAGAATGCAAAAGATGAGTGCTAAAAATTTGCAAGATCGGTTGCAGATCCGAAGTGGTTTTAGCCAAGTCAAAAAAGAACATCTATTCAGTCTTTCAAGTAGACTTCTGCCTGGACTTACAAACCCCATGAAGATCAAAAAACAGCAATTTATAAGAAGCGTTCAACTGCTGGACTCTTTAAACCCATTAAGCGTACTGCATAGAGGTTTCTCTGTAGTCAGAAAGGAAACCCAGCTGGGGCAAGTTTTAACAGAAGCAAAGGACGTGCAAGTGGGTGAAGCTCTGTGGGTGGGCCTTGCAAATGGGTCAATGAAAACAAAAGTATTAGAAATTGAGGAGAATAAACAATGGCAAGCTCAAATAAAAAGACCGAACAAACAGTAAACTCTTTTGAATCTAAGATTCAAAGGTTAGACGAAATTGTGAAGTCTATGGAAACAGGAGAACTTCCTCTTGAGGAGTCTTTAAAGCTTTTTGAAGAAGGCGTAAAATTATCTCGAGAGTGCCAAGGAGAACTTGAGGCAGCGGAACAAAAAGTCGAAGTGCTGCTCAATGCAGAGACCATGCAGACTCAAAAATTTGAGAGCAAAGACTAGAGTCCCCCTATGTCAGATCTATTCAGCAAGTGGGATGAGTGTAAACCTATTTTTGAAAGTCGTTTGAAGCACCTCTTTGTTTTGGAAGGTTTAGAGGGCGAGCGTCTTTTGGTGGAAGCGATTAACTATGCTTTATTTACTGGGGGAAAAAGATTCCGCCCTATGCTGACTCTCGCAGCAGGTCTGTCTCTGGATAAGCCTTTTGAGGCGGTCTTAGACTGGGCGCTTTCTGTGGAGATGATTCATACTTATTCTTTAATCCACGATGATCTGCCTTGTATGGATAATGATGATTATCGACGAGGACTGCCCACTGTGCATAAAAAATTTGGAGAAACCTGTGCGCTTTTAGCAGGAGACGCTCTGTTGACCGAAGCGTTCACGCATTTGGCCTCAAATGCAGAGTACACCAAAGCTTTACCTAGATTGATCGCGATGTTGGGCAGCCGCGCAGGGTATAAGGGTATGGTGGGAGGACAAGCTAATGATTGCTTGATGACCAGCATGGGGCAAGAAAGTTTTTTAAAGACGCATAAGCAGAAAACCGCCGCTTTGATTCAGGCCGCGGTGATGGGCCCATATATTATTTTTGAAACTCCTGATGCTGTGTACAATAAGATGTCAGACTTTGCCGAGACTATGGGGATTTTATTTCAAATCAAAGATGACATTTTAGATTTTGAGCAAGAAGAGGATGGTCTTTCACAGATCGCAAGCCTTAAAGAAATCCAAGACCTATTTGAAGTTTATCAGAAGCAAGCAGATGCGACCCTAAGCTCCTTAGAACATTCTATTTCAGTGGGGGCGTTTCGCGAATTACTCCACTACAACGCCACCCGTTCCCATTAAGTGCAAGATGAGATTAGACCAGTGGCTTTATGTAAATAAAATGGCGCGTTCAAGAACTCATGCGGAAGACATGATTTCTAGAGGTGATGTGCAAATATTTATTCCAGCCTCACAAGAGTGGCGTAAGATCAGCAAGCCGTCTTATAAGGTAGATGAAAACCTATTACCAGAGCGTGTGCGGATTGAGTCAGAGTTGACCAAGTATGTGTCACGAGGGGGACTTAAGCTGGAAAAGGCTCTTGGGCATCTGGCTTATAGTGTCCAAAACCTTAGGGTTCTTGATGTGGGTCAGTCTACAGGTGGTTTTACGGACTGCCTGTTGCAAAAAGGAGCATCTGTAGTTGTCGGTGTTGAGGTGGGTCATGGGCAGTTAGACCCTAAGTTAAAAGCAGATTCTCGTAACCTCACCTTTGAAGGATTGGATATACGCGAAGCAGAGGGGTGTTCGGATTTTATGGTCTTAACGCCCTTCCCTTTTGTGGTGATTGATGCTTCGTTCATCTCGCTTCGACATATCCTGCCTGCTGTTTATAGCTTACTGGCTGAGGGAGGTCGGGTTTTAGCTTTGGTCAAACCGCAGTTTGAACTCTCAGCACAGGATTTGGATAAAAAGGGCATTGTGCGTTCCTCTGCCAAGCACCAACTTGTGCAAAGTTTAATAACAGATTATGTTAGAGCCTTGCCTCAGCTGCAAATACGAGATTACTTTCAAAGCGAAGAAAAGGGGAAAGATGGAAATGTCGAATTCTTTATCTTTTTGGAAAAGACAGATTAAAATTTGTATGATGTTGGCCGTCGCTTTCGGGATGGTGGGCTGTCAGACTTTTGATGATATTGGTCTTAAAACCCGTGAACAGGTTGAAAAAGAAAAACGAGTCACACAACCTGAAGAAGGGGAGTCAAAGCCTTCGGAAGTGGTCGGTGAAGTCTCTCAGGACGTAGATAAAAAGCTTTTTAATATTCAAGATGAGAATGTGCGCCCAAAACTAGGTTTAATTTTAGGACCTGGGATGGCGTTAAGCCTAGGACATTTAGGGGTGCTTAAAGCTCTTAACGATCAGAAGTTGCCCATCGAAGTGATTGCGGGGGTGGAGTGGTCGAGTTTGATTGCGGCTAACTATGCTCTTAACGGTGCGGCCAATGATATGGCGTGGAAGGCTTCACAAGGACAATTAAATGTGGGTGTTGAAAAAGGTTTTCTTAGAGGTGAAATCAAAGAAACATCAGAAGACGAAGTGGCCAAGCTGATTCAGACTTACACCCGAGGCCGTGCGATCTCTAATGGAAAAATTAAATTTATTTGTCCTGCTTTGGATGTCTCCAATGCTAAAGCTTTGTATTTTAAAAGTGGTTCCTATGGACGCGCGCTACAAAGTTGCATGAAGGCTCCGCCATTAACCCAGTCTGAGCCTCGCGTTTGGGCCAACTTAACGGACATAGAATCTTTGGCCAAAGAGATGCGTCGCATGGGGGCTGAAAAGGTCATTCTGGTGAACGCCTTGCCTTTAGGTGGTGGTCTTAATTGGGGTGAACGCAGTTCGGCTGTGTCTCCCAGAGACAAATACTTTTGGGCCCAAGTGCAAAGATCTATGGTGCAAAAGCCCAATAGTGTAGATCATATTTTGACTCTAAACACGGGTGGGCAAAGTGTCTTAGATTTCAAAGAGAAACGAAATTTAATTCAACAGTCGTCCACAAGGGCAGATCAGTTTTTTAGAGATTTAGCAAGAAAGTATAGCTTTTAAAAGAAGGTGTTATGAAAAAGATTCCAGGTCCATTATACAACGTTGAGTTTTTTAAAGAGCGTCGTCGCCGTCTTGCACAAGTGATGCCCAAGAACAGTGCCTTGATTCTCTTTTCTGCGCCAGAGTTGATCAGGAACAACGACGTTCATCATTACTACAGACAAGACAGTGATTTGTTTTATCTTACAGGTTATGAAGAGGCCGATTCGGTTTTTATTTTTACTCCTGGTCAAGAGATAGAGTCTACATTGTTTGTTTTAGAAAAGGATCCTATCAAAGAAACTTGGGATGGCTTTATGTATGGCACAGAAGGTGCTCGTGAAGCTTTCCAAATGGATCAAGTTTTTGACATCAAGGATTTTCTTGAAAAGACCCCAGCAATACTGAATCATGCGGATCAAATCTTTTATAGAACTTTTTTAAACGTTGAGAATGACGAAAAAATTTCGCAAATTTTAAATAAAATGAAGCGCAATAAGGGAAGAAGCGGTTTGGGACTTACAACGCTTGCTGATCCTCTGTCTCTCTTGGGCGAGCTTCGAGCTAGAAAAACAGAAGAAGAGATTCAGATGCTCAGAAAATCCTGTCAAATTTCTTCTGAAGCCCATGTGCAGCTCATGCGTGCCACTCGGCCAGGAGTTTCTGAGCGCGAGCTTTATGGTCTGTTCTTGTATGAGACCATGCGTAGAGGGGCGCAGCGAGAAGGCTATGCAGCCATTGTGGCTTCTGGCCATCACGCCACGGCTCTTCACTACAAATCTAATGATGACATTTGTCATGATGGCGAACTGCTACTAGTCGATGCGGGGTCTGAGTACAATTATCTTTCTGCGGACATCACCAGAACTTTCCCTGTGAATGGTACATTTTCATCTGTGCAAAAAGCTGTGTATGAAGAAGTACTAAATATTCAAAAGCAAATGGTGGCTGCCGTAAAGCCAGGTATTGGTTTCAAAGAACTGAATGAAAAGTGCATCAATCTGACTTCTGAAAGCCTGATCAAATTAGGACTGCTTAAAAAATCTAAAGATGAAATCATTGAAAAGCGACTTTTTGTAAAATACTACCCTCATGGTTTGGGACATTATCTGGGAATGGATGTGCATGATGTGGGTGCTTACTATAATTCATCTATGACTGAGTCGGTAAAATTTCAACCAGGTTATGTGCTCACCATTGAGCCAGGAATTTATATCCCCAAAGACGATGAATCCGCTCCACCAGAAATGCGCGGGATTGGCATTCGTATCGAGGACGATGTGTTGGTCACTACAGAAGGTTTTGAGGTTTTAACTCACGATTGCCCCAAAGAGGTTGCCGAACTGGAAGACCTTATAGGTAAAGCTTAGCGCGCCTCACTGGTGCTAAACACTTTCTAAATAATCAAAGTGAAACCACTGGCGTTCAAGGGAGATGCGTTTAAGTTGCTGTTCGCTTTCAAATATGGAATCTTTTTGATCCACAGAGTTTACTGACACTCGAAAATCTGTAGCAGATTCTAAGAGGGGCAGATCGCTGATTGTGTTTCCTCCGCAGAGAAAAGGCGCAACTCCGTCTGTGGCATTGAGAAGAGCTTCGGGTTTGCCTTCTCGCCAAGTGATGGGCAAATATCTCTCTAGGGTCAGTCGCTGTTCAAGATCAAGCAAGGTGGTTACGCCTAGGACATGATCTTCGTTAATCCCCAGTTCACGAGCGGCGGGAACTACGGACCATTTTACCGAAGCCGTCACAATAAACACTTCTACCCCTTTAGCCAGCAAGAATCTGATCAGCTGTTGAACAGAGGGAACAATCTGTAAAGGACCTTTCTGGATAAGAGCTTCTTGGGCTTGTCGGATTAAATTTTGGACTGTGGCGCCGTGGTTGATCTCGGCTAACCACCACAGAGATTCGCCTACATCTTTTTTTTCGCGATCTGTATAGTCGCTCCATTGCCAGACATTTTTAAAAATATTTTCACACTGATACAGATAGAAATCTCTACCCACATCGTTAAACCAACAGGTGCCGTCGGCATCAAAGGCGGCTACTTTTTTCCCGCGAGGATTTTTATTTAAAAAGGTCTCAATGTCTTGGATCAACTGGGAGGTCTGGTTTTGCCAAAAGTGTGTCGTATTCATCATTTAACAATGACTATGAAAGCACTGGAGTGACAACTAAAAAGTGGTTTGCGCTGTGCTAAAGAGAAAGTTGAAAAGTCTGGTGTGAATTGAACGCTTGTAAAAAGCTGTTATGATAAGGGCAAGTTTTGGCATCTGCTAACCCAAGTCCGTAATTAAAGGAGCACTCTTGAGTCTGTCATTTAAGGAACAGGACGCCACCTTAAAGTCTGTTTCAGAAAAAACATACGATCTGCTTATCATTGGTGGTGGAATCAATGGTGTGGGCATTGCTCGTGATGCTTCAATGCGTGGCCTATCTGTGCTGTGTGTAGAACAGTCTGACTTGGCGTCGGGAACGAGTTCTCGTTCTTCAAAATTGGTTCATGGTGGACTTCGATATTTAGAAAATTTTGAATTTGGATTGGTATTTGAAGCTCTGAATGAAAGGGCAAAGCTTCTTAAGATGGCTCCCCACTTGGTGCACCCTTTGCGATTTGTGATTCCTCTTTATGCAGGGGATAGGGTGTCGCCGTTTAAGATGAAAATGGGAATGGTGCTTTATGACATCTTGTCTTTGTATAAAGCTCCCAAAGCTCACGAATATTTAACCGCGCCCCAAACTTTTCAAAGGGTCAAAAATATTAGACAGCAGGATCTTAAGGGGGCCTTTGTCTATTCTGATGCCTATATGGATGATGATCGTTTGGTGATTGAAACGGCTCGAAGTGCAAAATCCTATGGGGCAGAATTTCTAACTTTTGTAAAAGCTCAGAAACTCAATCCAGAATCACTCGGTCGCGGAGTCAAAGAGGTCGAGCTTTTAGACACACAAACGGGTGTGATTCATAATGTGCGCGCTCGTCACGTGGTCAGCACAGTGGGACCATGGACAGATCAGGTGGGTGAAACGCTCTTGCCAGATTGGAAGCCGCGTATGCGTCCCACAAAAGGTGTGCATTTGACTTTAAGTCGTATGGACTTCCCTTTAGAAGATGCGGTGGTCATGGCGGCGGACCAACAAAAGCGTATTATTTTTGCGATTCCGCGCCATGAAATGGTGATCATTGGAACGACAGACACCGACTACTCAAGCGATCCAAGCCAAGTCAGAACCACTCAAGATGATGTAGAATATTTGCTTAAAATTGTTGAAGAGTACTTCCCTGAAGCTAAGGTGACCAAAGAGACTTTGGTGAGCACTTATTCGGGGGTACGTCCCTTGGTCAATGATGGGTCAGGTTCGGCAAGTAAGGTCAGTCGAGAGCACACCATCATTTCCGACCCTCGCGGGGTGACCTTTTTGATGGGGGGAAAGTACACCACATATCGCCTTATGGCCCAGCAGACGGTGGACGTTGTGCTCAAGCAGTTTTCCAAAGAAGAGCGACGTAATCTGCGTCGAGCAAGTACGGCGAAACCTCTAAATCCCAAAGTGGACGAAAAGAGTTTCAAAGAGGCGATGTCGCGCATTCACGAACTGGAAAATAAGACAGAGCTCACGCATTTGCAGTGCAAAATGTTAGTCGAGCGTCATGGCCTAGAAGCGTGGGATATTGTAGAGTATGGGCCGTACAAGTATATATGGGAGTACGAAGCCGCTCATGCCGTTCGACACACCTATTGCGCAAGGCTTGTAGATTTTTACACAAGACGAGTCCCGCTTTTTTTAAGCAAAAAAGACCATGGGTTTAAGTTTTTAAATCGTATCGGGAAAGTTTTTAAGGACTACTACGGGTGGGACCAAGAGCGTTTGGAACAAGAGTATAAACTTCTTTTTGATCATTATAGTGCAGAGTCAGAATGGAAAGGTTTGACTGGTGCAATAAGCATGGACAAAATAGAGTATATTTAAGGAAAGAGTAAAGATGGGTTTTTTTGACAAATTATCAGAGTATTTTTCTAATGATATCGCCATTGATTTAGGGACAGCAAACGTCCTTGTCTATTCTAAAGGCAGAGGGATCATCTTGGATGAGCCTTCAGTTGTGGCTGTAAAAAAGGACTATCGGGGTTCAGCCACTAAGGTGATGGCTGTGGGTAAAGAGGCTAAATTGATGCTGGGCCGTACTCCAGGCTCGATTGTGGCTATTCGCCCCATTAAAGATGGTGTGATTGCGGACTTTCAGGTCACGTCTTCAATGCTAAAGTACTTCATCAACAAGAGCGTAGGACAGCAAAGATCCTTTGTGCGCCCTCGTATCGTCATTTGTGTGCCTTATGGAATCACCGAAGTGGAGAAAAGAGCGGTCAAAGAAGCCGCTCAGTCAGCAGGTGCTAGGTCTGTGCATTTGATTGAAGAGCCTATGGCGGCAGCAATTGGCGCAGGGCTTCCAATTACTGAACCTACAGGGAGCATGGTCGTGGACATTGGTGGGGGAACCACAGGTGTAGCCGTGATCTCTTTAGGTGGAATCGTTTATTGTAAGTCTATTAAAGTCGCAGGTGACAAATTTGATGAAGCCATTGTCAACTATGTGCGTCGTCAATTCAATCTTCTGATTGGTGAGAGAACGGCTGAAAATATCAAAATTAAAATTGGAAGTGCTTACGCTATTGATGAAGACCGCTCCATGGAGATCAAGGGCCGCGATTTAGTTGCGGGTGCACCAAAAACGGTGGAAATCACTGCGGCACAAGTGAACGATGCACTTATGGACCCCTTATCTGAAATCGTAGATGCTGTGCGCACAGCACTTGAAAAGACACCGCCTGAGTTAGCGGCAGACATTGTGGATAACGGAATTGTTCTTACTGGCGGTGGAGGTCTGTTGACCAATTTAGATGTATTGATTCGTGAAAGAACAGGGTTACCTGTGGCCGTCGCAGAAGATCCGTTAACTTGTGTAGTGATGGGTTCTGGTAAAACTTTAGACGAGCCAGAATTTTTAAAACTTACAGTCGACTAAGAGAGACAATGTCTGAGTTTGAAATTAAAAAATCGATTTTCCAAAGATCGGCCAAGTTCTATTTCTTTTGCTTTATGAGCGAATCTAAAGCATTGAAATTGGCCAAGTCAGTGGTGGAAGATGTTTTTCGAACTCCAGTAGATGGACAGGATTGGGGCAAAGAGATGGAAGGTCGCTTGCTCAAAGTCATGCACAAAACATACATTTCTAATGAAAAGAAATCCTCTCAGTCGGTGACAGCACCGATGTTGGGACACTTTGAAATCCCTAAAAGTTTGGATTTAGGCGCATGGAGAGAGTTCAAACGTTCAGCTCATGGTAATGAATTTTATACAACATGTTTATTTTATGTAGGTGGATTTGATTTACAAACGATTGCCGAAATCCAGGGTGTGACTGAAGGTACAGTGAAATTTCGTTTAAGTCATGGGGCCAAAAAGTTGGGTTCGATTTTATTAAAGGAATATTTAAATTGAAAGAAAGACTTACCCCCCCTCCCAAAGAGATTTCTGACTTTATGTTTGAGCAAAGGCTCTTTGACTTTGCCAACAAAGATATGTCTTCTTTCACCTATCGCGACATGAAACATCACATGGACAACAACATTGATGCCCGCGAAAAAGTGGGAGCGGTGCTACTAGCCTTTGAATACTTCAACGCCATCTCCGAAATCCAAATCGAATACGATGACTCCATCTTCACGAAAAAAAACAAACAAAGATGGTACAAACTCAAATCCAAGTTCAAGACTATAGTCGGGACCATTTTTTTTATGGCATTATTCTTCGTCCTTTATCTTTGTTACGAAGATCTCACGGAGTACTTCACCCCAAGACTCCAAGAACTCAAATCTTGGCTCTCAGAATTTTTTTAACCCCTCAAACACTCTCATGATGATACTCCGCGCCCCACTTTAGATTGGGTTTATGCTTTAATTTTTTTTGGATAGAGTTGGTCGAAATGCGAGTTCGGCTTGGCATGTCTTTGCGAACGCAAAGTCATGCCAAACGTCATGTCTGAGCATTTTGAGTAACTCTATCCAAAAAAAATTAAAGCATAAACCCAATCTAAAGTGGGCCCCCCAAGGTGTTTCATTCTGAGAATCGTCGACTAAAAAATTATAAAAAAGCCCTTTATGTTTATAGCTTAGAGGTTTCTGTGCCGATAAAAAATCATGGGCTTAGATAAAGACAAAATGACACAGATATTTTTAGGGTCGACCCTATTTGTGATGATATTTTTTGGATTCCTTTTTGTTTTTAGCGAGCTGGGAAAAGAAAAGCCTGCGGATCCTGAAAATTATGTAGATATACGTAGAATAGAAAAGAAGATTGATGATGCCGTCAATCAGCACATGCGTTCCGTAGATATGGAAAAGCGTATGCGTGACCTGATGATCAGTGAACGCAATGTGAAGATGACAGAAAGCTTTAAAAATAAAGCCAAAAATTGGGAACCCGAAAAGCCTTACACGGGAAGTGGAAGCGTGGGCATCTATGATGAAGACCTAGGCGAAACAGGAACTCAAGATTTCTCTTCACTGTCTATTGAAGAAAAACTCAGAGTCGAAATGGCAGACCGCAAACGCGCCGCCGAAGACGCCGCCCGCTCAAAAAGAGAATACATAGAAGCTTATAAAAAGAATGCACTTAAAGATGGCTGGATAGTAGAAATCAACGACAATCTAGAAATCATCTCCGCCAAACGCGCCCAAGAAAATTAAGCGCCGCCTCTCTGCCTCTGTCCGAGAAATATAAGATTTAAAATTTAAATAGAGTTGGTCGAAATGCGAGTTCGGCTTGGCGTGCTTTTGCGAATGCAAAGGCATGCCAAACGTCACTGTCTGAGCATTTTGAGTAACTCTATTTAAATTTTAAATCTTATATTTCTCGGACAGAGGTAGTGAGGCCAGCTAGAGGAGGCCTTTGTCGAAGAAGGAAAAGTAGTCGTGGTTTTTTGAGATGATCAGATGATCTACGATTTTGATGTCTAGCCATTCGCTTTGCATGCGTAAACGTGCCGTAAGTTCTAAATCTTTTTTTGAAGGGGAAATGTCTGTAGTTGTGTGGGTGTGGGCGATGGCGATCTCGTCGGCGTTTTGAAGGAGGGCGTATCTAAAAATCTCTCGTGGATATACAACGCATTTATTCACTGTGCCGCTAAAGAGTTGGCGTGAACAGAATATCTCTTTGCTGGCGTTAAGACCCACAACCCAAAAGACTTCGCGGTCAAAGTCCAATTGAGGTAAAAGATGTTTAAAGATAATAGAACTGTTCATAAAAAAACCCCTTCTTAAAGAAGAGGTTTCAAAAGTCTAACCAAATTGTTTTAAGCTAAGTTCCAAGACGAGGCTTAAAAGTCCGATTTTATAGATTTAGTTTGTGGGTCCTAAGCTCTTATTAGAGTTGGGAAGATCAGGAAGCTTATCCACAAATTCGTCACTTTCATAATCGCTATCTTGAAAAGCGCTTGCGGCAGTAGCCACTCTTTTTTCAAGAGTTTGCTTTAGGTCATCAAAGCTAGGTTTAGTATCGCGAGATGTTTGTGTTTGAGGAATCGCGATAGTTTGTGGTTTTTGGTTTAAATACTGCTCTTTAGGGAATGCGCCAAGTTTTGCAAGATAAGCAGAGATGCTGCCATTTTCATGTTGGATAACGTCGCGAAGTGTTGAAAGTGGTGCGTAATGAGCAGATTTTTTCTCAGCTTCGAAAATGATTTGAGTGAGTGTGGCTGCGGTGATGTCATTTTTAGTTTTGTTATCGATAACAATCACATCTTCGCTAGCACGAATCATTTTGGCAATGTCATCAAGAGTTACATAACAGCTTTGTTGTGTGTCATATAACTTACGGTTCTGATATCTTTTAACGATTTTTGCTCTCATTTTTGAGCTCTCTTGACCTTGGTTCACATTTCCTCCCTTTTTAATACGCAACCCCTTGCAAAATCAGCGGCAAATCCCTTAGCTGCATATATTATGGGCTGCACAATAGCTTTGAGTGTCAAAGGGTGTCAAGCACTACCCACCCCCAAAAACAGAGAAAAACAGCAGGTTTTGCTTAAAATAAAGGCATATTGGGCCTTATTTTCTGAATCACTTTATATGGATTTTCAAATGGATTTGATTCTCTTTCTGCAACACGGGCTAGGGGCTAAAACCTAGACCTAGGGCCTGTTTCAAGAATATCAGCCAGTTTGCCCCTATCAAAAAGAATTTTAGACTTCGTGTTCATATTTCCACATAAAAAACCGATATCCTTTCATGTACGGTGGTCTGGGCCGAGCGGCCCTCTTTCTTATCAGTCTAGGGATAGTAACGGCAGGGTGTACGACTCTCAGCACTTCTCAAAATGACGGTCTAAATCGTTTGCATCTTACCACTCAAGAAGAAGTGGATATGCATGTGATTAAGGCGGATCTTCATGCTTTAAATTCTAATTGGCTGTTATCTCAAGTTGAGCTTGAGAGGGCTTTAGAGCTGCAAGCCGATGACAGTTTGAAATTAAGACGAGCTCTTGTGATTGCTCAGCGTGGTCAATACGCCTTGGCGGAAGAGGAACTTAAAAAGCTCACCTATGCTTCTAAGAGTAATGATGTGGAAGCTTACTTGGCGCTGGGTGAAATCCAAGCTCTTCAAAATAAAGCCGCAGAATCCATTGCTACATATAAACAGGCACTTTCTATTGATCCGAATAATTATAAGGCCTTGATCTTTTTGGGAGCCATTTATTCTCAGTTGGATAATATCCAAACCTCAAACTACTATTTTGGGCGCTTGAAGCGTTTGCCTGAGTATCGTCATTTGGGTTTTTATTATACAGGTCGTCTGCAACAGCAGATTAAAAATTATGCAAAATCGATCCTTGAATTTAAGAAATGCTCTGAAATCAGAGAAGACTTTTTGGACTGCCTCTACTCGTTGGCAGACAGTTATATTTTAAACGCCGACAAGGCCCAAGCTATCAAACTTTTAGAGGCACATAAAGAGCAAAATCCAGACAATGAAAGAACCTACTCAAAACTTTATGATCTCTATACTGAGGCTCAAGATACAGAGAAAGCCTTTGAACAGTTGGCCGCACTAGAAAGGTTTGAACCCCAAAATACCTATATTAAATTGCAAATGGCCATGTACTTTTTGATGCGACAAGAGTTAGCAGAGGCAGAGGTCAAATTACAGGAGATACTTGATATCAGTCCTAAATTTGATCGTGCACATTTTCTTTTAACATCCATCTTCACTCGCGAAAAAGACTTAGAAAAGGTCACTAGATACTATTCCATGATGAATATCGAAAGTCCGTACTTTATTGAAGCCAGTTTGATGGTGGGACGTTTGACAGAGGAGTTGCAGGGGCCAGTAAAAGCTTTGCAACTGATCCAAACCAAAAACAAAAAGCTCCAAGATTCGCGTTTAAATATCTATGCGGCTCTTTTAAATGGGAAGTTAGACAAACCGCAAGAAAGCATAAAGATCCTTGAAAAGGTGGTCAAGAATGACCCTCAGAACACACAAGCTCTCTATTATTTGGGGCATTTACAAGGTGAAAATGGTCAATTTGATAAAGCGATTGTGCAAATGCGCAGGGCTCTTTTGATCGACCCAAATCATGTGGATGCCTTGAACTATATTGCTTATTACTTTGCTGAAAATAAAATCAACTTGGATGAGGCTCTTAGAATGGCCACAAAAGCCAACGAGCTGCGTCCCAACGATGGGCATATATTAGATACGATGGGATGGATTTATTTTCACAAAGGTGAATTCAATCAGGCGGTTTCTTATTTAGAAAAAGCCTATGTGCTTAATCCTGAAGAAAGTACGATTGCCGAACACCTTGCGCAAGTGTACTCTAGTAAAGGTTTTTCTGATAAAGCCTTACAAGTGTACAACAAACTTTTGCAACAAGGTGTAGTGAATCGTGAAAAAATCTTACGTCAAATCAATTCCATTGGGGTTCCGCCAGGCGCTGCTTCTGATACTAAGTAGTATCACGCTTTTATATATCAGTTCTTGTCAAACCACTCAGAAGGGGAAAGCTATGGATCAACCTTCATATTGGGTTTTTAAAACTAAAGTGACACAAAATGGGAAGACCATATCTGGGTATTCTCATATCACCTATGTGAACCAAGAAAAAATCAGGATTGATGTTTTTGGGCCTCTGGGTCTTATTCATGCTGCAAGTGTGGTGTATGAAAATCAAAACTTTGAAGCTCTATTGCCTTTAGAAAAGCGTTTTGTATTTGGCGAGGCCAGCGAGCAGACCATGGAAATGGTGTTAAAGGTTCCTCTTGATCCTGCGATTTTTTACAACCTAATTTATCAAACAGGTTTTGAGAATAAAGACTGGAGTTGTACTTTAGATGAATCCAATAGAGTGCGTGAGTGCGAAAACAGAAGAGCAGGTCTAAATGTGTCTTGGAACTCTCCAATGTCAAGAAATGGTGGGGAATTTGAAGTGAAGCATGCTAAGGGGACTGCGCGGTTCACCTTTAATAAGTACCGAGAACTAGACCAAGTACCGAATGAAAAGTTTAAATTGAATGTTCCAAACGGATATAAGCGATTTAAAGTGGACAGTGCTGGTATAAGTAAACTTTAGTACTGTTATACAAAAGTTTTGAGTCCAAAAACGAGACAATCATTTGTTATTTAATTTTATTACCGTGATAATATATAGAAGGCTTGCCAGAAGGGCCTTCTGGCAGATCCTTTTATTCTAAAGAAAGGAGAATCATGGGTTCCCAAAGTTTCCTAAAAAATATCATTGAGTCAACAGAAGTCGGTCAGCAGTTTAAAGACTTAAATTGGTCAGGCACTTTTGACGAATACATAGAACTTGTAAAGGGAAACCCCAAAGTCACTCGAAATGCTTTTCAAAGAATGTATGATCTGGTGATTGAAAAAGGCCAAGAGCATTACATTGATGCCAAAAAAGAAATGATTCATTACAAGTTCTTTGATGATCCAGACAATAACGGTGCCGATGCTGTATTTGGTTTGGATATTCCTCTGATGAAGCTAGTCAATATTATTAAAGCCGCAGCATTGGGGTATGGGACAGAAAAACGCGTGATCTTACTGCATGGACCAGTGGGAAGTGCTAAGTCCACGATTTGTAGAATGTTAAAAAAAGGTGTCGAGGATTATTCAAGAACTCCTCAGGGTGCTCTTTATACTTTCGAGTGGATTGATCCAGATGGTCAACACGAAGAAATTTTTGGCGAAGGGGTGAGAGTATTTGAAAGCCCTATGCACGAAGAGCCTTTGCTTTTGATCCCACCAGAAATGCGAATGAGTTTCTTAGCAGAATTAAACAGAGATTTAACGAGTGATTTTAAGGTGAGCATTAAGGGCGAACTGTGTCCGCCAAGCCGATTTATCTTTAAAAAATTATTAGATAAATACGATGGTGATGTTCTTAAAGTCTTTAAACACGTTAAAGTACGAAGAATGGTTTTAAGTGAAGCAGATCGTATAGGTATTGGAACCTTCCAACCTAAAGACGAAAAGAACCAAGACAGTACGGAGCTTACGGGTGATATCAATTACCGCAAGATTGCTCAGTACGGTTCGGATTCAGATCCAAGAGCCTTTAACTTTGATGGGGAGTTCAATATTGCCAACAGAGGTATGATTGAATTTGTCGAGGTGTTAAAGTTAGATGTGGCCTTCTTGTACGACCTCTTAGGAGCCTCACAAGAACACAGAGTTAAACCTAAGAAGTTTGCTCAAACCCATATTGATGAAGTCATCATTGGTCACACCAATGAGCCCGAGTATCGAAAGTTACAAGATAATGAATTCATGGAAGCCTTAAGAGACAGAACAGTGAAGGTGGATATCCCTTATATTACAAAACTCGATTATGAAGTTGAGGTGTATAAAAGAGACTTTAACTCTCGTAAACTTAAAGGCGTATCTATTGCGCCTCATACGATAGAAATGGCAGCTATGTGGGCTATTTTGACAAGATTGGAAAAACCCAAAAAAGCCAATCTGACTCGTATGCAGAAACTTAAGCTTTATAACGGAAGGAATCTACCTAATTATACCGAAGACAATATTAAAGAGTTAAGAAAAGAAGCCAAGCGAGAAGGCTTAAGTGGCATTTCGCCTCGTTATATCCAAGATAAAATCTCGAACTCTATTGTGCTAGCACAGCAGTTTAACAAAGGTTCAGTGAATCCATTTATGGTGATGAACGAGCTAGAGTCAGGGCTTAAGAGTCACTCTTTGATTTCTAACGAAGAGCTCAAGCAAGAGTACAGAGAACTTCTGTCTGTGGTCAGACAAGAATATGAAGAAGTAATTAAAACGGAAGTGCAAAAAGCACTGAGCGCTGACGAAGGCTCTTTGTCTAGACTGTGCGCCAACTACATTGATAATATTAAGGCTTACACACAAAAAGAAAAGGTGAAAAACCCTGTGACAGGCCAAGAAGAAGGGCCAGATGAAAGACTGATGCGTTCCATTGAAGAAAAGATTGAAATTCCAGAATCTCGTAAAGATGATTTTAGAAGAGAGATCATGCACTATATTGGTGCGGCTTCTTTAGACGGAAGAAAATTTGACTATAAAACTAATGAGCGTTTACATACGGCTCTAGAACTTAAACTGTTCGAAGACCAAAAAGACAGCATTAAACTCACATCTTTGGTGAGTCCTGTGACAGACCGTGAAACGCAAGAAAAAATTGATCTGGTTAAAACCAGACTGATCAAAGACTTTGGATATGATGAAATTTCGGCAATAGATGTTTTACAGCACGTAGCCAACATTTATGCTCGAGGAGACATCAAGGACAAGTCCTAAACACTGCCAAAAAGTTTCTATGAGGAGGGAGGACCTTGAGCATTGATGGCGACCATTCAAGATTTAAAAAAATCATTCGTGGGAAGATTAAGGAGGACTTTAAGAAGTACATCACCCACGAAGAGATGATTGGGCGTCAAGAGGATGAGTTCGTTAAAATTCCTATCCCAAAAATTAAGGTTCCTAAATTTATTTATGGCCCCAAACAAAGTGGTGGGGTGGGCCAAGGACAGGGTCAGGCAGGAGAGAGTCTTGATCCTTCTGATCAACAAGGTTCGGGCTCAGAGGGTGAAGCAGGAAATAACGAAGGGGAACATCACCTCGAAGTGGAAATGAGCTTTGAAGAGCTTGCAGAAATCCTAGGGGAAGAATTAGAGCTTCCTGCCATTCAGCCTAAAGGTAAAAAAATTGTTCAAACCCAAAGTCAAAAGTACTCCAGCGTATCCAATGTGGGTCCGCAAGGGCTGAGACATTTTAAAAGAACGTATAAAGAATCTTTAAAAAGATATATCGCCTCTGGGGATTATGATCCCAAAAAAGCGGTCATTGTTCCGATCAAAGAGGACATGAGGTTTAAATCTGCTAAACCTACCGTGTCTCCACAGTCGAATGCCGTGGTGATTTATATGATGGATGTTTCGGGATCAATGGGTGAAGAACAAAAGCGTATAGTGAGACTAGAAAGCTTTTGGATCAACACTTGGTTAAAGAAAAATTATAAAGGACTTGAAACGCGTTTTATCATTCACGATGCCGCCGCTAAAGAAGTGGATGAAGAGACTTTTTTCAGAACCAGTGAGTCGGGTGGGACTCTGATCAGTTCTGCCTACAAAAAATGTCTAGAGATCATCGAGCAGGATTACCCTGTGAGTGATTGGAACATCTACACCTTTCATTTTAGTGATGGTGACAACTGGAGTGGAGAGGACACCAAACTTTGTATTGATCTTATAAGAAATAAATTTTTACCCGTAGTGAACATGTTTGGTTATGGGCAGGTTGAATCTAAATATGGCAGTGGACAATTTATCAAAGACTTGAATCAAAACTTTGAAAACATAGATAATGTGATTCGAAGCCATATTAAAGACAGAAGTAAAATTATTAAATCCATCAAAGAGTTTTTAGGAAAAGGACATTAAGTGGCTAATATCTCAAAAGAGTTATTTGATATTCAAAAAAACATTGAAAAAATAGCAGCGGATTATGGCTTAGATTTTTTTGAAACTGTTTTTGAAATGGTCACATACAAACAGATGAATCAAATTGCGGCTTATGGTGGATTCCCTATCAGATATCCTCATTGGAGATTTGGGATGGAATATGAGAGCCTCTCAAAGGGCTATGAATACGGACTTTCCAAGATTTATGAATTAGTGATCAACAATGACCCTTGTTATGCTTATCTGCTAGAGGGGAACTCTCTAGTGGATCAGAAATTAGTGATGGCTCACGTTTATGGTCACTGTGATTTTTTTAAAAATAATAAATGGTTTGCAAACACAGACAGAAAGATGATGGACACAATGGCTAACCATGCTGTGCGTGTACGTCGATTTATAGACAGATATGGAATCGAGGAAGTCGAAAACTTTATTGATACATGTTTAAGTATAGAAAACCTTATTGATCGACATGCTTTGGATCATTTCAATCTTAAAAGCTATAAGAATGAAGGAGATGAGCCTTCGGCAGAAAAAGACATTTTAAGATTTTTAATTGATCACGCTCCAATAGAAGATTGGAAAAAAGATATCCTGCATATCATTCGCACAGAATCTTATTACTTTGCCCCACAAGGGATGACCAAGATCATGAATGAGGGCTGGGCTTCTTATTGGCACTCCAAGATGATGACTCAAGACATTTGTAATGACAGTGAAATCGTACAGTTTGCCGATGTTCACAGTGGGACCATGGCGATGAACCCTCACGGGTTTAACCCGTATAAGATTGGGATCGAATTATTTAGAGATATTGAAAACCGCTGGAATAAAGGAAGATTTGGGCGTGAATGGTCGCAGTGTGAAAACTTACAGGAAAAGGCCAATTGGGATTTGAACCTAGGCCAAGGTCGAGATAAAATTTTCCAAGTACGAAGAGATTATAACGATGTTGGATTTATAGACGAGTTTTTAACAGAAGAGTTTTGTGTAGAGCATAAAATGTTTGTCTATAAGTTCAATAAAAAGAGCAACCAATTTGAAGTGGATACACGGGATTTTAAGGCGATTAAATCCAAGCTTCTGTTTCAAATCGCAAATTTTGGACAACCCATTATAAGTGTTGTGGATAAAAATTTTGGTCAAAAGGGCGAATTGTTGTTGTCTCATCTTTTTGAAGGTGTGGAACTTCAACCTGACTATATGCGAGAAACCATGAGTAAGGTGTATGAGATTTGGCGCAGTCCCATCAATATCGCTACGGTATTGGATAAAGAAGCCAAGATCGTCAGATACAATGGTGAGGAATTTGAAGTTCTAGACTTTGATAAAGGTTGAATAATAACAAGTGTAATTTAGAATATGAAGAATCCCTAGATATAAACTTATATGTCTTAAGAGGTGTTTCATGTCTAATGAGCTTCCAAAAATAAATATAAAAAATCTATTTGAATTAGATCGTTTTGGTCAGACACTATGGATATATCATTTAGGCTCGGAAAAATTCCAGACATACAAAGAGCAGTATCAGAAGATGGGTGTAAATGGCGCTATAGCTACTGAATTATCACAGACGGCAGATGTAAATGGACCCAAGCATATCCCCTTTGATCGTAGTGGTGAAAGAATAGATAGTATTTCATATCATCCCAGCTACCATAAGCTTAAAGAGTTAAGTTATGGAGTGGGCATCATTGCTCAAAAATACACAGGCCCCTTATTTACCACAGACAAAGCGATCAGACATTTTGTAGGATTCTCAACAGGCTACTATTTTGCGCAAACAGAGACAGGTTTATATTGCCCCATCTGTATGACTGATGCCTTAGGGCGTGTGCTTGAAATGCACGCTCAAGATATTCCAGAAGCGGCAGAAGTTTTAAAGCGTTTTAAGAGCCAAGATGTGAGCGAGTTATGGGAAGGGGCCATGTTTTTAACGGAACGCCAAGGAGGCTCTGATGTTGGGGCTAATGAGGTGCAAGCTCGTTACGAAGATGGAAAGTGGAAGCTTTCAGGTTTAAAATGGTTTTGTTCAAATGCTGATGCAGATGCCATCTTAGCTTTAGCACGAATCAAAGATCCACAAACTGGACAAATAGAATCTGGAACAAAAGGATTAGGTTTATTTTTACTGACACGTCAAAATCCTAAAGACAATAGTAAAAGTTGGGAGATACTGCGCCTTAAAGACAAACTAGGTGTTAGAAGTATGGCTTCAGCAGAAATTGAGCTTAAAGATTCTGTAGGCACTTTGATCGGCGGTGTAGGGCAGGGGTTTAAAATGATGACGGATATGGTGAATATGTCACGCGTCTATAACTCTGTGGCTGCACTTGCTATTGCAAGACGTTCCATTCTGGAGGCCTATTTATTTGCACAGGAACGTAAAGCTTTTGGCCAAACTCTTGATCGGTTGCCTCTATACAAAAGATCACTGGCAGAATTGCAGAGTGAGTTTTTGGGTCTTCATTTCCTAATTTTTGAGTGTATCAAACAAATGGACATGTTTGATCAGGGTTCACAAGTTGCGGGAAAAACATTAAGAACTCTAACACCTCTTTGTAAAGCCACATCTGGAAAGTTCAGTGTATTTGCTGCGGCAGAGGCTATGGAACTGGTAGGCGGTAATGCTTATATCGAAGAACATATTCTGCCACGTCTTTATCGAGATGCTCAAGTGCTGCCTATTTGGGAAGGGACCACGCAAATTCAAAGTTTGGATTTATTAAGGGTACTTGGGAAAGAGGGAATTGAAAGTTTCGTAACAAGAATTACAGAAGCGATTAAAAGCCCCACAGATAAAGCGATCAAAAATATTTTAGAACAAAGACTGAAAGAAATTCTTGTAGAAATACAAAAAACCTCTCAGTCTGCTATAGAGGAGCAACAAAGAGCTTCAAGATGGGCTTTAGAAAAATTGGGCCGCATTGCAGGGCAAGCTTTGATGTATGAGGCTTCGGCTTTACCAGAATTAAAAACAACATTGTTATCGGCCTTAAGGATATCTTTGGGACGGACTTATTTGAGTGACCCTTTGGGGACGTCTATAATGTCACAACAACAAGATGAAGAGGTCGTTTTAACATCTATAATGTAAGGGCAAAGAATATAAGGTCTTTGGGTGAGGGCATGAATATGTGGATTTTTGGTTCGTGGATACTAGACATGTTGTTTTTGATTTTTCCTGTTTTGGGAACCATGGCTCTTATTCTATTTACGGATATCAACTGGGACAATTGGGCTTTTGCAGGAATTGTGGTTTTCACTTGGATTGATTCGGGACATGTTTATACCACAGTTCTAAGAACGTATTTTAACCGAGAAGAAATAGATTCAAATAAAAACATCTATACTTATGCGCCTTTAGTGATTTTTGCTACAATGATGCTTTGGCTTTTGGCGGGGGCATACTATCTTTGGGATTTTATCCTTTACGCAACTATATATCATAACATCAGACAGTATTATGGGGTTACGAGGTGGTATCAAAAAAACGTGGCTTCAAAGTCTAGATGGCAGACTAGGTATCTTTATATTCTAACCGTTATTCCTGTGATTTTATTTCATTTCCGTAAAGATGTTCCCAAGAACATCTACATACAGACTCAACTTCCTATTATGGAAAACGCAACTGCTCTATCGTGGGGGCTGTGGGTTTATTTTGCTGTTTTAGGATCGTGGTTGTTATTCCAATTGATCACTTTAATTAAAAATCCCAGAGAAGCGGCTGTAAGTCTTTCTGCTCTGGTTCCTATTGCAGGTTATGGGGTGGGATTTTTATTAGGTAGAAATCTGTTTGAGGTCGCGGCTCCTATTATTGTTGGGCACGGTATTGGTTATATGGGGTTGATGACGATATCATTAAATCGAACTAAACCTGAAATGTATAAAAGTTTTTTAAAAGCACTTTTGATCACAGTGGTTTTGGCTGTTGTAGTGGGAAGTGTATCTGATGTCATCGAAGAGAACTTTGTAAGTCGGCATCCTTTTGTTACAGGGTGGGCTTGGGTTTTAAGTAGTTTTGCTATTGCATCGATTCTTACGCCATTGCTGTTGCATTATTATATTGATGCTCTAATTTGGAATGGCAAACATAGGGAGTCCCATCTTGTCTTTAACAAACCCAAATCCATCTAATAAGAGTCGATATATTGGTATAGACGTCGTTCGACTTTTGGCAATGATTGCCATTGGTACATTCCATTTTTTGGAAGCGGCCTTTTATCAAGATGAAATTTATTACACCAAAGCGGACTCATTGGTGTTGTACTGGTTGACCTCCTATAGTCGTTATATGTCGTATTCGGGGTTCACCATTGTGGCCTTGGCTGCATTTGTGATGGGTTTCAGTGACAGTTTAAAAAGAGCCACCAGAAAAACCTATGCCTTGTTTTTTCTTTTTTTCTTTGGTGGGTTAGTTGTGTTCCCTCTCTTTTGGGGTATGGGGTTAAGGGCAGAATGGGATATTTACCATTTTGTATTTTTAACTCTTATTGTGCTTTTACTGCTCCGTAGATTTTCTGAGAAGGTTTTATATATTGCGGGCCTAATCGGGTTTGTCTGTCTGTGGATTCCTTTTTGGGACTGGGAATCTGTTCTTCAGGGCTATCCTATTTTACATGAAATTATACTAGGTATATGTGGGCAAACTAAGATGGGGTCCTGGCCTATTTTACCGTGGCTAGGGTTGCCCGTTATGTCTTATGCTTTGGGCTTTTGGTGCAAAAAGAATGAAGCCAAATTGAATCGTTGGCAGAAGTCCGATTGGCTTTTTGTGCCTGCACTTGTGGCCTCTTTACCGAACGCCGTCGTGCATTTCAGGTTTCCTGATATAGGAGCTAACTTTTATTGTTTTGTGAACCGTACGGGGCCCATATCTTTCTGGTCTACTTTTGTATGGATTTATTTTTTGATACGACTATCTTTACTAGATAGAGTAAATAAAATTTTATATCAAATTCCACTTGTTAAACACATATCCAAAATGCAACTTTCACAGAACTTTGCACTCTTTTATATTGTGCAAATTATCTATATAGAAATAGTGGCCTTAAACCCAGTATTCAAAGACAAAAGTTATACATGGCTAGGGGCCATTGCCTGTTACACTGTGGTGCCTGTGACAGAAGTACTGATGTGGCTTATAAAAAAGACATACCACCACTTCAAAAAGTAACAGTTTTTGTCACTATAAGCCCTTCTAGTTCACCCCATAGGATTTAAAAATGGCATATTTTATGCTGACTTAGCCCGAATAAGGAGAGTCAGGTAATGGTACGTCATATTGTCTTTTTATGCGTTTTCGCATTTACAGCCGTTTATTCTCACGCCAGTGAGGTTATATTTAGAGCCCATCCACAGATCAATGAAAAGGTGGAAGTGTTCACTCAAAATTTAATCAGAGCTTTAGCTCCAGAATTTGAAGAAGGCAGGTTTAGATACGATTTTTCTCGTACCGATCTGGGGCGTGGCGAAATCTATGCGCGTTTTGATGGAGTAACATCTAAAACCGAAATCAAAAATCTAAAGACTCCTATGGTAGTCGGTACCGATCTGATTTTAAAAATCACTAACGAAAACGATAAAGAGTATGCTCTGAACTTAGACCTAATTGGTCAGGTCAGTGAGACACGTACAGTGATTGATTTTCTAAATTTGGCCTTAAAACCAAAGTGTTTAGAAAACAGTGCTATGGCAGGAGCCAACAAAGAAGACATTGAGCGTATGTGCGCCGTATTTAGCGAGAGATTCAGTGATCTTGCACGCAGTGCTGTGGATAACTTTGAACTTCTTGTGGAAGAGTGGAAAAAACAAATTCTTTTATTGATAGAAAATAAATCACAGTCCTTAAAAGGGGACACAGAAAGCGTTCTTAAGAATTATGTGAATGAGCAGATTTTGATTCAAAAGTTAGGTGATAAAATATTGATTGATATCAATATCTCTGAGATTGGAAGCAAATTAGCTCAAGAAGATAAAGAGATGGTTAAAGCTCTTAAACTTGATGTGATCCGAGTGAATAAGATGCAGGTTCTGGTTTCAGAAAGAGTCATCGAATATGATATTTCACTTACAAAACTTCATTCCAAAAGCACAATCAATAAAATGATGGATTTTGGCCAAGGATTTCAAAATACAATCGAAGATGCTGAAGCTGGAAAAAAGATCGGTGAAGGCCTAAGAGAAACTCTAAAAGGTAATGATCTTGGCGGTTTATTTTCGATCATGATGGGTGCCAATAAAGTAGATGCCGCATGGGCCGCAGGTCGTGTGATGACAGAAAAAGCAGGAGAAGCTGCCAGTGGTGCTATTAGCGGTCTACTTAATGCTATTGGATTAGGTGGAGAGCAAAGCCCAGATCAAAACTCTGGCAAAACCCAAGACGAAGAAGATTTGGGTTTATAGAATCTGAGTATTGGATTGAAAGGCTTTTGAGGAATAACTTATGCTAAACGCAGTCGCCAAACTTCTTATTTCCGCATTGGTATCTGTGCATCAGTATATCCCTAACGACAGTCCTACTTATGAAAAGTATTTTAATGATGTAAGAGATATAAATGAAGAGAACATACTGCCTGCGGCTCACCAAAGTTGCAGGTATTTGATCTCAGTCTTTGTGACCGCGGGTTTGGACAGCACGCTCGGCGGTGATCATCAAGGTTCTGCCCTCAGTAACACTTTGGCGAACCTATTAGGTGGTGATCAGACATTTAAATGGGCTATGGGTCTTTTTGATGATCCTAAATATAAAAGCCAACTGGAAAGATACGAGATTGACCCCAATGAACTTAAAAAAGTTTTGAGCACCTTATGCCAAGAAGAGTATAAGCCCTTTGCTTTTACGCCTGCGCAGAGAAAAGAAGTGGTTGATTTTATTAAGTCTGAAATCCATGTTTTATCGGACAGTCAAATTCAATCTCTAGGTGCTTATAAATATTTTGGAAGTGTAGATCTATTAGATCGTCATGGAATGCAAATTGGTACAATAGATGCCATTCCTAGAGTTTGGGTGCCATACCATCAAATTCCCAAGAGTGTGATTCTGGCCTTATTGGTGACGGAAGATGACGATTTCTTCACCCATAAAGGTGTAGACACCAAGGCTATTGCAAGGATCGTAAAGCAAATTTTATCCGATAGCCAAGCTACTGGTGGGTCGACAATTACGATGCAGCTTCTTAAAAATTTATATTTTAAAGATGGCCCCCAGTCTGTGAATTATCCTATGTTAAATAGCGGACAACCTTCGACGATTCTTAGAAAGGTGAGGGAGTGGTATTGGGCATGGCCTTATGAGGATGCTCATACTCTTGTGGATGGCGACCTTAAGGCTAAAGAGTATATTCTTGAAATGTATTTTAATCTTATGGATTTTGGACCAAGAATACAAGGTATAGGACAGGCGGCATACACGTATTTTAAAAAAGATGCCAAAGACTTGAGTGTGGCAGAGTCCGCGTTCATTGCCACTTTACTAAAAGCCCCTTCACGTTATTCCAATCCTACTAACTATGTGGAATACACTTACCCACGCAGAAATGATTATGTTTTAACACGAATGAAAACATTAGGTGCTATTACAGAAGAGGAATTTCAACAAGCGGTAAAAACAGAACTTCCTGTGTGGAATTTGCCCACAAGTATTGCTGTAGATAATCCATCTATTTATATTCGTGACCATGCTAAAGAATGGTTAGGCAGTTATGACTTTGAAAAGCATGTCCAAGCCAAAGAGATTGTGGTGGAGTCCACAGTAGATAAGAACCTACAAGAGATTGTGTATTCTGTTGTAAAAGAAAATTTGGATAAACAGGATGAAGTCAGAAATAAACTCAATGCCATTGGCCCAGCCAGAGATGATCGAGGCCGAACAGCCAGATTTAGAGAAGAGGATTTTGGCACCACTGTGACGACACGTCTCAATAGATTGGACCTGCTTTTGAAAAAATCTTCTTCATCTGAATATATGATCACAATGTATTTGGGTAAGGCAGACAAGAGTTCGCTTTTTTATTACCATACTGATGATTTTTTTAATCCAGAAAAAAAATTAGAGAAACAGATCAATGCTCTACTTAAAAATCAAGGGAGTATTCCTGGTGATATTTTGTTGGTCAGAAATACAAACGACAAATTAGATATTGTGAATCACGTGGGGATTTCAGAGTTCGCCGATCAAAGTAAGCTTTTATCTAATGAAACACCAGAATCTGTGGCAGACAGTATCTTATCCCTTTTGCAAGAATTGCAGTCTTTAAAGCCATCTATGTATAGAAATTCTCTAAATAGATTAGAATGGGCAAAGCCGAGAGCTGACATGTTACCTGCCATCTACATTCAACAAAAGGGTGGGCTGTTACATAAAGATGACTTCCAAATCCAGCTTACAGATTCCCACAAGAAACATTTTGATAGCAAAGTAAGAAGTAAAGAGTTTGAAGATGGACAAATCTTTTGGGTGAAAGATAAAGACGGTCCTGTTGTTGTTGAAGAGCCTAATCAAGATATTGAAGATGAAGATTCAGAGGTACCAGCACCAACGGTTGTGGCTAAAGACCCAAAGTCTATAATTTATGAACTCGATACTCCTAAGCTGCAGGCAGCAGTGCTGATTATGAACAGCCAAACAGGTGAAGTGCTAGCCAACTTTGGAGGATACGACCCTAGTACCTCAAGCTTTGATAGGTCCAGATTTGCTCGTCGACAAGCAGGATCAACTTTAAAACCATGGGTTTATTTTTATGCTCTTAATAAGGGTTTTAATCCGCAAAATGTTTTAAATAACAGAAGTGTGACATTTCAAATTGATAAGAATAAATACTATCGTCCTAAAAACTACAGTGGTGGTGTGGGTGCAGACCTATCTATTGCTAAGGCTTTAACACAATCTCAAAATATTGCAGCTCTCAGTTTGATCCAGCATCCTATTTGGGGACCAGATTGGAAACAAAACTTAAATGAACTGCGTGATTTTTTAAAATTAGTAGACTTATATGAAAGCCCCATTGATAGCCCTACTATCATTTTAGGAGCGCAAGAACTATCAGTGGCTAAACTGGTCAGTTCATTTTCGTTTTTCTCAAATGGTAAACATATTGTAAAACCTCAGTATTTTAAATACCTATCAGACAGCAAAGGGAATGTGATTTATCGTGGTGATATTGAAACCGTTGAAGTTCCCACATTTAAGCCAAATTCTATTTTTCAAATTCAAACCATGTTGATCGAGACGGCTAACTCTGGAACGGCTTCATCACTTAGAAGTTTTATTTCAAACTTGAATAAGAAAAAGTATCAATCGACTTGTTTTAATGACTTATTAGGAAGTGGCAAACAGTCATGCTTTGGGGGAAAAACAGGAACAAGTAATGATTCCAGAGATACATGGTTTATTGGTTTTAGCAAAAACTTTGTAGTGGGCGTGTGGGTAGGTTACGATTACCCTCGACCTATTGGCGGTTCGGCAACAGGGGGCAGTATGGCCCTGCCTATCTTCAGAGGCATTATCGAAAAGGGTGAAACTTATTTACCACCGATTGAACCTATTGTCAGTTTAAACGATGTACCTGCGGGTATAGAACGTCGGACTGTTTATGGAAATACGGCTTGCCCATCGGGCGAAGCTAAAGATGCCTATGTTATTTTTTCTGATCGTTCATCGTCACAAAATAGCTGTTCTACTTATCGACCTAGAACTTTAGCTCAGTGTGAATGTCGCCGTGTTTTGTATTCGGGCAATGATTTTGATTACCATTTGGACGTTACATATATGGGCGAGCTGTATCAAAGCTTTATGAAGTTTGAAACCGAAGGTACAGAAAATGACAGGGTGGCCTGTGAACAAGCCTTACTTGCGGTAAAAAATTCGGAGGGACAATTAGTATGTGTTCCTCAATAAAACATTTTTTACTATTCATGTTTTCTTTGTGTTTCGTAGTGCAAGCTAAAGCTGAATTTGTTTTAGATAAGGACTATTGTTTTCTATCAACCACTTTTGAATTTCAAGGTCCAAGCACACCAGTCATGGGGCTGTTTCAGATGGCGTACAGTAACCCTCCTGTGAGCCTTCCCATTATGAACATCAGTTTTTCTGGTGATTTTAAACCTAATAATGTCAGCATAAGTTGGAAGTCCGCAAAATTGACCAATAAAAATAATCAGGCACTTTTCGATCAGACGTTCACAAAAGAATTAAACTCTTCGCAAAGGGACTTTCCATTTTATAGAAATGGCGAAGAAGTGTATTACAGTCCTGCCTATGGATTTTTAAATTCGAGAATTTTTATGGCCATGTTTTTATCACAAAATAACATGGAATTAAATTTTACAGATCAAAGTGGCAAGCCTGTTCAGGTTCTCATACCATTATCAGGTAGTGATCAAACCTTTAGAAGTATGGCTATAGAATGCTATAAGGACAGGTCTTCTGAGTATTTAAATGAGCATACAACAAGAAAAAAAGGTCTCTCAGAATCTTGGTCTACAGCTTATGGCCTACTGGATTATTCAATAGCATCAAATTTACAAGAAACAAATTATGTACTTAAAGAAGAGTATCAAACTGACATAGCGAAGTCTTATGATTTTTACGCAAAATTATATCCCTTATTACAAGAAAAAAGTCAGATTTTAGAAAAGATCACTGAAGCAGAAGCTCAGTCTACAGTGACAGACACATTAAATGTCATAAAAGACACGGTGACCTCTATAGAAAGTAAACAAGCCAGAATGAATGAGCTTAAGTTTTCAGACAGAGAAGGCTTAATTCAATCCACCAAAGAAGAGGCAATCAGACTACAAGAGACTCTTTATGAACTAGAAAGTCAAATCCATGAGCTTAAAGATGGCAGGATAAAACAATCTGAAGGTTCATTAAATGACCTTAGAGAATCCAATGCTGTGTTGGTTTCAGAGCTTGAAGTTTTAGATAAAAATATTACTGATCTAGAGGAAAAGATCAGCTCATCTGCCTTATCTTTACAGAGGCTGTATGAAGCCTATACTTATGTTGGTGCTAAAATTAAAGAGAGCGACCTTAAGCGTGTGCAAGAGATGCAGTACGCAGGTCCGCCATTAAGTATTGAAGCTATACAAGAACAGATGGGTAAAGTTTCTAATTTAGAAATGGATATTTTGTTTTTAGAAATGTCTTTAGAGAAACTCAAAGAACTAGAACCTGTATTAAAATCAAGTTTGACTCAGTATCAAAGCGCCATGTCCTCCTATAGAGAACAGTTGGTAACACAAAAAGACATCACAAGTCTTAAGTTTAAAATACAACAGTTACAGGTTATTAAAAGAAAAAAAGAAGATGAGGTAGGAATTTCTATCAATAGACTCAAAGAAACCAATAAAGTGCTTGAGTCCAATGTTGCAAAAGAAAGAAGTTTAGAAGACGAGAAATCATCTATTATCAATCAACTTAAAGTTGTAAATGGTGATTTTGATAATCTCTTGGACAAGATAGAATCCCAAGGTCTTGTAGTTTTGCCTCAAATCATGTGTCGTTCCAATATCTTTAGAGCAGATGTGAATGACTACTGTCTGACGGCTCAAGATTTAGATTCAGATGCTGAAATCTCTTACTTCTTTGAAAATATGAGTTCATCTAGGATAGACAATATTATTGTCCGATCACAAATGGACTATTCTTATCCTTGGAGAAATGCAGCAGATAAAAATAAGGTGCAAACTCTGACAGAGAGATTAAATCAAGAGCTTAAAGCCGAAGAGTTTAAGAAATTAGGCAAGATTTGGGATCAAATTTTGACTTACAGGTGGAGATACAATCAGGTCAGAAACTTGAAAGTAGATCAAATTACGGCAAAGACTTATGAAGACTTTGTAAAGACACTGCAAGCAGAATTAAGTACTATGGATCGAGATATCGCAACCCAGGCGACAGAGTTAAAGAAGCTTGAAGCACAGTTGCAAAAACAACAAGATGCGTATTTAAAAAATGAAGTTTTATATAACGCTGCTATAGATGGTTTTTCTGATAAATTTCTACAGATTTTTGGATCATCAGACGGCCTATCGGATTTAGATTCCTGTCTCAGAGATCTTTATGACATTACGGGATGTCAAAACCAATTTGGCAGCTATTTGCTTAAAAAAGAACAAGAAAAAAATCAAAAACTTAGTGAGTACCAATCTGATATCGAAGGACTGATGTTAGTGGTGTCTTCTGGTATTCAAGATGTCTCAGGCGTTAAGCAAGAAAGCGAAAGTAAACTTACAGCGCTAAGGGATCAAAAAGACATGTTTTTGCAAAATTCTAAATTAGAGGAGTTATTACAAGAACAAGAAAATTTAAATGCTACGTACTTAAAGCTATTAGAAGATCTGAAGGTATTAGAAGAGAAAAAAGAGGATTTTGAATCAGAAAAAGCCGCAAAAATTTTAGAGGTTGAAAGATTTACAAGAGAACTGGGCGTGTTGCAGTCAGAGACTGAAGCCTTAAAAGCGAAGCTAACGGGTCTCTCCTCGGGTCTAGAGACTTATTGTACAGAGCAGGGACATCTCTATGAGAATATGTCGCAAATCAATCAGCGCATTGTGGATATAGGTGGGGTGATTAAAGAAACTCTAGGATTTGTGTCACCTTGCCAAACGATTAAGAACATGGTTTTAAGATAATTATGAATTATTTAGCTATCTTATTTTATAGTGTTTTTCTTATGTTGGGTCTGTCACCAAGTGGGCAGGCCTTTGCACAGTCTCAGTCTGAAGATGGCGAGCTTGTACAGAGCGCCTTTATCTTTGGAACAGAGGAGACTCTGTCCGCCGATGAAATTCGAGTTAAAGAACAATTTGATCGACTGGACCTCTCCTATGCCTTAACCGCAAGGGATTTACCGCCTGCCACTGTAGATCCAGAGGCCGTGCGTGTGATGTGGTGGAATATAGATTGTGCAACCAGTGCTACAAAGATCAGAGGTCAAAAATCTTATAAATCCAATTTAGAGAAAAATATTTTGGATATAATCAATTCTGATATGCGTCCTAACCTCTTAATTTTAGGTGAGTACTGTCCTTATTATTTGAGCCCTGAATTTGCTAAAACTATTTTTGGAAAGTACAAATACAACCATCATTTGGTAAGAAATATTCCAGAGTTTAAAACTTCAAGTGGTAAAACCAATGAACGTAATGGGATTGTGGTTTTAAGCGATTACTCTTTATCAACCGTCATACAAGAAGTTTTGTACGCAGATGAAAAAAATAAAACAAACGACAAGAAGAATAGAAGCTATCTGTTATTAAAAGTAAAAAATAAATTTCGTGAGTTTTATTTAAACCCTCTTCATCTTTATAACCCTTGGCGAAACTTTTTTTCAGAAAACGGAATGTTTTCCACCTTCTTTGAAATAGATAGCGGCACTCAAAACCCTAATGCTCAACAGGGTAAACAAGTTATAGAAAAAAACATGACCTACACCGCAGAAAGCGATTCATTACTTATCATCGGCGATCTCAACAGTCCTAAAAACTTCTATAAAGTAGATGGCTATGTTTATAAGATGTTTAATGCTAATTATGTAAGTCTTATTGCAGACACATCAGACACCTTCGTCAGCTCAAGCATGTTCCAATCCTCAGCCATAGACCACGCCTTTGCCCAAAATATGAACGCCGTATATGGAAGAGTTTTGCCTCTAGCTGGCTCAGGCCACCTACCCATTTATATCATCATCCAATAGTAGTAACAGCCGTCTTTCTCTGGAACGGACTTGGTCTTGGGCTGGAATATTTCTGTATATATGGTCGAAATGCGAGTTCGGCTTGGCGCTGTTTTGCGAACGCAAAACTGTGCCAAACGTCACTGTCTGAGCATTTTGAGTATATATACAGAAATATTCCAGCCCAAAACCAAGCCCAAACCTCCTCCAAAGATTTGCAAAAACCACCCCTTCCCCCAAAAGATTGGTAAAAAACCCACCTCGCTTCAGAGAGATTGGGGATGTCTAAGTTTGGTACAGGTGTTGGCCCGACAGCCTTAGGTTGAGACATGCGCGCTGCTAAGTCTTCTATATTTCAGATAAGGCGTTAATTTAGCTCAGTTTTTTGGTCCTAACTTTGCTTTATTAGGATTGGATATTCCAGAAATAAGGGGAATGATAATGACCAAATGGCTTGTGCTTTTGAGTGTGTTGTTTAGTGCTTCTGTCACCTATGCGAATCGTTTTGAGTATTTAAAGCATGTCGATGTCAGAGATATTGCTAAGTACGATAAGAGTGCTGTTCATTTTCGAGGGACTTCTAGTAAGATTCTGGAAATGTTTGAGGCCCATCCAGGTTTATTCGTGGGACCTACAGCCGATGACCTTATTATTCCTGAGATGAATACCCGAATTAAATTTTATAGAGATGGGGCTGTGGGGCCTGATGGGCATTATAAGACTAATGAATCAGGACAAGAGGTTTTTGTCGCCACCAAGAAGAACGAGCACACACGCAGAAATGCAATCCTAAGTGTGGATTATGAAAATGTTGTAGATGTCACAGGGGAAGATAAGGTATTTGATGCTGACCTATTGTTGTTTATTCATGATGAAAATATTGGGTATTATTTTAGACGTTTGCAAGTGCGTGTAGATTGGCATCAGAATGCGGGTGGTAAGGGTTCAATATTTGATGTTGTGCAAGTACAAAAATTTTATGAAGACATCCATCTTAATGAAACTAAATTTAGTGTGAATGTGTCTATTCTTGATCGTAAGATGATTTTAGAAGACTCATATTATCTGATCACTAAAGTTTTTCCATTAACGGTCGGAGCTTTAGATATTCGCACTCAGACAGGAATGGACGGGCAAGTCCATTCCATGACTTTTTTAGTTCCTAGTAGAATGCGCAACAGCACAAATAAATATGAGGAATATGAAGATTTTAAGAATGCAGAAATTAAAAAGGCCAGTCAATGGCATGCCATCAATAACACGAGAGCCAGAAATTTTCCTGCCTATTTTAGAGGTCGTCCCTTTATTGCTGTGATTGATAAAAATTTAGGAGAAAATGCAGGTGGTTACAGAGAAGTAGGATTTCATTACCAAATCACCAGAGACAAATTGGTGCGTGGATTCGAGTCCCACGGATGTATGCGTATGGCAGATAAAGATTTATATCAGCTAGATGCTATTTTGAATGAAGGTCCACATAACACCTTATCCACAAAGGCTGTTTATAATTTGCCTCAGTATAAGTGGATTGATAACCCAATGCCTAAGGTCAACTCAAACTATAATGTCGTGGCCTACAGTAAGGCAGACCCGCAAACACGAAATGTGCGTTGTGAAAATGGCACTTCCTATGCGGTGAGACGCTACGGGGTTTACCATACTGTGTCTGATGGTGATTGTTTGACTTTGATTCAACGACGTAACAAAAGCGTTCAACCCGTAATTGATTATATTGCGGGACTAGGAAGAGATTTTCCAGAAACCTATGTGGCGTCAAATTTAACTCATATTCCATTAAAACCTAAAGTGGTTGAAAAACCACCTGTGGTCATTGATCCTTACTATGATCAACGAAATGGCAATTATCAGAACGGGCAGTACTTTCCGCCGCGACCAATTCCTGTTGATCCTGCACCAAAGAAAAAGAAGACACTATTTGATTTTATATTTGGTGGTTAATAGTTCTTATCCAGATATTGAGTCAATTCAGGTAAGATTTTTTTAATAAATTCCACATGCTTCTTGGCCTCTTGTAAATCCCTAGAGGTCTCAATACTTTTAAGAGTCTGCGCTAAAGTATCGGCCCCAATCAGACTTGCTGAAGACTTATATTTATGAGCAACTTTACGCAAATTGGATAAATCCTCAATCTCATTATGAAGCTCATAACTCAGTTTACCTAATGCGGACTTAAAGGAGTCTAATATTTGTAACACCACAGATTCATTTGTTTCTTGGGTCAGTTTTTCTAGGGTCTCTTGGATGCTATCCTGACAGTAGAGGTGTTGCTTTTGGTCGCTTTCAAAGCTTAAGCCCTCACCATTTAAGTTGAGTCCAGAGGTTTGAGCGGTGAGAATCACAGAATCCTCCATGGAGGCGTCCGTGGTCAGTGTCACCTTTTCTGGATCAACGGTTTCTTCTAAGACATGATCCTTGAAATTATCTGTTAAAACTTGAATCACTTCGTTCAACGAAATAGGTTTAGAAATAAATCCATCCATTCCTACTGCGAGACATTGATCCACGTTTTCTTCAGCAGCATTTGCTGTCATAGCGAAGATAGGGATTTTAAGTCCCTTTGTTCGAATCTGCTTTGTGGCTTCGTAACCATCCATGACAGGCATTTGACAGTCCATAAATACACAGTCAAAGGTCTCAGCTTCAACAAGACGTAGAGCTGCTTGGCCATTCTCAGCAATTTTATAATCGATGTTAAGGAGTTCTAACATTTTGGTGATGATCAATTGGTTGGTGGCATTGTCTTCGGCAATGAGTGTTCTGAGTCCAATAAATTTTGGCGGTTTCTTACTCCCTTCAGACTTTGGTGATGTAGTTCCTTGAACTAAAGACACTTCAGACTCCACTAAGGGGAGCTTAACATGAAATTTGGTCCCGACACCCAAGGTGCTAGTGACACTGACTCGGCCATTTAGCATTTCAATCAGACGTTTACAAATGGCAAGTCCTAATCCTGTACCTTGTTTGGCATTGATATTTCTGGCCTGATAGAAAGGTTCAAAGATCTTAGAGAGACTTTCTTTTTCAATTCCAATCCCTGTATCTTCAACCACAATATCAATTTTATTTTTTCCTGCTTTTGAAATCTGGAGGCGCACATGCCCTTCGCTTGTAAACTTAACGGCATTACCAATAAGATTATAAAGAATTTGAGAGAGCAGTTCTTTATCACCTTCAAAATGATGAGTCAGTGAGTCTTCATAATCTAATTGCAAAGCCACACCTTTTTGTCCTGCTTGAAAGTGTAAAGATTCAATAATATTTTGGCATAATCTAAAAAGGTTAAAGTTGGCCTTGTTGGTGACGATTTTACCTGCTTCGGCTTTAGAAAAATTGAGGATGTCATTGATAATGTGTGTAAGGGTCTGTCCTGAAGCCATGATCACTTGAATTTTTTTTCTGACTCTAGGGTCAAGATCACTGCGATGGGAAAGAATGTCACACATCCCAATAATACCATTAAGAGGAGTTCTGATCTCATGGCTGACAGTGGCCAAGATTTGAGACTTTAATCTTGAAGAGGCTTGAGCTTCGTCTTTGGAGACCCGAAGCTCGTCAATAAGTTGGTTGTTCAGTCGTTGCTCTCGACGGAATAAGATCAAAGCTGTACCAATGACAAAGGTTGATAATATCAGCAAGATCGTACTCATGACATAGATCAACTTAAAGTTACTATCAATCAGTGGACCATGAATGCCAATGGCATCCAACTGAGCCTTTTCTAATTGTTTGGTTTCAAAAGAAAAATAATCTAAGACATTATGACTAGGTAAAACGGTGTTGATCTTTTTCCACTCTAGCTCAAGGTTCAAAAGTCGTTCATAAGAATTTTGATCATTGGCCAGACGTTCTTTTAAATCATCAAACAATTCATAAGTAGAGCTTTCTACCATTTCTTTTTTAATGAAAAGCTCAGTGCTGGGAGAATCATTGTAAGCAAGACTTAAAAGCAGCCACTCTTTGACCCGTTGATCTAGAGCGGTGATTTTGCTTTGTACTCGAATGGCCTGCTGTCGAAGTTGCATGGTGTGATTCAGGCGGTGCAGCAGAGTGACAGAAAAGGCAGCGGATATGGCAAGCAGCACTACGCCTAAAATTAAAAACGAAAGTTTATTTTTTAAAGCCGTTAGCAATTTCAAAGTAGGCTCCGATGTAAAGCTTGTCGCAGAGCTTTCTTGCTTTATCAAAGTAAAGTTAAAAAGTAGAGATTCCCTTCTCTGTTTTACTCTTGGGCCTAAAAATAACTCATTAAGAGTGATTTGTTAATAGCTTTTACCGATTCATCTACACTTAGCGGTTTTTTTAAGTACGGAGGGATGTAGACTTCATCTCTTAAATTTTTAATGAGCTGCTCGTAGTCGATATTAGAAACCATTAACATATTGTTGTAGACCAGCCCGTGCTTTCTCCACAAATCCAGCCCCGTTTGGCTGCCTTCAAGGAAAATATCACAAATGATAAGGTCATAAGGTTTATTAGATTTAAATGCACTAGAGATCATTTTTTCGGCTTCATCGACTGAAGCCACCCAATCATAGGTAAAATCCTTATCGACTTTACGGAGAATAAAATCCCACAGAGGCTTATATGTTAAATCATCCTCAACGACTAAAAAACGGGGTTCTTTAAAAAACTTACGTTTGGGCACATACACATTATATGTGTCTTCGTAATAATCCTTAATGAACTCGTCTAAATTGTCATTAACGGCTTCTTCTAATGATAAGACTTTGGCGTGGTTCATTGGAACACCTCCCATGCTCATTGAGAATAGAACATTTGGGGGGGATTTACGTGAAGCATCAACGTAGATTATGTGAAGTTTTTTAAAATAATTACGGGTCTTAAGGACCTTACGCTAGGCGAGCAATAGCTTTGATTTCAACTGCAATAGGTGTGGGAAGAGCGCCCACTTCAATCGTAGTTCTGCAGGGGCCTGTTTCAACATCAAAGTATTGGGCATAAACCTGGTTAAAAATAGGGAAGTCCTGTTTCATATTGATCAAAAACACCTGCACATCGACGAGGTCCTTGAGTGTGGCTCCCGCATCTTGTAATACCAGTTCGATGTTTTTAATCACAGCATGGGTCTGCTCTGCGACATTATAGCTTTGAACCTCGCCAAATTCGTTTAGGATCACCCCAGGTATATCTTTGCTGCCACGTTGTCTGGGGCCTACTCCTGAAAGGAAAAGTAGATCTCCCACTTTACGCGCGTGAGGATAGGCTCCCACTGGCTCAGGTGCTTTTTGGCTGATGATCTCTTTCATATTAAGCTCCAAAAATTAAAATGGATTAAGCGTTTATCATCAAACTTCGATTGCGTTCACGCAACAAAACTTTTTGAGATGATTAAAGAATAAAATAAAATGTGGGACCTCATCAAGCTTCATCCCGTCTGTGGCTGTGTGGAGCTAGAATAAATCCGTGTAGTCGTTGTAATCAAAGTACCACCTGTCATGATCGGGGTCCCAATCATCCCAAGTGGGAATCTGCGTGAGCTTTTCTAGGTATTGAGGCGGAACAATGTTTTCAACCACAAAAGCTTTTTGGCGTCGTAAAGGATAAGGGTTTCTGAGTTCAAATCCTAAAACACCCAAAATAGAACGCGCTACGTACCAAGTTGCTTGAGGATTCCAGCCGTGTGCAATTTTGATCACAATACCAAGACCGTCTTTGTAGTCAGGATGATCTATGGCCAGTCCCAGAAGTCCATCGGCGCCTTCTTTAGCAATGACCTGTCTATTGCAAGATTTAATCACTGTTGTATCCAAACGATTGAACCCTCCGATAAGATCGGGTTCTTCAATAAACGCTCCCCAAATCCAGTCTTCGTTTTTATTTTTAGCAAGGCCAGCATAACACTGAGCCAGGTCATTCACAGTCATGGCGACCGTGGGAAGACCGTCCCCATCTCGAGCGACACGTTTAATTTTGTAGTCCTCACCAAGATACCGTTTGATCACTTTAAGGTACTCTTGAAAAATGGGGTGGCTGGGTAAAGTGTATCCTGCACGATTCCAACCTTTAAGACGAGCCCCCTTTAAGATAGCCGCATGATGACCTGAAGAGTTGTTGAACCATCGGCGCGGACGTCGGACTTGTCTGCCAAATTGCACTAAGGGGAGATCCAAAGGTGTCTGCATCAGACCCCATTCGCCTTCGCTCAAAATAGACTGTGCGGCTTTGACGTGTTGTGCGCTGCCATTATGACTGGCCAAAGCAATGGCCTTTTGTTCTATGTTCAGAACAGAATCCAGTTCGTTAGCAAAGACTTTAATATAAAAAGGCTTCATCATGCTTCGTCCGTAGCACAAGACATTACCACCAAAAGAGTGAATGCACTGATCACCAGAGAACCAAGAGATGGCGCCGTGGATGGTGTTTTCAGAGACATCGTTGCGACGGAAGTCCACTAAAGGAACCCAGTCCACATCGCGCCCCGTAGGTAAACCTTCGATTTTGTTGCCTAAGGGACTTTTGGGAAAACTTTTTAAATCCATTCGTCGTTCTCCTTAGTTTTCTTCGTCGTCGGGTTCGTGGGAGGAAGTAAAGGGATCAGTGATGTTTAATTTTCCTGAATCCATTCCTCCCGTGCTTAAGACATTGCGATTGCCCATATAAAAATCCGTATTGTCTTCATCAAATTCTAAATCGCCGAAACTGGAAGTGCCACGAGTCATACCCACTACGGCAGCTCCTGTGCCGTGCACGGGTTGGTATTCAAAAACTTCCCCAGTATAATTGTTATCCATTCCTGCTACTGCGGACCACCACCAGAAAGGTTTAAAGTTTACCACTTTTTTGGTCACTCGCGCTTCGCGATGGAATTGTCGTGAAAGTTGAGAGGCATCTTCTAAACGTCCTTGGCTTAGAAATTCTAAAAACTTAAGATTCCATTCGTGGTCTTTAGCAGAGCTAATACGGTCCTCTTGAGAATCATAGTTCACAGGTTCGATATTATAGCGATTGGATAAAGAAGAGATCACAATCACAACAGTTCTGCGATTTAAATTTTCAATGGCGTCATGAGCGGCTTTACCAAGAATTTGAGTTTCTGATCGGTCAGAATAAATGTTAGAAGAAGTCACACATACTTTAAATTTATTTTTAGGGTTGACCAGTTGATTTACAGTCACCGTTCCCGTGTCTACGGGAAAACCTTCGTAATCTGTAAGTTTGCTTAAAAGTCCACGAGCTTCAGAAGTTCTTTTGAACTCCCTAGCAAACTCCACATCACAGTTCATGGTGTAGGGGATAGAGCCCAACTCGTGCCATTCATCATCTACAAGAGTCCATTTAATATTTTCTTTTGCTAAAATCTGATGACCAATGATGCTGGACCAATAAGAAGAGTAAATCAAAATTAAATCAGGATTCAGCTCTTCAATTTCTGTACGGACTTTGTCAAAGGCTTGGTGGAGTGCGGTCCACGGTGTCTTCACTTGCGGTTGTAATAAGATATGCGGCAATCCTGGTAAAAGATAACTTTTTAAAATGCTCATTTTACACCCTCCACTCGGCAACGGCATTTCCTGTACCGATCACAGTGCCATAGCCATGTACGATGGCAGGAGTTTGAGGCATACCCAAAGCATTAAGCATCCAAGCCAGTCCCCCTGCATCGGTTTCTCCAATAGTCTGTTCTGTAAAGTCAGGTAAGAAATCCAAAATGGCTTTGGAATTGCCTTTTTTCATCAATTCAATCATCTTCATGTCCCACAAATACTGGGAGTGATTTTGTATATGTTCTTTAGACATATCTTCGGGAATGTCACTTTCATCCACGAAGTGTCTATGAGACAAAGAGTGGCTAGCAATCAGCACGGCTCTTTTTCCAGAGGCTTCAACGGCCTCGCGTGTGGCCTCGCCAAGCGCGCGCATAAGATCATCCATCACATCTACACTGTAATAAGTTGAAGCTCCTACTGATGAGATTCCCACTATAGGCTTAGACCATGTGGGGTCTGTCATGTGACAGGAAACAATGGTTCCATAGTCCACACGAAAATCAGGATTTTTCATCATCTTAGTCAGTAGTCCTTTGTTCCGCGCACGCTCTTCAATCGCTTCTGCAAGGTCTACATCGACTTCCAATTCATAGTTGTAACGAAACAGGTGGGGAAAGATAGGGTCGACAGATTTTGACTTAAAGTTTTTCACACCTAAAAAGTGAGTGCCAATTTGTGTGCGCCAATGCGGTGAGTGCACAATCAGTACGTCATATTCTAAGTTTGATAAGCTGTGGCGCATTCGTTCATACGCCCAACGCAAGTTCTCCCAACCACACTCGGCTTTGGGTTCATTCTGCGGAGGGTTTTCGGCATAAACTAAATGTGGTGGATGTGGGGCGAGCAATCCTGCAACTATTCGTCCTGACATTGTTTTATCCTTTCAAAGTGATTAAATCTGTATGCACACAGTTTTCATTTCAGTAAAAAAATCAAAAGAGTAATGACCACCTTCGCGACCAAGACCCGAGTCTTTCATTCCACCAAAAGGCATTCTTAAGTCTCGCTTCATCCAGCAATTGATCCATACAGTGCCTACATCAAGGTGGCTGGCCACTTTGGCGGCCTTATCTGTGTCCTGCGTCCAAATGCTAGCGCACAGCCCGTAAGGTGTGGTGTTGGCCCATTTCACGGCTTCGCTTAAATTTTTATAAGACCTAAAGCTTGCAACTGGTCCAAAGATCTCTTCTTGTTGCATTTCCGAACAATCAGAAAGATCTTCTACAATTGTGGGATTAAAAAAGTAACCATTCTTATTTTTCTCAGTGACAGACACTTCGGCTGTGCCTCCAAAAAGAATTTTGGCCTTATCTTGTTTCATTCGCTCAATGGCTAATGTGACTTTATCAAGATGAGCTTTGGACACCAAAGGTCCCATAAAGGTGTCGTCTTCAAAAGGGTCACCCACTTTAAGTTTTTCAGTAGCCTTAATGAACTCTGATAGAAATTCTGCATAAATTTTTTCATGTACAAAAAATCGTTCGATACATAAACAGATTTCGCCTTGATTTAAAAAAGCGGCACGGATCAAAGCGGGTACAGCTTTGGTAAGGTCTGCGTCCTCTAAGATGATGGCGGCATTTTTCCCACCCATTTCAAGGCTTAGTCTTTTAAACTTATCTGCGCTGCTTTGTGCAATTTTTCGCCCAGTTTCAGTCCCACCTGTAAATGAAATTAAAGATACACCAGGATGTGAAGTCAGAGTGGACCCCACGTTGTTTCCTGTGCCAAACACCATATTACAAACTCCAGCAGGTAGTCCCACTTCTTGTAAAACTTGTGCAAGCAGATAGGCCGTCATGGGTGTCACCTCAGAAGGTTTACAGACGGCAGTGTTGCCTGTGGCCAGACAAGGAGCGATCTTCCAAGTCAGTAAATATAAAGGCAAGTTCCAAGGCGAGATCAAGCTTGCCACACCTATGGGTTGCTTTTCGATAACGTGACTGAGAGTAGAACCCTCTTGTGCAGGTACAATCTGTTTGTGTTCAAACTTTAAGATTTCTTCTGCAAAGAAACGAAAATTTAAAATGGCTCTGGGGATATCCATCTCTTTAGAAAGCCACAAGGGTTTTCCTTGATCTACGGACTCGGCGTGTGCAAATTCATCAAATCGCTTCTCAATGCCATCCGCAATTTTATGTAGCCACGTTGAGCGATCTTGAGGACTGAGAGCCGACCACTTGGGAAAAGCTTTTTTAGCAGACTGAATGGCAAAGACCACATCCACCGCATCCGAATCGGGTAAGGTAGAATATGCTTCACCTGTTGTTGGATTATAGTTGTCTAGGGTTTGGTTGTTTTGAGCAGGAACAAATTCGCCATGAATGTAATTTAAAATCTGTGTCACCGCAAAGTCTCCCTTTATAAACAACCCGTTCTGCCACCATCAACAGGAAGATTGATTCCAGAGATGTAACCCGCTTGGTCTGAACATAAAAATTGCACCGCCCATGCGACCTCTTGAGCTGTGGCAAATCTACGCATAGGCGTCATCATACGCCAGTTATTTAAAATCTGTTCTTGGGATAAGTTTTGTTTTTCTGCGGCAGCCTGAGAGAGTTTCTCTAGTCGTTCTGTTTCTGTGTATCCAGGTAAGACATTGTTGACGGTGATATTGTGAGGGCCGAGTTCAAGGCTTAAAGTTTTCGCCCATTGAGCCACGGCTCCTCGAATGGTATTGGAGACACCTAAATTAGGAATAGGAACTTTAACAGATGTCGAGATGATGTTTACAATGCGTCCCCAACCACCGCTTTTCATCGCAGGTAGGACGGCTTGCACAAGTTTTTGATTGGTCAGCACGTGTGCCTGAAAGCCATGCAGGAACTCTTCTGTGTTGGCATCTATGAGTGGTCCCGATTTCGGTCCTCCTGCATTACAGATCAAAATTTGAAAGTTCTGCTGAGGGATGGCTTCACAGAAACGTTGAAGTTGATCAGGGCTTAAAAAATCAACGCAGTGGTATTGATGGTTTAAAGAGTTGATGTCTTTAAGCTCATCCATAAGGTCTTTCAGTTTATCTGCTGACCTGGATACCGCGTGAACGGTCACACCTGCGCGCGCAAGTTCTATGGCCACAGCTCGGCCAATTCCTTGCGAAGCTCCACATACTAAGGCTTTGGAATTCTCTCTCAATTTCATGTCTATTGACATAAGCGAATCCCTAGTTTTTGTCTTTGACGCGCCGTATGTTAGGCTGCACACCTCTTTGCCTCGGCAAAAGGATAATCTGTAACTTATTGCGGGCTAATGAAACCCCTCAGTTTGGAGAGTTTCAAAACGTCGAGGAAAGACGTGGTCTACATGTGCTTACAGTCTACAAAGTTGTTTTTAAGGCTTTCTAGGCGGTTGTGGGGCATTAGTCCTAAGGACAACAGGGTATCGTGAAAGCATTTCGTTTCCATTTTGCCGATTTGGGCCTCCAGCCTTTCCTTAAAAGCCACTAGGTTATGGTAGCCTTGGTAGTAAGATGGAGCTTGTCCAGGCATTCGGAAAGAATAACGGTCGTACTCGGTTTGGGATAAGGCTTCAGAAAGGCCCAGCTGCTTATGAAGCACCTGAATGACAAACTTTTCGTTGGCTTGTCCAAGATGAATCATCGGGTCTAAGAAGTATCTTGCTACCCGCCACATTTTACTTTGCAAGAAGCTAAACTGCTCTTCAAGGTTAAGATGGGGCACCATGATCTGTTCTGCATAAAGAGCCCAGCCTTCCACATTGACGGAATTAAAGGCGTAAGCGGCTCGGATAATGCTGATAGGTTTTTCTAAAATATGTTGGAATTGCAAATCGTGTCCAGGGCGTCCTTCATGTGCGGTTAAAGCTAGGGCCATTCCAAAATGACTGAAGTCATCGTAAGGAAGTTCATTTTGGCTTTCTCCAGTGGGTACTACAAATTCAGGGGTTTCCCCTTTGTTGTTGAGTAGAGGTGGGATATTTAAGTGAGGCACAGGTGAGGCTTTGCTTTCGGCCTTACTGCCTAAACGAATGAGTAAAGGTTTTTGTGGTAAGGTCACTAGGTCGTGCTTTTTAATTAAACTTTCCAGACGTTGATTGGCCTTTTGATAAAGCGCTTTAGCTTCGTGGGCGTCTTTGACGGCGGAGTTTTTAAGAAACTGTGTGACGTACGCAGGACTGTTGTTTTTAAGGCTGTGTTTTTTTGCAATCTCTTGAGCTAAACCTTTCAGTTCAAGATAGTCTTTTTGAAAGACCTTTTTGCCTTCACTGATCATATTTTCAGGAGAAGTCGAGTTACCAAATCTTTTTAGACGCAACTCATATCTCTTTCTAGAAAGTTGCGTGCGCTTGGGCACTAAGGGCAGAATTTCCTGTTTTAACAGAAGGTCATATTCGTGAACCTCTGTTTTGAAGGTTTCAAACTCTTCCTTCCAATCGGTGCGCCCTGTTTTTATAAGAAGCTCTTCAATGCCTGCAACAAAAGAGTCAGTGTTCTTCAAATAGTTATTGATAAATTCTGCTGAGGGATAAGAGAAGGCCGTTAGCTTACCTTCATATTTTTTCTTGTCGTAAAGTAGACGTTGTTTCAGGTCTGTCACGTAGGTGTTTTTATTTTCAGTGCTCATGTAGTGTTTGAATCTGTCCACGGCACGGCGTTGTCGTTCTGACGAAAATTGTTCATTTACTAGTTGTGACAGGCTATTAAAAATAGATTGCGAGGGACGCCCAATGGCAATAAGGCGTTCTTGTTCGTCTAAAGCAAAATGCTCCAGATCCAGTTGTGTTTGTGCAAGTAAAATTTCCAGATCAATGCGCAGGTCTGCGGAATGGGTGTCCTCTAGCAAAGTCTGAAGTTTGCGTTCCCACTGTTTTAATTTTTCAAAACAGAGCAATCGGGTTTGATGCGAAGGCTGTTCACCTAGCTTATCAAACTGTTGATACCCCAGTTCAGAAGCGTCCTCGGGAAAGATTTCGGCAAAATCTAAAACATGCTCTTGTGCGATTCGATCAGATTGCACTTGCCAAGCAGGTTTTTTTGGAGCGGTTGAGCAAGAGGTGATGCTTAAGATAATAAGACCAGTGAGGAGAAGTTTAAGTGTGTTCATAAAACCTCCTTTGCATGATTTTAATGGGGACCTGGGTTCGACTTCTGTCTGTATGCAAAGACTTTCTGTGGTTGAGTGTATTTTACGTTAGTTGTAATATAATATGTGCTTGAGAATTATACAATAGAACATATTTAAAGATGCTCTACGCTAAAGTGAGGTATTATGAGTTCAAATCAGCAAAAGGTAGTGTTAGTAGGTTCAAGCCGTACTCCCTTTGTCAGATCTTTTGGTAAGTATGCAAAGCTAAAAAATAAAGATTTATTAACGGCAACACTTGTAGATTTAATCAAAAAATTAAAATTAGAAGGAAAGCTTTTAGACGATGTCATCGGTGGTTCTGTCATCAAGTCCACACTAGATTTTAATTTGGTGCGTGAATGTGTGCTGTCCACAGAACTCGATCCCACTACGCCAGGTTTAGATGTGCAGAGAGCATGTGGCACAAGTTTGGAAGCAGCCATTATTCTAGCCAATAAAATTAAGCTGGGACAAGCGGATGCGGGTATTGCTTGTGGCACGGACACAAATAGTGGTTCCCCTCTGGAAATATCAGAAGCTTATAGACAGTGGTTGTTTAAATTGCGTGGGGCGAAGTCCACTATGGCGAAGCTGCAAAGCCTATTGTCATTTAAACCTAAATTTATCGTTCCTACTTTTCCCACAGTGAATGAACCTCGCACAGGTTTAAGCATGGGCGATCATTGCGAACTTATGGCTAAAGAATGGAAGATCAAACGTGAGGACCAAGATGCCTTTGCATTAACCAGTCATCGTAATGCGGGCGCGGCTTATACAGAAGGATTTTATTCTGACTTAGTATTTGAGTTTCAGGGACAAAAGCAGGATCAATTTGTAAGACCCGACTCCACCTTAGAAAAGATGGCCTCACTTAAGCCCGCTTTTGATAAAGTGAATGGCACATTGACGGCAGCCAATAGTACGCCACTGACAGATGGAGCCGCTGCTGTCATGCTGGCTTCAGAAGACTATGCTAAAAAACATAACCTTCCTATTTTAGCCTATATTGAGGATGCTCAATCAGCAGCCGTTGATTTTGTGGGTGGTGAAGGTTTATTGATGGCTCCCACAAAAGCCGTCAGCATCTTGTTACAAAGAAATCGTATGCGCCTGCAAGATTTTGACATTTATGAAATTCATGAAGCTTTTGCCGCTCAAGTTTTGTGCACACTCAAAGCCTGGACTGATCCTCAATATTGCAAAGACAAGTTGGGCTTAGAGGGTGTGCTTGGAGAAATTGATCGTAGTAAGTTGAATTTAAAAGGAAGTAGCTTAGCTTTGGGACATCCATTTGCGGCCACGGGAGCTAGAATGATTGGAGCTGTGGGTAAGCAATTAAGTTCACGCGCCAATGCGAAGGCTTTGCTCACGGCGTGCACCGCGGGGGGTATGGGTGTGGCCTTGATCATGCGTTCGGCAGAGAGCTAGACTAAAGTTGGGTACTGGACTCCATTATTGCTCTTAAGATGTTAGATTAAGTTATGGAAAAAGGATTTTTGCATTATGAGTATTAAATTTCCAAGACAGGTCCTGATTAGTTTTTTTCTGATGTCATTTTTGATAGCTCCCTTACATGCTAAAAAAGATGCGCGTGACACTTTATATAAGCAAATTGAAAGTGCATGTAATAAGAACAGCACTTTGAAGTTACCTAAAAAAAAGGTCGCTCAAGTTTGTAAATGTTTAGTTGAAGAGCATAAAGCTAAAGATCTTAGCCTTGAAACTGTCGAGGCCATTCATAAGCGTTACACAATGTCTAAAGCAAAGATCAATACGGCAGACGATGATTTGAGTGTCATCAAGGCTTACGATGATGACACTGCGTTGGATTGCATTAAAAAATACGAATAGCTTGGTATAATTGTGTAAAAAACTAAGAACAATTTTGATGTTCAATCACGTCGGCATTGTATAAAATATGAAGTGAGTTTTAAACAACATGTATTTCAAAAGGAGATGAAATGAAAAGATTGATGTTGGTTCTATTGGTTTTTGGTTTTTCTGCAAAAGCTTTCGGATATGGAGCTGCAGGATGTGGTGTGGGTTCTTTAATTTTTGAAGGTAAAAACGAATGGTATGAGCAAGTTCTTGCTGCAACTACTAACGCGACTTTAGGTAACCAAACTTTTGGTATTACTTTTGGTACATTAAATTGTGATGCCAATGCAATCAACGCCAAAGTAGAAAAAGCCAATGTGTTCGTGGCAGCTAATAAAATTTCTGTAATGAACGAACTGGCTAAAGGCGAAGGAGAGACAGTGACAGTATTAGCTCAAATGTTCTCTTGCCAAACACCAGCTGTATTTGCAGACACTATCAAATCAAACTATGAATTGATCATCACTGATACAAACATGTCAGCAGCAGAGATTGTTGAGAACATGGACTTGGTGATCAAATCCAATCATGCTTGTCCTGGTTTGGGTTAATACGAGAACATCATATTAAAGTGTCGCTTTTAAAGCTGAGACTTGAATAAGTACAAAAAGCCTGTTTAGCTTAAACAGGCTTTTTTTTATGGTTATACGTTTTATTATTATTTATATATTCCTGAGTCTTGGATGCTTTGTCTTCGCACAGACAGAGATCCCTCCGCGCGCGCAATCTGATGCTGGGCAAAGCAGAAATATCACACAAGTCAATTCAATGAACCATAGTGAGCAGAATGCGGCGGCAGCAGTCCATAAAGCCAAACTCCAAGCATGGAGTGCCAGCCCTAGATGGCGTAGGTTGTTGTATTATAATGCTAAAGGGAAAAGTGAAATTGCTAGCCCAGATTTTTTTCTCAGTCCTGAAGGGAGTGTAAACCCTTACAAAGAGTTATTGGCCACGTATGAACAGATGTTCTTTCAAGACGCAAGTGACATTGATGATGACCATGCCATTTGTAAATTTCCTGCTAGGTTTTATGTTTTAGATAAAGAACTTAAGGCTAACGAATTTCATAAGATCAAGTATTGTCCTAAGTTTCTATCTTTTATAAATAGAGCTGCGGGGCAATCTATCTCTATGGTGTTTTCGGCCTATAATCTTAACTCACCATCTTCGGCATTTGGACACACATTTCTAAAAATCAACAAACAAGGCCAAGAAGGAATGGATTTGCTCAATTATGGCATTAACTATGCGGCCAGCACCGAAGGTACAAATCCATTTTTTTATGCCATCAATGGTCTGTTTGGTTTTTTTAGAGGGGATTTCACGGCGGTCCCTTTTTATTACAAGATTCGCGAGTACAATGATTTTGAATCCAGAGACCTTTGGGAATACGAATTAGGTTTGGATTATGAGGACGTCCAACTGCTGACCATGCACTTTTGGGAATTAGGCAGGGGTTGGACGTGGTACTACTTCTTAGGCAAAAACTGTTCCTATTGGGCACTCAAAAGCATAGGCGCTGTGTCGCCCAAGTACAATTTTGATAAAGATTTAAATCAAGTGCTTGTTATTCCTGTAGAGACTATCAAAAGTTTATATAAGTATGAAGGATTGGTTAAAAGAGTAAAATTTAGACCCTCCATTAACAAACAGCTTTTGCAAAGCTTAAACCCCTTAGTTCGCAAAGAGAAACTCAGGGTAAAACAAATTGCCAATGATCTTTTTGATGAAAAATTGCAAGACAAAGAGTCGCTCAAAGGGGATAGCGTACAGATTTTAGAAACAGCGATGTTATATTATGACTACCAGTATGCTAAGTCCTATATTACAGATGAAGATAAAACTTTAGAAAAAAAACAACCGCTTCTGCTTGCAAGAAGCCATAAACAAAAAACACCTGCATTGACGGTCAATATACCTTCAGCACCAGAAACCATCCACCCTCCACAAAGAGTTGGAACATCCTATAGACAGGGTGAAAACTTTAAATCTTTGAATCTGGGTTATAAGATGGGCTTTCATGAGTTGTATGATGCAAAAGATGGGATGGATGTTCCCATTGCAATGAACTATTTTGATCTTAATCTACAAGTGTATCAGCTTAAAAATTCCTCTAACTGGCGGGTGAGTTTAGATAGATTAGATGTTTTAAGGATAGAGGCTTTGTCCCCCACAAGCACAATGGATAAAAAGCTCAGCTGGAGATTAAGATTAGGCTTGGGTAAGAATCTCTATACCTATTCATTAAATGAGATCGTGGGTGTGGCGTCATTTGATACGGGTCTTACTTTTTCGCTTACTCAAGATCAAAGCATTTTATTGTATTTGATGTTTTCCAATGCTCTAGAAAGCAGTGCGAGGTTTAATCACAAGATTCGTTTAAGTTCAGCTCCTCTTTTGGGTTTTAAAGTGCACTGGACTTCTAATCTGGCCACACTTTTAGAAGTCCGACATCGTTGGTATTGGGACTTAGGTCAGCAGTGGCAAAGACAGTGGCAAGTTGAGGGAACGACTCAATACTATGTGCCAAAATTTAAGCTCGCTGCGTACGCACAAGGACTGTTTTTGCATGGTCATACAGAGGGTCTAAGACTTGAAGACTCTCATTGGGAAGTAGGTTTGCGTAAATTTTATTAGTGGATACAAAGAAAGTTTTACAGACCTAAAGATAAGCGGAACTTATCGTGTGCCCATTATTTAAGCTATTTGTCTAAACCAAAAACTGACAGAAAAGACGTGAAATCCATGCTGGGCGAATCTTGGGTCAAAACCAGGCTCAGCAAAGAAATTTTAAATAAATACTCTTTTTTTATTCTATAATAGAAAATTATATCTCGGAAAAAACCTGTAAAAATTGCGCTACCTCTTTAGCTAAAAACGACTATATATGATCAGCAGAGAGACGGGGCCAAAGAGGGAGACAAGGCTGAAATCCAAGGGACACAGTCTTTAAAATTTGCTAGGGGCAAAAAAGTAGGACAGCAGCTGGGGAGCTGCTTCCAAAGAGGGAAGAGATCACAAATAAATATAGGGACTTAAGATCTCCAAAAACACCACTCTGAATAGGGTGGTGTTTTTGTGTGAGGTGTGTTGTCACCGCAGTCTAAGAGACTATATAATTTCACAAATCCTTTTTTCATGGAGGGACATGTGAAACGTGGCCTGATCTTAATTTGTATTCAACTGTCATTTATTTCTGCTTATGCCAAATCCAATGATCACTTTCAATGGCTTGAGGAGATCAGCACAGACCAATCTATGGGATGGGTGACTCAAAACAACAAAGTCACTACAAATAAATTCACTCAGACCAAAGAGTTTCAAAAGACATATAATGATATTCTTACGATGTTGGAGTCAGAAGACAAACTTCTTTACCCACAAATTATAGGGGATCATGTCTATAACTTCTGGCGTGATAAAAAACATGTCAAAGGAGTGTGGCGTCGCCAACCTATTCAGAGCTTTGAAAAAGGAAAACGCAAATGGGAGATCGTCATTGATTTTGATGCTCTTGCAAAAGCAGAAAATAAAAACTGGGTGTTTAAGGGAGAGACCTGCTTAAAACCTCAAGAGAGATACTGCCTCATTTCATTATCAGATGGTGGGAAGGATGCGGTTGAGCTTCGTGAATTTGACTTGGCTACAAAATCTTTTGTAGCAGGGGGTTTTGTGATTCCCGAAGCCAAAACTAGAGTAGAGTGGAGGGACAAAGACGCACTTTATATTGCAACAGACTTGGGTCCTAATACTCACACTCAATCAGGATACCCACGAATTCTTAAAATTCTTAAGCGTGGAGAAACTTTACAGCAGGCAAAGACTCTGCTTGAAACTCAGCCTCAAAACATGTTGATCACAGCCTATAGACTTCAACACAAGAATGACATTCGTGATATTGCCATAGAGGCTTTAAATTTTTATGACTCTAACTACTATCTTGTTGAGAATCTAGAAAATAAAATTAAGACCCAAAAGATTCAATTTCCAAAATCTATCAGAGTGTATGGATATTATGAAGGGTACTTCCTTACTTATCTTTTAAAAGACAGTAAATTAAAGCAGAAACAGTTTGTACAAGGTACAGTTGTAGCAGTAAAGGTTTTACCCAATGGCCAATTGGAGGATGTACAAGAGATATTCGCGCCAGAGATGTTTGGTCAGAGTTACTCTAAAAAATCTTTTGGCAGAATGTTGGTGGCCAAAGATAAGATTATTTTTCTATATACGGATGATTTAGATGAAAAGTTATCCGAAGTAGAACTTGTTAAAAAAGAACAGAAGTCGACTTTTAAGATTACAGATATAAATCTGCAAGGGTTTTCAAGTGCAGTCTCCTTGAGACTTATAGATGCGAGAAAAGACACGGATAAATTTTACTTTACTGCCGAGAATATGAATCTCCCCACTGGGTTATATGTGTATGATTTTGGTGTGCATAAAAAATCTCAAGTTCAAGCCTCTAAACGTTTTTATAAAGATAAAAACATTAAAATTGAAAAGAGATTTGCAACCAGTAAAGATGGAACGAAGGTTCCCTATTTTCTGGTGTATGATGGGAAATTAAAACTCAATTCGCAAAATAAAGTGCTTATATCTGGGTATGGAGGTTTTAATATTCCTCGTAAACTGACCTATTCACCTATTTTGGGAAAACATTGGCTGAATAAAAACAATGTTTACGTATTAGCAAACATCAGAGGTGGCGGCGAGTATGGTCCTGGGTGGCATCAGGCCGCTATTTTACAAAATAAACAAAAGTCCTATGAAGACTTCACGGCGGTCACCGAAGATGTTGTTCATCAAAAAATAAGCTCTCCATCTAAAATCGCAATTATGGGCGGAAGCAATGGCGGGCTTCTTGTGGGAGCGGTATCTATGCAAAGACCTGATCTATATGGTGCAGTAGTGAGTCTGGTTCCCCTGTTAGATATGAGCCGTTACCACAAGCTTTTAGCGGGTGCGAGTTGGATGTCTGAGTATGGCAATCCTGATAAGGCCCAAGACTGGCAATTTATTAAAAAATACTCGCCTTACCATAATGTTTCAAAAGACACGAAGTATCCGCATTTTTTATTTTATACCTCAACTAAAGATGACCGTGTCCACCCTGCTCATGCTCGTAAAATGGTGGCAAAAATGAAAGAGCTTGATATTGCGGATGTCTACCTTTATGAAAATACAGAAGGTGGTCATGGGGGTAGCTCGGATTTAAAAGAGGCCGCTCACCAATGGGCGTTGATCTTTGCATTTCTTCAAGAGGGTTTAAACTAGGCTGTGTCATTATTGTTATCTATCAACAAAATTCAAAAGACTCTGGGTTCAAAGCTTTTATTTGAAAATTTGAGCCTAGGGATTTTTGCTCACGAAAAGATCGGTCTTATTGGGCCTAATGGATCGGGCAAGAGTACGCTATTAAAAATCATGGCAGGTTACGACACACCAGATATGGGTGAGGTCAGTCCAAGAAAAAGTTTAGAAATTGCTCTGGTCGCACAGGACACACATTTTCAAGAAGACATTTCTGCCAAAGATTTCATCATTAAAACTTTGATGCAAAAACAACAAGATTCTTTGTATGCAGAAGTGCAAGCCACCACCTTCTTAAGTATGACTGGTTTTTCAGACCCCAATGTGAGTGTTTCATCACTTTCTGGTGGATGGAAAAAACGCTTAGCTATTGCCAGAGCTTTAGCTCATGAGCCTGAGCTTCTTATCTTGGATGAACCCACGAACCACATGGATTGGGATGGGTTGCTGTGGTTAGAGTCGTGGTTAAAGTCTTATAAGGGCAGTTTTATTTTAGTCAGCCATGATAGAGAGTTTTTAAATCAAGTCACTAATCGAACCATTGAAATCAACCCACTTTATGCCAATGGCTATTTGTCTTATAATTGCAGTTACAGTAAGTTTTTAGAAGAGAAAGACAAGTACATTCAAGCCCAGATGACTTTACAAGAGTCGCTGTCAAACAAAGCGCGCCGAGAAGTGGAATGGCTGCGCGCAGGAGTAAAGGCCAGAACTACAAAAAGCCAAAGTCGTATCCAAGAGGCTCATCAACTCTTAGAGCAACTTGAAACAGTCAAGGATCGCAACAGATCTACACAAGCAAAGACCCGCTTAGAGATTGATGCTACAGAAAGAAAGACTAAAAAATTGATAGAATTAAAATCAGTGAGTGTGGGTTATGATGTGCATTTGCCTCTTGTACAAAACATCAATTTGATATTAGGACCTAAACAGTGTTTAGGGCTATTGGGTGACAACGGAAGCGGTAAGACCACACTGCTTAAGGCCATCGCTCAAGATCAGCATATTTTAGCAGGAAATCTATTTAGGGCTGAAGATATTCGAATTGTGTACTTTGATCAGAAAAGAGAAAAGCTTCCTCAAGACATCAACTTGATGCAGTTTCTCGGAGATGGATCAGACTATGTGATCTTTAAGGGACAATCCGTGCATGTCGCTGCCTACGCCAGTCGATTTTTATTCACTTCCGAAAAGATGCAACTTAAGATTTCCCAACTATCAGGTGGAGAGCAGGCTAGGCTTTTAATTGCTCAGCTCTTATTAAGCCCTGCGGATGTTCTTATTTTAGATGAACCGACAAATGATTTAGATATTGAAACCATAGAAGTTTTAGAAGATACCTTATCCCAATTTGAAGGGCTAGTTTTGCTTGTGTCCCATGACAGGGCGTTTATGTCTAAGCTCTGTCAGAAGTTTTTAGGTTTAAGAGGAGCGGGTGAGTGGGCCACGTATGCGTCTATAGATCAATGGCTTAAAAATAAAAAGCCTCAGCAAATATCCTACAAGGAAAAACAACAACTTCAAAATACGGAAGTGAAAGTCAAAATGTCCTATAAAGAAAAGCAGCAGCTTCAAACTATAGAACAGGATATTGCACTTGCTGAGGAAGAGTTATTAAAAGCCACAACCCAGTTAGAAGACCCGCAAGTCTTCCAAGACAAAGACCGCCTTTTTGAGGCCACAGCACTAGTTACTGAAAAGCAAAATAAAGTGGATGAGCTTTACGAACTTTGGCAAGTTCTTGAGGAAAAGGCCAGGTTATTAAAGCTTTGAGTCATTTTAATGCAAAGCAGGTTTTAGAAAAAATTTAAAAAGCTCAGAACGAAAAAACTTTATAATTTAAAATATCTAACTTTTTATTCAAATATATTTAATATCTGTGATCACAACCCAATGATCGCCTTTGGGGCGTTTGATCAAGACCTCTTGATCTAGAGTTTTGCCAAGTAAGGCTTTAGCGATGGGACTCTTCCAGCTGATCTTATTGCCTACGGTGTCCACTTCGTCTTCGCCTACAATTTGATAGGTTTTTTGCACACCCTCTTCATCTTCGATAGAGACAGTGGCTCCGAAAACAATGGTGGAAGATGTGATTGTGGCAGGGTCCACGATTTCCGCAATATCCATTCTTTTAGCTAAAAATTCTAAGCGTCGATCAATCTCTCTGAGTCGTCGTTTTCCGTATTGGTAATCGGCATTTTCACTGCGGTCCCCATTGGAAGCGGCCCAGGCGACGGTTTCTACAATTTTTGGTCGCTCTTCATGGAAAAGCAGGCGCGCTTCTTCTTTGAGCTTTTCAAACCCTTTTCTGGTGATGTAGTTCTTTGTTTTGCTCATAGAAGAAAGCCCTATAAAAGTTCAGGGCTCTATCTAGAGCCCTGAAAAAATAATAAGATAAATATATTTATTAGTCTATATTTCAGCAGGACGCAATTTGCGTTTCACAAAAGAAACTGATTTTTCAATAATATAGTACGCTTGTGGCGTTAAAATGAAGGTGAACAGGATAGAGGCCAAAATACCTCCCACGATCACTGCACCCATGGATACTTTAGCCAAGTCAATAGACCAAAGCTGAGGTAAAGCACCAAATACAATGGTCAATGAACTCATCAAAATTGCGCGAAACCTGTTGTCAATACCTTCCCAGATGGTGTCTCGCAAATGTTGATCAGGTTTTCGCACCTTGATCAACTCCACTTCTTCCAGCATCAAGATGGCGTTGTTCACAGCAAGTCCTACTAGCATCACCATGCCTAACATAGAGGCGATATTCATTGTTGAGCTCATAAAGAACAAGAATAAAAATACCCCTGCAAAACTGGTAACAATAGATGTAGAGATCGTAAATGGGTGGGCAAAAGAGTTCATGATTGCAGCCATCACCATGTAAGTGAAGATGACAGCCAGTAAGAAGGCCTTACCTAATTCACGTCCAGATTCGGCTTGGTACTCTGCAGATCCCACAAAGGCGTAACTGTAACCATCATCAATATTAAGGGCATTAAATTTTGCAGTGAGGTCGGCCATAATATCCGAGGCATTTGATTTGGAAATATAGGCGTTAAGTTGAATCACTCTTGAGCGGTCTCTTCTAAAAATTGTAGGCGTTGAAGGTTTGACTTCCACTGCTCCTAACTCAGTTAATGGCGTGAGACCGAAGTTAGATACAATAAACAGATCATTTAACGAAGTTAGCGAATCTTTATAAGGTTTAGCAGACTCAATAAAAATTTTATATTGCTCGCCTTTCTCACGATAAATATTAGAATCATCACCGTAAATGGAAGATCTAATAACCTCACCGAGTCTGGCATTATTTAAACCGAAACGTTCGATCTTTTGAGCGTCGGGAGTAAATGAAATCTGAGTTTTAGGCGTTCTATGGCTTGAGGTTAAAGATCGAAAGTAACCTGAGTCCATCATGATTTTTAACATTTGATTGGAGAGCTCAACGGTCTTGTCATAATCTACGCCTGACACGTTAATTGAGATATCACCCGTTCCGTCGCCTCCACTTCCATCACCTCGGACAATTTCAATCTCAGCGTCTGGAACGTCGGCTAATAAAGGTGTCATCATTTCAATTAGTTTAACGTCACTGTGCTTACGTTGAGCAGAAGGTTCAAGAAGAAGAATAATATTGGCGTTTTCTTGCCCGTTATTCCCTGCCACAATCAGTGAAGATTTGATTCCAGGAAGCTCGCGAAGTTTGGACTCGGCAGCTTTTACCGCATCCATAGTTTTATCCACACGTGTTCCTAGAGGGTATTTAAACATCACTTGAACTTTATCTTCGTCAGATGTGGGAATAAATTCTCCACCAACGTAAGGGGCAACCGAGACACCAAAAATAAACAGGCCTATGGCAAGAATGCCTGATAAAATAGGAGCTTTGAACATAAGGTCAAAAATTACCTTGTACTCATACTTTATAAAATTAGTAAATGAGTTAGAAGTTCTGACTAAAAAGTTTTCTTTTTGATTTGCTTTAGTGGGTTTTAGCATCACTGCACAAAGCATGGGAGTTAAAGTAAAGGAAGCCATAAGAGAGAAGATTGTGGCATAAATTACAGTCATCCCAAACTGCACCATAAACTGCCCCACGATACCATCCATAAAAGATAGGGGTGCAAACACCACAATGTTGGTTCCACAAGCTGCCAATACGGGTATGGTCACAGCCTTCGTTCCAGTGATTGCGGCTTCAACGACAGGGACGCCTTTTTTAAGTAGGGCATCAATACTTTCAATTACCACAATCGCGTTGGCCACCAAGGTTCCGAGTGCCGTTGCAAAAGCTAGTAGAGTCATAAAGTTAATCGAAAAGCCACTGGCTTCAACTAAAAATAAGGACGAAATAATAGAACTTGGAATGACAATGGCTGAGATCAGCGTAATGCGCCAGTCACCAGTAAAGAATAAAAGAACTAGAACGGTCAGCAAGATACCAATGATGATTCCTTCTATAGTTCGATTGGTTTCATCAACAATAAATGTAGAGGTATCGTTAACCACCTTAAGATTCATCCCATCTTCAAGAAGATGATCAATCTTTTTAAGAGTTTGTTTTACGCCCTCACTTACTTTAACATCATTACCGTCTGAAATTTTAACAATACCGAGTACAACAGTATCTTGCCCATTAAAAGCAGCAGCATATTCTGGGTCGGCAGCTCCATCGTAGACGTTGGCGACTTCTTTTAAAGTAAATTGGTTTCCATCAGGGCTGGTAAGCCTTAGATTGGCGATACTCTCGATACTATTAAATTTCCCTTCAAATCTAACTGCGATAGTGTTGTCTGGTTTCTTAATGTCTCCAGCTGGGACATCTAAATTCCGTGCACGCAGCTGACCAATAACACCGTCAACAGAGATATATTTTTTTCTCATTAAATCAGGTGACAGTTCAACTCTTACCTGTCTTTCTTGTCCGCCAAAAATATTTACCTCTCCTACACCTGTAATTTTTGTAAATTGGTCAGAGAGTTTTTTGTCGGCAAATTCATAAAGCTCAACCATGCTGTGATTGTCGCTAGATAAAGATAGCCAAACAACAGGTGTAGCAAAGGGGTCGACTTTTGCTACAACGGGTTTTTCTATATTAGTAGGAAGATTGATAAGAATTCCATCAATCTTTTCTTTAATTTCAGCAGATTTGTCATTAACGTCTACACCAAGATTAAACTCAACAATGATGTATCCCATGCTGTCTAAAGCACGACTTTCCATTTTTTTAATTTCAGAAATGGTTGCGACGACGTCTTCGATTTCTTTTAGAACTTGCCCTTCAATTTCTTCGGGGTCAGCGCCTGGGTAAACCACGCTGATACTGACTAAAGGAAAATCAATTCTCGGCTGCCTTTCAACGTTAATATTAAACATGGCCACAAAGCCAAGCAGCGCAAAAAAGAGGACAAACATTACGGTAGTTGCGGGTCGTGTTACAAAACTATTGATCATAAAAAATCCTATGTGTGTTCTTTAATTTTAAAGCAATTTAGTTCAGTTTATTGGGTTCAAATGTAGACAAGGAGCGTGCTTTTTCATAATGCGAAAGAAGTCCTGCGCCTTCCGCAACAACGACATCGCCGCTTTTTAATCCAGATTTAATCTCAGTAAAAATATTATTCTGTGTTCCGATTTTGACAGGTTGTTTTTTGGGCGCCCCATTATTAAAAAGCCAGACAAAACTGGATTCATTATCATAAGAGACACTAGATGTGGGGACTGACAATACATTTTTAAGAAGCTCTGTTCTTACACTCACAATATTAAATTTACTTTTTTTAAATTCACTATCACTGATTGTAAGCGCAACATTGACTCTGCTGAGTCCACTTAATGGATCAAGCCCAGAGATCGAATTAACTTTTCCTACAACTTGCTTAAAATTAGCGTCATAGATAGGAGCATTGGACTTGAGGGCGCGACTATTTGCAGCCGTAGTAAAAAAACAGTAGTTGTTGTTGCCACATTTTTCTAGAGAAACGCGGATGCTATTTTGAATGTCATTGTGCTTGACCTCATAAGTCACCACTGGGGCACCTTTTTCTATTAGAGTCCCTAATATAGAAGGGGGTATAGCTTCTTTGCTGGCGATGATGCTCTTCTTATGAATGGATACAGCAATAAGCAAGATTACAAATGTCGATATATAAATTACAAGTCTGATTATTTTAGTCATTACTTTAGATCCTTTCCGATAAGGCTTTCAATCAAAGCGTGAGTGATATTAAGTTGAAATAAATTAGTGGCTTGCTGCATTTGAGCCATCAGAAGGGCAGATTGCGTGCCGTTAAGTTCAGTGATTGAAGTTTGTCCTGAGCGTAATTTTTTTTGGCTCAATTGAAAGCTTCGTTGTGCTAAATCAGATGCGTTTTCTAATGTGCTGATGTTTTTCTTATAAGTGTTGAACTGCTCCAGTGATGCAAAAATCTGCTGACTCATTTGATCTTGGGTCTTTTGTAAAGTCAGTTGTGATTGCTCAGCACTGGCTTTGGCCTTTTGGTATGCAGTGTGGCTGATTCCCCCGTCCCAAATGTTCCAGTTGAGTCCAATTCCTAAAGCAGAAGTTGTAAGAGTTTGGTCTCTGTCAAAACGATCATTGTAACTTTGGTCTAAGCGGTTAAAGTTATAAAACAGACCAAGTTTGGGCATGAATAAAGATTTCCTAACGTTAGCCACTTCAAGTTGGTATTCAGAAGATTGTTCTAAATATTTAAGAGTAGGAGATTCTTTAACTAAAACGGTTTGAAGGTGTGGGGCAGAGTAAGTGGGATAATTAGAGCGCAGTTTACCGACAACGCTAAACTCTTTATTGGGATCTTCGCCCATAAGGATATTCAAAGCAATCTTTGCCGCTTTAAGTTCTGCTTTCGCATTTTCAACCGCAGGTTTTTTACTTTCAGCATCGGTTTGCAACATGAGAAGATCTTGTTGAGGTGGGCGTCCACCACGGAAATTATTTCTTAAGATGGACAGATTGTCTTGTGCATTTTTCAGCATAGCCTGGTTAATCTCTAAGAGTCTTTGTGCTAAGAGCACTTGATAGAAAGCCATCTTGGCTTGATAATCGACATTGTTTCTGGCTGCCTCCACATCGACTTCCACCATGGTGAACAGTTTGTCTGCAGCACGGACTGCGGCTGAAACGGCACCAAAAGTATAAATAGCTTGGGTGACCGTGGCTCCATATTCCATGGCATAGTCCCCTTGCATTTGAAAGGTTCCCATACCAGGGATATCAAACTTAGGCACGTTGAAGTTCTGCATGTGTGTGACCTTTGCAGAAATCTGAGGAAGAGCCTGTCCAAGAGCTTCTCGCTTTGTATATTTGGCAATTTTTTTCTCAATCATTTTGGATTTAAGATCGGGATTGTAGGCTCTGACCTTTTCAATCACGTCTTCAAGTCTTAATGAATCTTGCGCTTGAGCAGGAAGTGCACACAGCGTGAGGGTTAATACAACTATAAATCTTTTCATGAGTTCTCCTTGGCACCGTCAATAAAGCCATTGATCACTTGGTTAATATATTGATTTTTAAATTCATCGTCGAAGGGTTGGTGTGTCCAAAAAGTACAATGGACTTTTCCATCTCTGAAGAGGTATCCCAGTCCTGAGAATAGCACCGTAGCAAAAATTTCTGGATCAATCTCTTTTTTGAGTAACTTTCTTTTTTTTGCTTTTTTTAATAGACTAGTCAGAGACTCTACAACTACCCAAATGTCTCTCTTAAAGGTTTCTGGACTGAGTTCAATAAACAGATCAATGTTCCTATGTAAGAAATCATGAGTACCTAATTCTTTGTGCCGAAGTTGTAAAAAAAGTTTAAAGAAGTTTCTTAAGATCATCTTTAAGCCTTCTATACTTTCAGGCTCTTCTTTAAGAACGCTAATGATTTTATGTGTGCTTTTTAAGCATGTGTCGCAAATGGTTTTGAAAAGTTCTTCTTTGGAACCAAAGTAATAATTGATGGAGGCCACATTGCTTTCAGCCAGCTCCGCGACGTCTCTGACAGAAGTGGCCTCGTAGCCCTTCTCGCCAAAAAGAGTTTTGGCTGCATCTAAAATCTGTTGTTGTTTGGAATCAAATGTCACGTTTTCTCCATTCAAACGGTCATTTCGCATATTTAAACAATTGTTTTAATATAATCAACAGTTGTTTGACGCGCAACTTCTTTTTGTTTTGCCTGTTTCAAAACTGTACTGATCTAACATAAGTCGAGGTCGATGAAAAACCTAAAGCCTTAAAAGGACTCAAAAATAACCAAAAGCTTTCATTACAATTTCATTGAATTTTTATTAAGCTTAACGTTTCGTTTTGAGATCCTTTAAAATGGCAAAGGGGTTATTGGCCAAGGAGTCATTGGTTTTGCCGCCAGGGCTTCCGTGGTTCTTTGAACTCCCAGTTTGGTTAGGGCGTGAGGGCTGAGAAGGATGGCCACCTCGTGCAGAAGAACTACTCCAAGTGCCACTCGCACTGGACACCGCTGTTTGCTGTTCAGATTTTAAAGACAGGGCAATGCGTTTGCGATCTAAATCCACTTCAAGCACGCGGGCGTTGACCTCTTGGCCTACTTTAAGAACATCCAAAGCGTTTTCTACAAAACGGTCTGACATCTGGCTGACATGAATCAAACCGTTTTCTTTGATGCCAATATCTACGAATGCGCCAAATTGGGTGATGTTGGTCACAACTCCTGGGTAATACTGTCCCACCTTCAGATCAGAGATGGCGGAAATGTCATTTCTAAACTCAAAAGATACAAACTCAGTTCTGGGGTCTTGACTGGGAGCTTCTAGAGATTTGACGATGTCAGCGTGGGTGAATTCACCTAGTTGCGTTTTGAGGTCTTTGTCGCTTTTAAGCGCTTGGATGAGGTCTTTGTTTTTTACAAGGTCATGGGTAGAAACTTTTTTAGCTTTACACCATGCAAGCAAGATGGGGTATTTTTCAGGGTGAATGAAAGTGGCATCAAGTGGATTTGCACCGTCATAAATTCTTAAAAATCCTGCGGACTGTTCAAAAATCTTTTCAGAAAAACGAGAGACTTTCAGTAGTTCAGAGCGTTCTTTAAAGCCTCCAGTTTTTTCTCTTAACTTCACGATATTTTCTGCAAGCGTAGGCCCTATGCCAGAGATATAAGACAATAAAGGTGCGCTAGCAGTGTTGATGTCTACGCCCACAAAGTTCACACAGTTTTCCACAACTTGAGTGAGAGATTTTTTGAGTTTGGTCTGGCTGACATCATGTTGATACTGTCCTACGCCAATAGACTTAGGATCAATCTTTACTAATTCGGCTAAGGGGTCTTGAAACCGTCGAGCAATACTGATGGCCCCTCGAACTGTGACGTCTTTGTCAGGAAATTCCTTTCTGGCAATTTCACTGGCAGAATAAATGCTGGCACCGTCCTCGTTGACTAGCATGGTTTGTACAGTGCCTTTTTTAACTTGTGATACGTGGTCCTTAAGAAATTGCAAAGTCTCTCTGCCAAAAGTTCCGTTACCCACAGCAATGTGTTTGATATTGAGTTTATCTAAACACATCTCGATCGCGTTTTTGGCACCCGCAACGTCATTATGAGGGGCATGCGGATAAATCACAGTGTCTACAAGAAAGTTACCGTTTTTATCAATCACAGCCACTTTACAACCCGTTCTTACGCCAGGGTCAATTCCAAGAACGGACTTTTGACCTAGGTAAGGTTGGAGCAGAAGATTTTTTAAATTTACACTGAACACATCAATAGCGGAATCATCAGAGAGGGCTTTGAGTTCACTTTTGATTTCTAAGTCTAAGCTTGTATGTATACCATACTTATAGGCCTTCTTAATGCACGTTTCAAGTTCGTTACCACAGCCTGCTTGTGGATCTATAAAGCTGTTTTCAATCAACTTGCTTTTAATAGTGGCAAGAGCTTGATCTTCATTATAATTCACGTCGACTTTAAGAATGTTAAGAAGAAGCCCACGGCGCACGGCCAAGAAACGATGACTATTTTTAGGATTTTTTAAATCACTAATTTTTTGTTCAAACTCAAAGTAATCTTTGAATTTATCAAAGTCTTTTTCTTTTTCGGCATCTTTTCTTTTGGCGGAAAGAATAGTGGCGTCATTCCAGTAATCTAAACGTAAACGCTCTTTAATTTCAACATTATGAGTGATCTCTTCGATGATGATGTTCATCGCCCCTTCAATAGCCTGTGCGAACGTGTCGATCTTGTGCTTAGGGTTTAAAAATTTATCCGCAAAAGCCTTTTCAATTTGTAACAAGGATTCTCTGCTGGTTTTTAGTAAAGTCGCAAGAGGTTCAAGCCCTGCATCTTTGGCTTTTTGTCCTTTGGTTTTAACTTTGGTTTTAAATGGAGCATAGATGTCTTCAAGTTGATTCAAGGTAGTCGAAGCCGCAATCTTTTTCTCAAGGGCAGGAGTAAGTGCTTCTTGTTTTTTAATGGCTTCTAAAATAAAAGCACGTCGTTTTTCAACATCTAAATAGTTATTGTACTCGTCTTGAATGGTTGCGATCTGCACTTCATCAAGTCCACCCGTGACCTCTTTGCGGTATCTGGAAATGAAAGGGATAGTACATTTTTCATCAAGTAAAAGTTTAAGTACGGTTTCCACTCGTGGGGGTGTCAGTGAGAGTTGTTTTGCGATTTTCTGTGTGGCCAGCAGATCAAGACTCATAAGGTGCTCCTTAAATATGGTCTGATACTACCTCACTTGTATTTTTACGATCAAGAGTTTCGTAATATTGTGAAACGCGTGAATCGGCGCGAATATACTTAGGGTCCCAGTTGTTCACAAAAAGCCCCTCAGATGATTTAGCGCGCGATAAAGCCACATAGGCTTGACCTTTTTCCCAAAATCCCGACAGGTCCACGCAGACACGGTCTATAGAGGCTCCTTGGGCTTTATGTATAGTGCTAGCCCATGCCAGTGTCAGTGGTAAATTGGTGATGGTCGCGCTGACTTCGTTGTCCGCATTTAAAATCTCAAACTCATCTTTTGAAAAAATAAAAACTTGGTCTTCTAAGGTTTTCACTGTGACGTCTTCAGAAGTTAAATCTTTCACATGTCCTAGGGTGCCGTTGACGTAAAGTCCGTCGGGATGATTTTTGCGTATCATAACCAAGGCGCCCTTTTTAAGCTGGATGCTTGGAGGCAAGGGGCTCATTTGCATGACCCGTTCTTCGGTCAGAGTAGACTTCTTTTTTATGCTCACTTCTGTATTATAAGTGAAAATCGAACCAGGTATTTGAGCTAATTTGTGTTGATTGAACTCATCAACTTTATATCTATGGCCAAATAAAACGGTGCCTTCAAAGTCTTTGGTATTTGTAAGCCCTTTAGACGAAAAAAAATCGTGCACATATTCATTACATATTCCAAAGCGGATATAGTTGAGAGCCTGAATAAAATCTGTGTCCTGTGTACGCATGATCTCTTGAAGATGGATCACTTTAAAATCCATTTGTTTCCATACAGTAGTTTGAAATAACCAAAAGCGGTGTCCTGCTTTTTGAACAGGGGGCAACTGAAAGAAATCCCCAACAGCAATGATTTTTAATCCCCCAAAGGGTAAGTCAGGATCAAGCGCATAACGACAAATCTGTTCGGCAGCATAAAAAGCCTCGGGGTCAATCATAGAAATTTCATCAATGATAATGGCAGAAGTTTTTTTAAGTCGTTTAAGAAGTCTTTTGTCTTTAAGGGCTCTTTCAATGGTCTTTTCAAGACCTCCTTTCATAATCCCTAACGAGAAAAAACTATGAAAGGTACAGCCTCCAACGATGACAGCCGCGGCCCCTGTGCTTGCGACAATAGGAAGTGGTTTTGTCAGTTGTTTTTGAAAGTATTTAATCAAAAAAGATTTACCAGAACCCGCAGCTCCTGTGACAAATACATTTTGATGTGAGCTTAAGTGATATAAAGCATCAGACTGTTCGGCATTAAGGCTTAAAGATTGAGCTTTATCCACTGTGCGCTTGTAATTGGATAGAGCTTAAAAGTTCTTGGTCCTCTAAAGTTCGCGCGCCACCAAGTGCCACAGCCAGTAGAGGTTCTTTGCAAACATAAGTCCGAATACCAAGTTGTTGGGTAAGATGGCGATCTAGTCCAGAGATCAGAGCCCCACCACCAGCAAGCACAATGCCTCTTTCGATAAGGTCTACAACTACTTCGGGCTCAAGCTCAGCAAGAGTTTCTTTGACGGTAAATACAATACGCTCTACAACGGATTCGACGGCCTTTTGAATCATTAAATTACTGACGTCAAATCTTTTTGGTAGACCTCGTTCTAAATCAAAGCCACCAATTTGCACCACTTTAACCAGTGAAGCTGTCGGAGAGATCAGTCCTACATTGTGTTTGATATGTTCAGCAGTTTGATGACCCACAACAAAATTAAAGTCTTGTCTCAGGTCATGGATGATACGTTCAGTGATGTCATCACCACCAAGACGGACTGCTTTAGCTGAAACAATTCCACCACTGGCGATAACAGCGATTTCAGTTGTGCCTCCACCGATATCAATCACCATGTGAGCTTGATGTGATAAAATATCAAGTCCACAACCAATAGCGGCAGCCATAGGTTCATCAATCAGTTGGACTTGTCTTGCACCCATGCGCATTCCCACATCTATCACAGCTTGTCGTTCGTGCTCTGTCACACGACAGGGTAAAGAGATGATCATGCGCGGGCGTGACCAACTGCTGCTAAACTTAATTTGTGCTAAAAAACTTTTTAACATCTGAAGTGTAGTGTCAAAATCTGCGATTACACCTTCACGTAGAGGACGATGAACAGACACATTATGTGGCGTGCGACCAATCATGGATTTGGCAAGATGCCCATATCCATACACAGAGTTTTCAAACCGACCATTTTTAATGGCAAAAACAGAAGGTTCGTTTAAAAGAAACCCTTTGCCTTTGCCATAAATCAGCGTATTTGCTGTTCCTAGGTCAATATAAAGATCTGAAAAGCCCATGATTTGACTTACCCCCACAGGTGTAGTTTACGCTTTAAGTTCTAAACTAACAACAAAGGACAACGCAATCAGTTCTTTTTATAATCTCCATCCAGGCCTTATTTTAGATGCCATCGAGTCGATGGGTTTTAACCCCACAGGACGTTATGTGCAGCTCAACTCCTATGAGAATCGGGTCTTTGAACTTGAGTGTGAGGGAACGCCACCCGCATTTGAATCCCCCATGCCTGTTATGCCCACCTCTGAAAGCACCTATCGGTTAGTGACTAAGGTTTACAGGCCGCATCGTTGGAGCCGTGCCGCCATCCAAGAGGAGCACCAGTTCTTATATGCGTTGACCGAAGAAGGAATCCCAGCGGTGGCTCCACTTAAGATTGCGGGTGCAACTTTATTTCCTTTGGGGGAGATGTCTTACTGTTTATTCCCAAAGGCTTTGGGTCGAATGCCCCAAGAGCTGCTTTTGCCAGAATTAGAAGATGTGGGAAAGCAACTAGCACGCCTGCATAATGTGGGAGCAAGATTTAAACCCCAGCACCGACCCACTTTAGACACTCAACACTATGGGGAACAAAGCTTAGAGCAAATTCAAAACTACATCTACCCCGAGCTTGCAAAAGACTACTATCAAGCCGCCGAACAGCTCTTGGACCATTTGGATTTGAAGTTGGGGCGAGCACAAAATCTTACTATTCATGGGGATTGTCATAAGGGCAACATCTTACAGACCGACCCCGTTGGCGGCATGAAGGAGTATTTCTTTGTAGATTTCGATGACATTTGTCATGGGCCCGTGGTTCAGGACTTCTGGATGCTTTTGACCGATACAAATTTAGGGAACAACCCAGAACTAGATCACCTCTTAAAAGGGTATGAAACCTTAAGAACTTTTAACGAAGAGGAGCTGAGCTTGATCCCTGCGCTACAGGGTTTAAGAATCATATACTATGCGGGATGGATTGCCAAAAGATGGGAGGATCCAAGTTTTAAAAATCTGTTTCCTCAGTATTTGGATTATAATTATTGGGTAGAAGAGCTCAGGGCCTTAGAGGAATGTTTACGCAAAATTTAAAATTTTTATGCTTCCCCATTTTTCCTGAGGGGGGGGGATATGTGTTAAGGGATACCATGATCTGGATTATTATGGTCAGATTATATGACCTTCATCTTTTTCCATTTCCCGCCTTGGAACCGTAATAAAAAACATAGACCTTGCACAATAATAAAAAACGAAGCAAATCCCCATGCCCAATATACGGCGTGTGAGTGATTTAAAATAAAATACGTAGGAATCACCATTGTAGGCCAGGGAAGGATAAGGGCCGCAAGTCCCACAAATTTAGTGTCACCAGCACCCTTTAAGGCAAAGGCATAAACAATGTTCATGCAGTCAAAAGGGATAAAGGCAGCGGTGAAAATTAAAAGTAAGGGCGTGATGCGTACCACTTCGTCCCATGTCTCAGAGGCATCAGAACTGGAAAACCAACTTAAATAAAAATCAGGAAGTAATACAAAACTGGCTCCAATGATTACAGTGTAAAGCAAACCAATTTGATAAGAGCTGTGAGTTAAAGATGCCGCTCGTTCGGGTAGATCTCTACCAATATATTGTCCAACTAAAACCGATGCGGCTTGAGCCACACCCACTACAGGCATTACGGCTAACATAAAAATAGTGAGAGTCACTCCGCTACTGGCTAGAGCCACGTTTCCATTATGTAGACGTCCAATAAGAATCAGAAAGATAGAAAACGCAAAACCTTCCAGCGCATATTGCAAAGCACTTGGAATACCAAAACGTACATAACGTTTAAGTAAATCCCAATGGGGCTTCCATGTGGAGATGATTCGGTAAAGGGCTTCGTTTTTACGATTAAACAACAGTCCAAAGCCTAATAAGCAAGAGGCTAGGGTTGAGAGGGCTGTGGCATAACCAGCCCCAGCGATACCGTATTCTGGGGCTCCCCAATTCCCAAAAATAAGAAGATAATTGAACAGGGCATTGGCGATCACACCTATCACATTTAGTGGAATGATATATTTACTTTTCCCGATACCTGCAAAAAAGCCGCTCATGGACCCTAAAATGGAAAATGGGGCTGCGGATAAACACAGAGCCATAAAGTAACTTTTTTCAAGTACAAGAAGTTCTTCAGAATGTCCCATCAGTCCAAAGATAAAAGGAGCTGCTGGAATAAGAAGTAAGAACAGTGTTCCGCCAACAAGACTGATATAAAAGGCTTGCCAAATAGAAGATCCAATCTTTTCAAACTGTCGTGCACCAAAATATTGGGCAGTGAAAGTCATAGAGTAGGCCGCAGTATGTTGAACCAAGGCCATAGGTGCCCAAAAAATACCATTCACCGCAGTCGCAGCAGCAAGGGAATTTGTGGAGTATTGCGCAAGAAAGACACGATCTACAGTGGTTTGAATGATCCAAAACCCATTGGCAATGATCAGGGGCCAAGCCAGTGTGAGCACTTCTTTCCAATTGTGAGTCTGATTTTTAAAAAACAATTTTAAAGTATGTGTCATATATCAAATGAGGCCCCAGTGGGGCCTTTACAAGTTTACTCCAAAGTGAAGTGCAGGTCTAAGTGTTGATGGTCACCTTTTTGTGTGAACGCTCAAGTTTACTTAACAGTAAATACAGACAAGGTACAACTACTAAAGTAAAGACAGTTGAAACCACTGTTCCGCCAATAATCACAAGCCCCATCGGAGTCCGTGTTTCTTGTCCCATGGTATTCCCGAAGACTAATGGTAGAGCGGCAAATACAGTGGCAAAGGACGTCATCAAGATCGGTCGAAGCCGTGTGGCCCCTGCGTCCATAAGAGCTTGGCGAATTTCCATTCCTTGCTCTCGTAATTGGTTAGTAAACTCGACCAGAAGAATGGAGTTCTTTTTGGCGATACCCATTAAGACGATGATTCCAATAAAGCTAAACAGATTTAAAGATGTGTTGAACATCCATAGGGCAATAAAGGCACCAGTTAAACTGAAAGGTAAAGCGACCAAGACACTGATAGGATGTAGGAAGCTGTTAAACTGAATAGCTAAAATCATATAGGCCACAAGAATACCAATGATTAAAGCAGAGGTTAAACTTTTAAAAGCCTCAGCAAGTCCAGCAGAAGCCCCTTCAAGGGCAATGCCGTAGCCATCAGGTAAAAGCTCTTTGGCTACAGTCTCTGTCGTGGAAAGAGCATCGGCCTGTGACACGTCAGAAGCGAGTCCACCAAAAACCCCAATGGCTCTTTGGCGGTTCACACGAATAATACTTTGATAAGAAGGTTCGTCAATCAGTTCAACAAAACTCTTAATGGGTACAAGGTTACCAAATACGTTTCGAACTTGAATGTTTTCGATGTTCTCTTTGCTGACCATTTCATTTTCTGGAATTTTAATTCGGATATCAATTCGTCTTCCATCAGCTGTGAAACGATTTTGCCTGACACCAGCAAGGGCAATACTTAAAGTTTGAGCCACGTTTTGCACGCTCACACCCATCGAGATCATCTTGACACGATCAGGAAGAATCTTAACTTCAGGTAATCCCATTTTAAAATCTGTGTTTAAGCTTTGGGCTACACCTCTTTTTTCCAGCTCAGCGATGATTTCTGCGGCCTTTTCATTGAGTACATTTAAATCAGGACCTGACAGGTTAAAGGACACAGGGAATTGTCTTCCTGTGGTCATGTTTCTAGAAGAATTATCTCTGAGCGTGAATCGAATGCCTTCGATTTTACTAAACTCTTTTCTCAGATCGTTCATGATCTGCAAGTGCCCCACGCTTCGTTCTTTTCTGGAAATCAAGAATAGAGGAACGGTCATGGTGTTGACATTACTGCTGCTCCAGTTAGCACCAACCATAAACACGTAAGATTCCACAAAAGGATTGTTCTTAATAACTTCTTCGACTTCAAAACTTTTTTTCTCAGTCAGATCCAGTGATGACCCTGGTGGGGTTTCAATATTGATCATAATAAAATCTTGGTCTTGGGCAGGTACGAATTCTTTATGGATGAGCCCACTTAAACTTAATGAGGCCACAAAAAGAATTGTGGACGCAAGAACCGTGAGGAAAGGGAACTTGATGGCATAGTGAATGATTTTTTTATAAAAGTTCCCAAGAGCATGGAATTTATCATCTAAAAATTGCTCGAATCGACTTGTTTTTTGGGAAAGATCTAAAAGAGCAGCAGATCGCATGGGAGTAATGGTTACGGCCTCAATCAGCGACAGCAGTACGGCACCTGAAAGCGCAATCCCAAATTGAAAGAAAAATTTTCCTGTGATTCCAGTCATAAAAATAACAGGCAAAAATACAGCCACCACCGCAAAAGTGGCAGCACTGGCCGCAGGTAGAATCTCCATAGCTCCATCATAGGCAGCTTGAGCCCCAGTTTTTCCCATGCGATGATGGCGAACAATGTTCTCTAGTAGCATGATGGCATCGTCGACCACAATAGAGATCGCAAGGATGAGTGCTAAGAGTGTGAAGAGGTTAAGAGTGAAACCACATAGATAAATGATGATAAAAGATCCAAAGATAGATGTAGGGATAGAAAATAAAATGTTCACAGAAGACTGAATGCTTCCTAAAAATAAGAAACAGATCAAGATGGTAACAAGGGCTGCGGTGAAGAGCTTTTCAAAAGTGGTTTTAACTACAGCTTCCGTGGGACGAGTAAAGTCAATATTAGTACGGATTTGATATCCTTCAGGAAGTGTTGGACGAAGCTCATCAATCTTTTTTTTGACGGCATCGGATAAAGCGACTTCGTTTCCTCCACGTTGCTTTCGAATCATAATAGAAATGGCCTCTTGGCCTTCGATGCGTGATTTTCTTCTGATATCAGAAAGACTGTCTTCCACGCGTGCGACGTCACCAATAGTGAACACGCGATCTTGAATCACTTGTGATCCACGACTTAAGACTTTAATCTTTTTAACCTCTTCAACGGTTGAGGCTTCCCCCATCCATCGCAAGCGGTATTCTGTTTTAGGATTTTCAAATCTTCCAGCTGAGGTTTCAACGTGTTGAGTGTTAAGGGCTTGAGCTAGATCAAGCAAGGACAGGTCACGGGCTTTTAGTTTTTTCATGTCGGGCCAAACACGAATGTTTCTCTCACTAAACCCACCGATGGAAACTTCACCGATACCAGGAATCTGTCTGAGCTTATCTAAGAAGATGAGGTCTGCGTATTTAATGGTGTCATAAATGGATCCGTTAGACCACATACCCAAAAACATAATAGGCTGTTCTTCGGGGTTCACTTTACGGATGACAGGAAAGTCTACTCCAGGAGGAAGACGCAGTTGGCTTAATGCGGACTGCACTTCTTGTAGGGCAATATCTACGTTCTTGTTAATATCAAAGTCAATGGTGACACGACCATTACCCTCTTGGGCATTAGAATTTACAGAAACAATATTTTCAATATTTAACAGACGTTGTTCAATAGGGTCTAACAGTTCGGCTTCAATCACCTCGGGTGAGGCTCCATCAAAGGTCACCGATACGTTGACGACAGGGAAGTCCACATCTGGAAGTTGACTGATCCCGAGCTGTGACAGTGAGATTGAACCAAAAATAATAAAGGCTGACATCAATATCCAAGCAAAAACGGGTCTGCGAATTGAAAGGGCAATGAAGTTCATGCTGTTAATCTCCTGTATGGATCATTTCAAATAAACGATATTGGGCGATGAGTTTTTTTAATGCCGCTTGGGTGTTTCTAAGAGTCAACTCGGCATCCAGTGTTTCTTGTTCTGCAGTGACCACTTGCAAGCTGGTGGAACGACCATTTAAAAAACGTTTACGTTCAGCTTCGTTACGATCCTGTTGTTCTTTGGTGAGAGTTCTTAAGAGTTTAATACGGCGGAAGTGCTCTTGGATTTGTCCTTGAAGGTTAGTCCATTCTAATCTTGCGGAACGTAGAGATTGGGTCTTTCTAATATTTGCCGCTTCATACATAAGCTTGGCACTGTCAGAAGATTTTTTCAGTAATGAAAAATCTAAGGGAGTAGAGAATGTAAGCGCAGCTTGTGTAAAAAAATGATCGCTATCATAAGCGTCAATCCAGGCAGAAGTAGCAGAGTTATCAATTCCTCGTCTTCCTACTGCAAAAGAAAGTTTAAGATCGGGTTTAATGTTCTCTGCGGTTCGTAACATATCTTGCTCGGCGACTTCGGCTGTTTTATCAAGGATTTGAGTTTCGATTGAAAAAGCATCACTGGCTTTTGAAATTTCATTTTGTGAAACTTGTAACAAGTCCTCAGTCATCACGATTTTATTAGAAAATCCATCACCTCCGAGTTGATCCAGTTCGTTTTTTAAATTCTCTAATCTTTGTTTGATAGTTTGAACTTGAATGTCTCTTAAAATTTTAGTGGCCGAAATTTGTTTCACGTCGACAAGTTCAGCCACAAGACGTTTGTATCGACCTCGCATCCAAGTTTCGATCTCGGTCCAGCGTCGTAGACTCTCTTGGCGCAAGCGCAGTTCCACGTTGGCTGCGATATAATCCCAAAGGATCTGTTCAAAGCGTAATAACAATTGAGCTTGATTCATTTTGACTTGTAAAAGTTTAAGCTCGTAGTCCTTAAGGTTTCTTTTGCGGCGGATGTCATCGCCTTGACCAAAGAAGTCTCTCCAAAGGTTTTGACTCAGTGACAATTGGAAGCTGCCTAAGTGGTTTGTGCCTGGCAAAGTTCTGTATTCAGTGCTTGTAGTGTTGGTTAAGAACTCTAAGCGTGTTCCTGTAGAGAAGTATTTGGAAATATTCGCAGACAAGAAGAGTTCTTCCTGCTTGACGGGCAAAACTAACAGGGCCTTTCGATCATCGGTAAAATGTATAAGCTCCAAATTAAACTGTGTGGCCACTTCCAGATCCATAGCTTGGTATTGTTTTTCTAAAGCTTGCTTTTCTACTTCGAGAGCTTGCCAAAAAGGGGAGTGGGTCTTGAACTGCTCAACGTTATTTTGCGTCTGGGCTACAGTTTGAATAGAAAAAAACAATGGCAGAAGTAAAAATTGAATTTTAAACATACGTTACTCAACCCCTGATGATACATTCCACTAAAAATGGTTTTTTTGAGCTTATAACACAAAGAATAATCTTAACTTATTTTTGTATAAAGGACGATTTAAAAAAGTGTCATTTAAAGATTTAACATTCAGTCTAGTGTCCTAAAAAAATTAAAAATATAACTGGTGCCATAATGGGTTTTAAAACAAACCTAGGATATTAAATGAGAAAAGCGTTCTAAAAAGTTAAGTCAGTCTTTGCGCGTAAGACACAAACTCATTGATCAGATTTTGCAAACGGCTCTCAGTGTTTTCATCTATAAGTTGGTCTTGGCTGTCAAAGGCCTTGTCGGCTTGACCTAATCCAAACACATTGGGGTAAAGATAAGCTCCTAAATTTAAAATAGGTGTGCGCGAATGAGTGAGGCCGCGCATCGCGCTGAACACTCCAGTTGATGCGCCCAGTAACAAAACGGGCTTCTTTCCCCAGGGGTGAGTCGGGCGAATTCGAGATGTCCAATCTAAAATATTTTTTAAAGGTGAAGAGATACTGCCGTTATATTCAGGAGTGGCAATGATCACAGCATGGGCCTCAGAAAGTGCTTCAGCCACACGTAAAACACCTTGGGGAATTCCATGTTCAGTTTCAATGTCCCCATCATAAACGGGTATATTTAAGACTTGCAGATCAAGAACTTTGGTTTGATGTTGAGAATGAAGCGAGCGCGCAACACAAGCGAGTAGTTTTTTATTCAATGAGTCTTTTCTTAGGCTGCCAGCAAATAAAAGTATCTTCATATTTTCATTATATATTCTTTTGTGAAAAAAAACACACAAGACATGAGTTGGGCCATCATGTTAAAGTTTTTTAACACTTATGCTTTAGATGAAGTGATGTTAGATTTATGCAGAACAGAAACTCAAAACATGGTTACGGTTGTTTTGAGATTTTTTTAATACTCAAAGTAAGGAGATATATATGAAGTTAATGTGTGTAGTGATGACGTCCCTATTGTTGTCTTTTTCTGCGTTTGCAAAAGATTATAAACCTGGAAAATATCAAGTAGATACCGCTCACTCTAAAGTCGGATTTGAAATTCCTCATCTTGTGATCTCTACTGTGGAAGGGAAATTTACAGACTTTAGCGGTACTGTCCAATTAGATAAAAAATTTAATAAATCTAAAATTGATGTGGTTATCAGCGCAAAGTCTATTGATACAGCCAATTCAAAACGAGATGATCATTTAAGATCGGCAGATTTTTTTGATGTAGAAAAAAATTCTGATATCAAATTCGTCAGTACAGGTATTACAGGCACGCCTGATAAATTCACGGTACAAGGAAAATTGACCATGAAAGGTGTGACTAAGCCCGTTACTCTTGATGCTCAATATTTGGGTACAGTGAAAGACGGTTTTGGAAACGAGAAAGCGGCGTTCTCTGCAAAAACAAAATTGAATCGTAAAGACTTTGGTTTAACTTGGAATAATGTGGTTGAAGCAGGTCCAGTTGTCGGAGATCAAGTGAGCATTGATTTAAGAATTCAAGCGGCCCTTGAGCAACCTAAGAAAAAATAGCTTTCACAAAATAATGACTGAATTCAAAGGATCAATATTAGAGTTCAAGGTTTAATATTTAGAAGATATAAAAGCCAAAGCTCAGGTCTAAGCCCTAAAAATAAAAAGCCAACAACTGACGTTGTTGGCTTTTGTTTAAACCAGTAGATGTGTAATCAGGTCACAAACTTAGAACAGAGAGATCAATCCAAGAACACCAAGTCCTAATAAGGCAGCTGTTCCATCTAACTGTACGCCTGCTTGCATATAACCGCCGTAACTATAGCCGCCACCGTAGTAGCTTCCATATCCAGGATAGTATCCTACTTGTTGTTGGCCACCACAGTACCAGTAATCTACAACTTGGTTATTATAGATACATCTGCCATAGCTATCATAGTAAGCCGCAGATACAGTGGTTGTTCCACCAGTTGTGATTCCACAATATGTTGAGGCAACAACTGTGTTTGAAGAGTTATAACATTGGCCATTTGAACCAATATAGTAGCCTCCAGAAGTTCCGTTTTGACAGCGAGAGTTTTCAACAATCCATTTATCTTTTCTGGACTTACAAACGCCGTTTTCCCAAACATAATCGTTTTTGTTTGAGCTAGAATCGCTTCCACTGCTACATGCTGTAATGGCAACAGCAGTAAAGCTTAGCACCAGTATTTTAATAAGTGTTTTTTTAATTTTCATAACATCTACCTTCCTTCTCCGCCTTGATATAGGGCAAAATAAATACCAACCCTGAACCTAAAAATAAGGCAGGAAAAGGGGCTCAAAAGGCATACATTTAAGTTGAGTCCGTGGGGCAAAATTTGCGGACAACTCTTGGCGAGCGATAGTGACAATAAAGGGCACCCTGTGTACTCTTTCTAGGGTATGAAGATAAGACTGAAGAATGTGATTGTGCCCCTTGTTTTGGCAGTAGCAAGCTTTGCTATTGTGACAGGGCTTAAAATCAACGAAGACACGCAAAAAAAGAAGACCAATTCTAAAGCCAAATCTCAAATCTCCGCCCAAGAAGAGGTGAAAAGGAAACCTGCACCCCCTCTGCCCATAGAAAAGCAGTTCCCTCACATGATTGGTCGCAAAAATACTCTGTATGAATACCTGCGCCAGCAAGAGGTTTCATCTATTGATATTATAGAGATGGTGAATGCTGCAAAACCGATCCGAAACCTCTCTCGCATGCACCCTAGAACGCGATTTCGTATTGAACAAGATGAGGCTAAAAACCTATTGGCTATTGAGTTTTGGTTTTCTGCGCTAGAAAGGCTACAAGTTCGCAAAAACTTAGAAACCAGCACCTGGGAAGCTCAGCACATTGAAGAAAAAGTAGATATCGAACTGGTCTCTTTTGTGGGTGAAGTGCAAAGCACATTGTGGGAGTCCGCTCTCAACGCCAAAATGGACCCGACACTCATTGCGGAATTAGCAGAAATTTTTGGTTGGGAGGTCGACTTTGCTCGTGAAGTGCAAGTGGGTGACCGTTGGCGTTTAGTAGTTGAAAAGAAATTAGTAAAGGGAACTCCTGTGGGCTGGGGTTCAATTCTTGTGGCTGAGTATGAAAATGTGGGTAAGCCCTATCAGGCTTTTTTATTAAGAGTCGAGGGCAAAGATAAAGGGTATTACAATGCAGAGGGGGAGAGCTTAAGAAAGATGTTCTTAAAGAGCCCACTGAAGTTTGCTCGAGTCACCTCTCGGTTCAATCGCCGAAGATTTCATCCTAAATTAAAAGTAGTGCGTCCTCATAATGGTGTAGATTATGGTGCCCCCATCGGTACCCCTGTAAGAAGTGTCGCGAATGGCCCGGTAGTAATGTCTCAGTACAGTGGTGGCGGAGGGAACGTTTTAAAAATCCGTCACAACTCCACTTATCAAACAGCCTATAAACATCTAAGTGGTTTTGCTAAAGGTGTTCGTCGAGGAGCCAAAGTGCGACAAGGACAGATTGTGGCTTATACAGGAAATACAGGTTTATCGACAGGCCCTCATCTGCATTACGAATTCTATGTCAATGGTAGGTACGTAGATCCGCTCAGACAAAAGTTTCCTTCAGCTGATCCCGTGGCTTCTGAAGATATGGAAGAGTTTAAGCTACAACAAAAAATATTGATGGCCTCTTTGCCTGGTTGGGACGGAGAAATTCAAGTTGCAGAACCCGTAAGAGGTTGGGCTCATGACTGGATGCCACCCCACCTAAGAACCACTTCTTTTTATCGTGGTCCTACGTTAGAAGAATAATGGTTTAGTAAAACTAAAAGGATGAAGAATAAATATTTACAAAAGCGCAAAGGTTTTAACTGGGTAAACAGACGATCGGTGCTTTGCCCAGTGATGCTCAAAATCTGTGTTTAAAGTACGTAGTCAATCAAGTCGTCTACAAGATCAATAAAACCTGCGACTAACAATAAAAGTAGGGCGATCAGTGCCGTATTCACCGAGTACTTTAAGGCCAAGTAAGCTTTTCTGTTGGTTTGTTTTAGGGATTTACTTTTTGCCAAGATAGGAGCAAGGCTAGAGAAAACCACATTTACTAGACCTCTCTTGTCTTCATTTGTGTTGGGAACAACAGTGATCTTCATTAGAATTTTATAAGTTCCATTGATGATTTTACCGATAAAATTTGTGGGTCTGTTTACGTCACACATTAAGATCAATCGAGTTTTATCTGTATTGTTAAAAACATAGTGCAGGTAAGTTTCGTCAAATAGAAATGCGTCACCATCGCGCCAAGAGTAAGAAGTTTGATCCACATTGATATAGCAATTGTCATCTTCAGGAGTAGCTAGACCCAGATGATATCGTAAGGAGCAGGCCACAGGATCAAGATGTCGCGTCAATTTAGATTGGGGCGGAAGCACAGAAATCATAGCACCATTGACTGAAGGCACGCGGCTTAATAGCTCTACTGTTTTTGGACAACTTTTTTGGGCTGAGGTGTGAGTGTAACCATACCAGTTGAGATAAAACTTTCTCCAGCCATATTTATAGAAGGTCCTAAATCCAATATCGTAGTAGGATGTGTTGGCAGAGTCTCCAGTGGCATCTAGCGCTTTTGATTTATAAAGCTCTAGCACTTCGTCGCGAATGACTTGCCAATTGTCTTGAAGGATTTGCAGTTCAGGAAAGTCTTTGACGTCCATGATGGGTTTGCTGGCACGCTTTTGAGTGACCATATATAGCGTACAGTTTAAGGGAGCAAAAATAGGCCAGCCTTTACGTAAGTATTCCGTGAGACTTTCAAAGCGTGCTTGACCTCTAAAGGCGTAGACATAGGTCATGGCTCCGACGGCAAACATGAAAAGAACAAACATGAGTATCAAAATATCCATAAATTTTCATCCTTACTAAACTGAGATGGGCCACGACTCACAGATGCTAAAGGGGCACTTTGGCAGTCTATTTTATGGGCAAAAATCCATCTTGCACTCTGTATGTTATAGGTAAAAGCTTGTCAAAGTAAACTTAAAATTGCGCTATGAATAGGAGTTGAGAAGGCTTTTATGAGATATGGATCAAGGCTTCTTCTGGCCCTTGAGGAAGGAAGAGAAATACCCAGAGTGGGATTCAGAAAACTAGGGTATGGGTAAGGGGTTTTCATGCGCTTGGGTGAGGGGCATGGACATTTGTAAAAATCTTGGAGTTTAGATAAAGGTCGTGCTTTTTATCCTGAGATCACTTTTAGAGAAGTAGGGCTTTTTCCGATAGTAAATTCATGTACAGCATGATGAAACCACTCAGATATTTTAAAGTTAAAATATTTATAGTATATTCGATGCTTATGGGTGTTTCTATGGGGATGCTGTGTTCTGCTGGCTGTTTTGAACCCACAAAAGCTTTACTTTTTGGGATTCCTTTTGGTTGTTTTATGGCCATCTTTTTTTCCAAAGAGACCACAGACAAAAAATCTTCTACGGAACAGCTTTCTTCAGACCAAGACTTGGTTTTAAACCAGTCGTTCTTGCCGTTGTATTTGAATACTTTTGGGCTTTTTATGTTTATGTCTCTGATGTACATCTTAAAGCTTAATTATAAAGGTTTTGATTTTAACTTGGCTGTAGTTACATGTGGTGTGATGTTGTTCATCCATCTAGTACGTATAGCCTCTTATCCTGCGCAGATCATTATCGGACAGCGGTTAATTGTAGTGCGAAAAAACTTTTTAGGTTTGGGATGGGATAAGGTCTATGATTTAAGCGAAGCCAAAGCGCTCAAGTTAGGATGGACTGGAGCTGTAAAAATCAAATTCAAATTGGGGAAGAGATTTGTCATTCCAAAATCTCAACACCAATGGTTTTCTAACCTGCCGCAATTTGAATCCGCAGATCAAACCAAAAGACACACCTCTGGAATCAAAATCATAAATTGGCTAGAGCATAAAAGAAAAATCGCTCATGATGTCAGTGCCAAGGCTGAGTTGCAGAGATTAAAATCTATTCCCAGACGTCGACTCTCGGTGGCCTTTGTTGTGTTTTCGGCTTTATTGGGTTTATTTATTCTTGCAGCTCCCATATTTGTTTCAAGTCAGATTTCTGTGTTAAAGATTGAGCGTACAAATGACAAGCATCATATTTTTTATAAAGATGTGCAGAACGCCTTTTGGTTATTTGATAATCCTTCTAAAAAAATGTTTGAGACGGAATGGAAGACAGAATGTGACCAAAATCTAAATTATGCCTGTCGCCTTTTATCTTATTTGCGAGTGCTTGAAGGTGACCAAGTGGATGCACTGTCTTTGGCCAAAAAATCGTGTTCGCATCGAGATCCGTATAGTTGCTTTAATATCATTTTAAATGAAGAGGCCACAGAGATGGACATAAAGCTGGCGGAATTCCAAATCAGTGAAATCTGTAATATGCCAGAGCATAGTGATAAAAAGTACTGTCGTTGTTTGGGTCAAAAAGAGATCGCAAGCGATAAGACTTGCCAAAAATTAAGATGATTTTCTGTGGGACCAAAGGCGAGAATGGCTTGAGTTCGTCACGAATCAACCGAACAGTATAAGGTGAAGAAAGAACAGCAAGAACTTTAGTCGAGGTGTAAAATGATCAAAAAACTTCTTTTAAGTGCAATGACAGTGGTGTTTGTCTCTGGTTGCCTAGGTGATGTTGAAAACTCTACTGAAGATCAATCTAGTGTCGATGAAACGGCTTATGAATTTGTGATCAGTTCTGACTTTGCTTTAGAGTTAGATAATTCAAACACTCCGACAACGTGGAAATTATTATGGAATGAGTCTGAAGATTCAGATATTGAAGGTGTCTTAGTGGGCAAGTGGGGAGTAATCAATATGATTGGAAGAGTGGACTCTGAACGAGTGATCTCTTTTGCAAGCAGCTCCAAAAGTTATGGCCCGAATGGGATCAATCTTGTGTACTTTGTACTTCCTGCGGGAGAACTTTCGGGAGACCTTCTTATCACCGCTGATGCTTTTGTAAACGACACCCACTTTTACAACGCTCAACTCACAGCAACGGTAAATTCAAAATAATTATACTAAAAAAGACACTGCCATAAGTGGCACCCACATACTGAACTCCGAGCCCAGCGCTCCGAACTCGTGGGCTCTGAATTTATATCCCAAGCTCCATTTGCAAACGCCCAAGTGCGCCTACGTCTTCGGTGTATCCCGCGTTAGCTTGCAATTTAACTTTATGACCACTTAGAAAGTAGTTCACACCCAAGGTCCATTCTTTAATCTCGTCATGGTATGCTGAGACACCAGATTCAGGAAAAATAGCAGAGTATCTTGCGGCAACTTCTAGTTTTGGATGGAGCATCTTGCCGACTTGAACGTTAAAGGCATGACCCACTAAGACAGCTTGTGCGGGGTTGATGATGGGGTCTTTAGCTGTTTTATTCACAAATTCTAAGTATAAAGAGTGCCCAAGATATTTAAAAAGAGCATCCGCATAGTGAACAGTATGAGTACGACGTTCCACAGGGTCACCAGCATCACCTGTTGTGGTGAAGATTTCCCCGACTCCACCATTGGCTCGAGCGGCTCCATCTAGGTATGCAAACGTATAACCGAAGCTGGCCTTTAAACTGTCTTCATAAGCTAAATCACTTTCAAAGTAATCGCCATTTTGTTTAAAGCGTCCAAAGGGTAAAAATTCAACGCGTGTGGTGTAAAACAGTTTGTCATCAGAGGGAACGGATTGGTTACGCCCTTCTCCAGAACTGATGGCACCTTTCAGGCGTACAAGGGCGGTGCTGATGGGAATTTCATATTGGGTCTGAAACCCAAAATCGCGATCCAAGTTAAAGGCCCCGTTGACAATAGAGCGATCCCCAAACTGTTGATCGCTAGAACTGACAACGCGTTGTCGGTTTCCAGGTAGCTTTCCTTGTCCAAAGGCCACTTGCCAGCGTTGTGTGATTTCGTAAGTAAAAATGGCATCACGAACCACGTTTGAAAATTTGGAATTGTTCCAATCTTGATCGCCTTTGCTAAATGACAATTGCAGTAAGTAACGTAGCTTTGGTGAAAAGACCGTACCATTCATTCTTAAACGAGCACGTCTTACAGCCCAGCTGTAATTCATGTCTTCGCTTGAGTTTTCTGAATAGATAAAATCAGCGCGATTTTGCACTCGAAATCTTAAGTTCATTCTGAATTCGCTATCGGGTTCGTAAAACTCAATGCCATTGCCAAAAGTAATAGGCGTAAAGGGCGAGCCATCCCCCAGTTCTGCCGAAGAGATTGGTTTTTTGGGCTTGCTGGTATTTGCATGAGTCACACCAGTACAGACAAGCAGAATAGATATAAAAAAGCACACCAACTTCATAGTGAGCGCACCTTAGCATAAGTTAGGATTAACGCAATTTTTTATTGTGTTGGGTTTTGTTAAGATATTTACAAGGTTTTGGGCGGCGTCTTCGTCCATGGCGAAACGGGTTTCTACCGTGGCTGACGAGGCGTGAGGAAATAAAACCACATTATCAAGGCTGAGCAGGGGAGAGTCTAAGGGCAAAGGCTCCACTTCAAAGACATCAAGGCCCGCGGCATAGATGGTTTTATGGACAAGGGCATGGGCGAGATCATTTTCTTTGACCACTTGGCCGCGTCCTACATTTATAAATATGGCTGTGGACTTCATCATTTCAAAGTGCTCTTGTTTAAAATAATGTAAAGTTTGTGGGGTTTTGGGTAAAACGCAGCACACAAAATCAGAGGACTGTAAAAGCTCATCTAGTCCTATAAATTGGGCGTGGGTTTCTTGTTCGGCATCATGATGAGCGGTTCGTGAATGGTAAAGTATATTCATGTCGAATCCAAAGTGGGCGCGTCTAGCGATGGCTTTTCCAATGCGCCCCATTCCCACGATCCCTAAAGTTTTTTTATACATATTCTGTCCATACCATTCAGGAGAAACGGACTTCACCCACTGACCTTGGCGAATATGACGATCTAACTCAACCACTCTTCTGGTCGTAGCTAGCATCAGCGCAAGGGCGCTATCGGCAACGGCTTCAGTCAGAACGTCGGGAGTGTGCATCAGTCGGATGCCAAGTTCATTCATGGCCGCTAGGTCACAATGATCATATCCCACAGATATTGTGGAAAAGGCTTTCAATTTGGGGGCTTGTTCTAAAAACTGGCGATCAATGCGCCCGCCCCAGCCGATAATGCCTACCGTATCTTTAAGGTGCTCTTTGAATTCGGGGGTTCCGATCCCAAGCACAAAGACATCAAAATGGGGAGCTAACACTTTATCAATCACCTCTTGGGGAAAGCTCTTTTTATAAATAAGTACTTTAGGTTTCATAGGTTAGTCCTTTTGCGGGTCTTGTAAGCGTAGGGTGGGGCAATGTCTTGGTGTCTTCATCATAATGTTATCTTAAATTCATGAGGGCAGGCTTTATATAATATGATAGTGCTGACAAAAGCGGCAGACACAGTCTGTCTATGGTCAAAAAACCTCATTGTGCAAAAGAGACCCTTGGTATAATCTGCCTTAAAATTAAAACAATAATTCAACTATAAAGGAATACGGTATGAGTAGCACTCCATCTTTAATTGAGATCATTGGAACGGTATGCTTCGCGCTGGCTGTGCTGCATACATTCTCTGTCGGTTTTTTTCAAAAAATGGCCCATAAATACAAAGAGGGCAGTATCGGCGAAAACCTATGTCACTTTCTGGGTGAAGTAGAAGTGGTTTTTGGTTTATGGGCAGGGATATTTGTAGGGCTTTATTCATTAACCATGGGATTTGCGGTTTACGATGACGCTCACCATGTGATTGCGGGTGGGTTACACTACCTTGAGTCTCAAAACTTTACAGAGCCTGGCTTTGTATTTGTGATCATGTGTATGGCTGCGACAAGACCCATCATCTTGCTTGCGGGCAATATCATCCGCACGGCTTCAAGAGTTTTACCTTTCTCGTCAAAGATGTCGTTTTACATTTCAGCATTAGTTGTAGGACCTATTCTGGGTTCCTTTATTACTGAGCCTGCGGCCATGACAGTGACGTCGTTGATTTTAGTGGAATATTTTTATTCTCATAAAATGAGTACGCGCTTTAAGTATGCCACCATTGGTTTACTTTTTGTGAACATTTCTATTGGTGGAACTCTGACTCACTTTGCGGCTCCTCCTGTTTTGATGGTGGCCTCTAAGTATGGTTGGGGTATGGAGTATATGTTCTTGCACTTTGGTTGGAAGGCGGTAATAGCTATTGTCACGAGTACAGCCATTTACACTTATATCTTCCGTAAAGAATTAACGGGTAATCTTGAGTCAGGCGATGAGCATGAGGCTCGCATGAATCCGACTTGGTGGATGTATCTGGCGCACATTCTATTTATTGGGCTTACTGTGTACACGTCTCACCATTTGGTATTTTTTGCGGGACTATTTTTATTCTTTATCGGCTTTGTAAAGGTGACAGAAGAGTATCAAGACAAATTAAAACTCAGAGAATCACTGCTTGTGGGATTCTTCTTGGGTGGTCTTGTGGTCTTGGGTTCCATTCAAAAGTGGTGGTTGCAAGATGTGCTAGTGATGTTGGGCGATCTCCCACTTTATTTTGGAGCTACAGCTTTAACGGCGATTACTGATAACGCCGCTTTAACCTATCTGGGTTCTTTAGTGGATCTATCTGAAGCCGCTAAATATTATTTGGTTGCGGGTGCGGTCACTGGGGGTGGTCTTACTGTGATTGCTAACGCTCCTAACCCTGCGGGTTATGGAATGCTTAAGGATAGATTTGAAGGGGGTTTGATCAGTCCTTTAAAGTTACTTTTAGCAGCATTACTTCCCACAATAGTGAGTATCTGTTGCTTCTTGCTGCTGCCTAGCTTTTAGAAGGTAGGCATATATATAGAGGCGGGTAGAGACTCTGACAAAGTTGTTGATTCCGCCGTATACGGGTTGTTCCTGTTAAGTTGCTTATGTTCTAAGTGAAGAAAATGAAATGCCTCAATCGTTATGATTGGGGCTTTTTTATTCGTATCTCAAGGCATCTATAGGATGAAGGGCTGAAGCTTTTTTGGCTGGATAGATTCCAAAAATAATTCCGATCAATGCTGAAAAACCAAAAGAGATCAAAATCGAATGCAGTGAAATGCTTGTGGTCCATTCTGTCGCACTGGCAATGGCCACACACACGCCCCAGCCAATAAAGATGCCTGCCACACCTCCTAGCACACTCACCGCCACGGATTCTACTAAGAACTGCATAAGGATGTCAGACTTCTTGGCTCCAATGGCTTTTCTTAAGCCGATCTCTTTGGTTCGTTCTGTGACAGAGACCAGCATAATGTTCATAATTCCAATTCCACCAACAAGTAATGAGATGGCGGCAATCGAGGCAAGGAGTGTAGTCATCGTTTTGTTGGTCTGTGACAGAGCTTTTTGAATGTCAGCCATATTATGAATGGTAAACGCATCATCTCTTTGTGATAAAGCCACGCGTTTGCGTGTATAAAGAAACTGTAAGGTTTGGCTCTGCACCTGATCCATCATACTGGCTTCAGTGACTTGAATGTCCATGGAATCCACGTAGTTTTTGCCCAACAGGCGATACATGGCCGTGGCCAGAGGAACGACAATCAGATCATCTTGGTCTCGCCATCCACCAGCTCCCTTTTCGGGTAAAACTCCAATCACTTGGAAACTTATTTTGTTGATCTTAAGAATAGAGCCTACAGGATTTTGACCGTTGAAAAGTTCTCTGACAATAGTGGTTCCCACCACGGCCACTCGTGCGCGCTGCATGTTCTCTTCTTCTGTAAAGAAGCGCCCAATGTTGGGTATGGCGGCACGAATCTCTGTATAATTGGGTGTGGCTCCCAAAAGTTCTGTATTCCAGTTTTTATTCAGATAACCCACTTGCCCACGACCGTTCACATAGGGACCCACGTTATGAATAAAAGGAACCTGATTTTTTATGGCATTGGCATCATCACGAGTCAGACGGGTGCCTTCGCCTGCTTGTTGTGCCACACCACCTCGTCTCATTCCTCCTGTACGTAAGACTAATAAATTTGATCCTAAAGAAGAGAGTTGTTTCTCAATAGCCCTTTGTGCGCCAGTTCCTAAGGCTAACATAGCGATGACGGCGGCAACCCCAATTAGGATTCCCAACATGGAGAGTGCGGTTCGGATTTTATTTCCCGCTAAACTTTTAAACCCTTGTTGAAAATGCCCCCCTAATTCTTTAAGGCCAAAACTAGAAGAGGGAGCGTCTGGTGAAGTGCTCTTAAGTGGAGACAAGGCTAGAGGAGAAGGTGTATTTTTTTGTGAATCTGTAGGTGCATCCCCTTGGGCACTTAAATTCTTTGCACCAATAGGTCTTAAACGTTCATCGGACTGTACGGCGCCGTCACGCATACGAATCAGGCGCTTGGCCTGTGCCCCGATCTCATCTTCGTGTGTGACCATGACGACAGTGATGCCTTGATCGTTAAGTTCTTTAAGGGCTCTCATGATCTCTTTTTCGCTTACGGAATCTAAGTTTCCTGTGGGTTCGTCTGCTAAGATCATACGAGGTCGATTGACAAGTGAACGGGCAATAGCCACGCGCTGCTGTTGTCCTCCAGAGAGCTCATTAGGGCGGTGATCTTCGCGTTGATCAAGACCAACAAGTTTTAATAATTCGTGGGCGTTCTGTGAGCCTGAAGGTTTCTTAGAATAGAAGATAGGAAGAAGAACATTCTCATAGGCATTGAGACGAGGCAGAAGATTGAACTGTTGAAATATAAACCCAATTTCATTACGACGAAGAATAGCTAAGGAGTCTTCTGACATTTTGGCCACTTCTTGCCCATTCAGTTTATAAGACCCAGAACTAGGTACATCAAGTAAACCAAGAATATGCGCCAGTGTAGATTTACCACTTCCAGAGGGCCCCATGATGGCCACAAAGTCACCATCTTCAATGGTGAGATTCACGCCTCGTAATGCGTGAACCTGGGTGCTCCCCATGGTATAGGTTTTTTTGATATCTTTAACTTCGATCATCTTATTTGTTTCTTCGTCTAAAGTTAGGTTGGAAGGGGTTGGAGCTTTCTTCGCGGTCACCGATGATGATTTTAGTGCTTAGAATAATGTCGCCATCACTAAGGCCTTCAAGCACCTCGCTGTTTTTACCGTCACTCAGACCAAGCTTGATGTTCTTTTTGGTAAAAGACAGACGACGAGATTCGTGAGCGTCTTTGACTAAAACAGTAGGACGACCATTTTCGTAGATGATCACTTCTGTGGGAAGCAAAAGCGCATTCTCTTTGGTGTTCACATAAAAGGTCACGTTGGCCGTCATCCCTGAGCGCATGAACTTGGGTGTGTCCTCAGGTAGAATATCAATGTCATAAGTGGTCACATTATTTGTGGTGGTGGATTCAAAAGCGATGTGATCCACTTTGGCGGTGATCTTTTCTTTAGAGTAAGCATCCAAAATGATCTCTGCTTTTTGTCCCAGCTCAATCAGTCCCATATCTGTTTCATCCACTTGTGCTTTGACGATCAAACGATCTGACATCACAAGAACAGCATCGGCATTGGTGACGGTTTGCCCAGCCTCAATACTTCGTAGAATGATAGTGCCATCTAAGGGAGCTAAAATAGGAGTAGGGCGGTAAAGTGTTTCCCATTTTTTGACTTCAGATTTGTCTTGAGACCTAGCGGCATCTAATAAGGCTGCGCGTTCTGTTGAGCTCATCATGGCAAGGATTTGGCCTTTGCTGACCTCTTGTCCTTCTTTGATCAACACCTGATCAATGCGTCCTGCTATGGGAGGTTTAATTTCAAGACGGTTTTCTGGTTTCACAGTTCCTGTGGCCATAGCGGTGATCTGTAAATTGCCTCTAAAGACAGGATATTCTTCGTAGGTGGTGGGTGTACTAGATTTGGATTTAAAGATCCAGACTCCCATCACAAGTAGGAGGATCAACCCAGCAACAATCCATAATTTTTTTCCGCCTCTCATTGAATGGCTCCTTGTCCTAACGTCTGCTCATAGGTGGCTTCAGCGACCACGCGTTCTCTTACGCTTTGTAAATAAGATTTTTGTCTTAAAATTAAATCATCCTCAATGATGTTCCAGTCATCAAAGGTGATGAGACCATTGTTGTATCTTTTTTTAGAAATTTCAGAACGAATGGTTGTGGCGTCTCGAAAGGATTTGTCGACTCGCAGTTTAGCAATGGACTCCACGTATGCTGCATAGGCGCGTTCGATTTGGGCTAAGACAGATCGGCGCATATTTTCTAAGGTGCTAGATGCGGCAGAAAGCTGAGCCGAAGAGGCTTTGATCCCATAGTAATCTTGCCCGCCATTAAAGAGCGGAAAACTGAGATTGAGTCCAATAGACCATGTTGTGCGATCGTTAGGGTCATCCACTACACGCATACGGCCTGTGCTTCCTGTCAGATTTAACGAAGGCATAAATGTAGAACGTGATACACGCAAAGACTGTTTGGCCAAAACCTCTTGAGCCTCAGCCAGAAGCACTTCAGGGTTGAGCAAAACTGCTTTCTGAAAATCAGGTTTGGCATTCAGGTTTTGATCGTGAATCGGCACGGGATCGTAGATTTCAAGTTTATGTGCTTCATCCACACCAAGAACTCTGGCTAATTGAGAGGAGGACACTCTGACTGCATTTTCAGCCACGATATTGTCGTACTTTGCCTGTTCGTAATTGGCTTGTGATAGTAACACGGACCCTCGGTTTTCAAGACCGCTTTCATAGCGAAGCTCGACAAGACGTAAGTTTTCTTGTCGGCGTTTTACAATTTCATTGGTGAGAGTCACAAAAGATTGGGCATATAGCAAACCTTGGTAAGCGATTTTTAAATCAGCACTGATGCGCGCTTTTGTGTTTTGCAGTTGGGCGAGCTGGGCTCTGGTGTTGGCCTTAGCCTGTTCATAACGTCCCATATCTTGAAACCCAGAAAAGAGATTCCACGTGCCGTTCAGTTGGGCCATGGTGACTTCGCGGGTGTCAGAGGCTCCGCCAAGCGGGATACCACCGCCCCCACCCACAAAGGAAGAGTTGGTTTTACTATGGCTTAAGCTGGCACTGATCTGTGGGAGGAAGCCACTAAGGGCCGCGTTCTCCTGTAGCTCTACAGCGCGTAGGGTTTCTTTAGCGGCTAAAAGTTCAGGGTTGTTCTCTGTAGCCATCTTTAAAGATTCAGACCAAGATAATCTCAGTGCATCCTGCCCCCAGGCTATCCGTGCGACATTCACGCTGAGGACAGAGACGACCAACAAAAGCTTGTAATGAAAACGAGGCATCATACCTATTACAATAGCTATAAATGCACTTCATATTCAAATTATTTCAGATATTTACGCACGAGCCCTTATGGAATTCTTAAATCTTCTGCGAGAGGTAGCAGCTCACTCTGCGCTTAAATTCTTAAATCTCCTTGCAAGACCGTTGTCACCCAGAGTTCTCAAATGAATTTGTATAGCCCTGTCGAGTCACTGCGACTTGGATTTGTAGAGTCTTATTCGGATTTTGTTCTTATATCTCTTTAATGATCTCGCTTTGGAATACACCAGAGTTAATTTTTATGGTTAAAGTACCTGAGCTTACAATGGTGATTTTAATACTTTTTAAAAATTCTTTGATGCGTGCGACAAGAGATTTGAGTTCGGCTTTCTTTTCAAGAAGAGAAGTGAATTTTTGCAACCAAGACAGGTCTAATTTTTTTGCTAAGATTTCTGTAAGAGTCTGTGTGAGCAGAGCCTTTCCATCTTTAATCGAAAGTCCCTCGATCTGGTCTTTTAAGGTTTCAAGATGTGCGATGTAAGAGGACTGATCTGAGAAATACGAAATGATATACTCTTCTGCATCGCCCTTTAAGCTATCAATGTGCGGCTTACTGTCCAGTTGCAGCTGCTGAGTCGCCTCTTTAATCTTTGCGACATCGGCATCACTGAGTGAAAGGGTCTTTTTGATTTCAGAAATATTATCTTTGAGCTTAAGGGTCAGATTGACCTTTTTATTTGTAAGATCAAACAAGGCATCAAAGTACTGGGCTTGGGCAGCCTCTTTATTTTTACTTAAGCCAAAATAATAATAAAGTTGATCTATGTCGGTGCGTTTTTCCATATCTCTGACATCATTGCCGTCTGTATCTTCTGAAGATAAACCTGCGTATAAATTTGCGTTCTGAGCAGAAAAATTACCGCAGTTTTGGAACCCAAATAAAACACATGCCAAAATAAAAAACGAGTTTAAGATCTTGATATTCATACCAAGAAAATATCAAAAAGCATGCCTGATCAGGCTTAATAGAGACGAGAAGGTTGTATAGGCCTAATAGGGGTGTTTAAAGACTAGACATCAAATGGAAGGGCGGCTTCCATTGTAACTTTTCAGCGAAAATGTCTGCCTATAACTTTTCAGGAAGGGGGGGGCGCCCAATTTTTCTTAGTTTGAAGCTATCCTTTCGAGTATAAAAAAGGCCCCCTTGCGACCTCTTCTTTTGGACCTAAGGGAGGGGTGCGACAAGGGGGATGAGTAGCTTGATGCCTGTGTATTTATATTCTCAACGAGGATTGAGATTTTATCTTTTTAGAAAACAAAACTAGCGTTGTTGTTTTCTGTTCTGAGAGGGCTCACCGCTTTCGCGGCCAGCGCGCCGTGTTTCTTCTTCTTGTTGTGGCATGTTGCGCTCTTCAACGGGTTGTTTCTTTTGGTTGGGTTGCTTCTTTGTGTTTGTCATAATAGTGCTCCTTTCTATATTGACAATGGTTTGTAAAATCTAGGCTTAGAAAAATACTTTTTAATGACGGGGTTAAAAGAGCAGATGGACTCATTAGATGTAGTGCCTTCAGCTTTTTTAAAGGCCGATGAAAGCTCTTCGTCTTCTAATTTGAATTTAGCAATCACGTCTTGGTAGTTCATAAAACCTCCTCTTTTAGATCGGCTTATGTTTTTATTATAGAGGAACGTGGTGGTGAAATAACCTAGAGTGTTTGAAGTTTTCTTTTAGTTTTTTACAAAGAATCATTCTGAACTGTGTTAAAATTAAAAAAGGCCTCTTATCCAAGAGGCCCTTTAGTCTGTAGGTTCGTTTTGAGAAAAGACACAGAGCCTCTCGGTATCAAGAGGCATCAGATGCAGGTGTGTCGTTTTGAGTGTTTAAAAAATCTTGCGCTACTTTAGGGAAGTTGTTGCAAAAAGTTTTTAAATAAGTTTGACGCTGCAAATCCCAAGCATGCAATTTTTCATTTGCATCTTGCTCCATCATTTTGATGCAGGTTAAAGGGTTGGGATGTTCAGCGCGAGATACAAAAATCCCAGCCATAGAACCGACACGGCAGTGTCCAGAGTAAAGATTTTGATTCTTCTCTAGAGTAATTCTGATTCTAGAGTTACTAGGTGCTTTAAATTTTAATCTGCCCGCCATTTCTCTAAGTGCGGCTCGAACCTTGTCATCGGGGGAGCAGTTAATGAAAGTAATGTTATAACCATAGAGTTTCATAGATGCCTCCTTTCAATAGTATTGATGTTATACCCTTTTGAATTTTTATAGGGTGTTTAAATTTGTATCCTAATTTCACCACGTCAAGTCTGAGTGGATGGAGCTTGTGAGCGGAATACGCGCTCTTGATATTATTATGCTGAACAAAGAGTGTATTCGTCATGACGCAGACTTCAGGCATCGAAGAGCATCAGAAATGTCTTCTACGCTTGCTCCACATTCATACAGACTATGGTCGCACTCTGTCATACCTTCGTCACTAGAGGAAAGCTCTAGAAGCCAAGTGGCTTTCCAATTTTCAAGAGCAACGATTTTTTCTTCTGTATTGAGTTTATCACAAAGCAGTAGTTCCTCCACACAGTTAAAGTTGACTGATGGGGATGTGATTAAATTTTGTTTTTCCATAACTCCTCCAATGCTAGAGTTTTTTTATGCACGTCTACTGCGAGGAAAAATCAGTTCTGCAAGAAGTAGAGGGGGAGAGCAGGAAGCGCAGTATACGTGCACGCATATATGATTATACCAAGAAAAAAAGTCGAAAGGTGGGCTGTGAATAAAACTACAACAATATGTTGAAGCCTTCATAAAACTGAAAAAATCATATTTGACAAAATTATTGTGGATATAAAAAAATCTTTTGCAGTCTCAATTTGAAACTACAAGATGCAGTGTGAATCACCAAGTGGTGAGACCTAATAAAGAAGAGAAGCTTTACAGATGTTTTAGCTTAGCCGTTGCAAAAGCCGTTTTGACATTCCCGACCTAATAAAGAGGAAAAACTTTAAAGCTATTTTAGCCCTATTGTGGCAATGATCAATGCTTACTGACTAGAAGGAGTAGCGTACCCCTGCTTTCGCACCTAAGCCATAACCTCCATCGAAATCTGAGGAGTCTTGCTTGAGGATATAGTTGTAATGAACCTCACCTAAGAGGTGTAACTCAGGGAGGATGGGGATGCGAGCGTAGGTTTTCACTCTAGCGAACTGCACATATTCGCTATCCTTATTAAAGAAGAGTCCTGAAGCCAAAGAGTCTCCTTCGTGCCCACCAAAAGAAGAGCGGATATATTGTAGAGAACCACCCCAGATGGAATCTCCAAGAATTTTCTCATAGAAAATAGTAGCAATGGATGAAGGAGATTTTTTAAATTCACTACCACCAGCAAGGTCTGTTTTTCCTTTTGTAGAAAAAATCCCTGATTCGATAGAAAAACCAAGATAGGCCTCTTCAAATTGAAACATGTACCCAGCAAGTAAACTGAGATTGATGCTCTGATCGATACGATTACATTTTACAGGTGTAGTCGGACCTCCTGCGGAACAGTCTAACTTATCCCAGATTCCTAATCCCAAATTCATTCTTGAAAAGAACGAACTGGATTGAAATTTAAATCTATATTTGGCTCCCAGGTTCAGAGAACTTAATCCGTTGAATTGAAAGAGGTCATCTATCTTTTCTTTTCCAAGGTTTAAGCTTCCGTACACGGAAATCATATCTAGCAATCCATATTCATAGGCTAACTTTAAAGAGATGTCGGAGTAATTAAAATCAGGCAAGGAGCTGCTACGGCTAGCATCATGTTTGTATTGATTGTAATTGACGATCGCATCTATAAACTGCTCACCTTGATAGGTTTGATAAAAAAGTTCTGAACGAGTGTCTTGGGCTAAGGCCATAGATAAATGGTTTATGCTTGTGTAAGAAAAAAACAAAATAAAAAGCATGAATCTTTTGGTAGTTATCACAGAGCGCTCCTTCAAGAGTTTAAACAGAATAGAAATCTGCGCTCAGATATAACTTAAGATGGTTCCGAGAGGCACAAAAAAATGGGCTCAGCAAACAGCGTTAAGAGACACTGAACGTGTTAAGGTGTGTATGTCGTGCAACAGATTTTAGTTCTGTGCACATATAATAATCCAAGGACTTTAACAGTTCATCTGGGATCACCACATGTGTGAGGCCATGGTTTTTGAACTTAGCAAAGTGTCTTGTACTAAACCGCCAGCTAAAAGGGCGACAGACTCATCAGATCCATTATTAGCAAAGATCACAAGACCATATTGGGTGCCGTGAATATTAAAGGTCAGAACATGATTTTTCATGTTTACGTTGTGACTGCGACCTGTTTCAGGGTTTTCGGTCGGTCCACTGTAAGTTCCTGTTTTTCCGCCTACATAAATATTTTTTGGAATATATTTAAGTCCACGATTTGCACCAGTACGGCACGTGTACATCATCTTCCATAAAGTCTCGGCCCCTGGGTATTGATTGTGGTAGGTATCAAAAAGCATTTCGGCTGTTTCGTCTGGCACAAGCTCATTGCCATGTACACTTCCCCAATAACCTTGAAAGCCACGGGTCAATGTGTAACCCATTCTTTGGGTGAACTGATGAATGCGCTCACGACCTTTATTGGCATCTCCATCACCGATGTCTTTTTGCATATTAGTCCAAGCCGTATTAGAAGACACCACAATCATGTCCGCCATTTGTTGTAACTGCTTTGCAGTAATGGAACCTTTATGTTTATCCAGTTGCGCGGCACCCACAAAAATCTTAGAACTTGAAGCCCCAAAGTATTTTTTATGAGCTGAAGCGCTGCGAGCTAAAATTTGACCTGTCTCTAAATTCGCAAAAGTCCATTGCACTAAATGGTTAGCTTGTGTTTCTGAAGCGGATCTGAGTTTCTGATACTCTTGATATTTTGCACTTGTGAGTGTGTTTCCTGTACCTGTGATTAACTTTAAAGCGACGCCACTGACTTTGATGGAGGTCAATTTGGTGCCATTCGGTAAAGTACCAAAGTTGGGATCAGATTCTGGGCTGCCCAGAGTTACAGTCGGGGTTGTGGGCTCTTCACGATCAGAGCCAGTGTTGTCGCCATCAGAATCTTCAGGGATGTCTGAACCAGTCTCTTGTTCTATTTGACTGCCTTGAGGTGTGAGATTGTCACCGCAGCCTACAAATATTAAAGGTGTAGTTAAAAATAGAGCCATACATAGTGAAGAGAAAAGCTTTGAGCGCAACATAGTAAATCCCCTAGATGTGATAGGGACTTATCGTAAGAGTCTGGGTGGTCGCTTAAGCGTAAACGGCTAGACTATGGTGTGGTGTTTAGAGAAAAACACAAATTAGGATGTGTATTTTAAAGAAGATAAAACTTTAGATACCACTGGCGTACTGACCTGCTAGGACGCAACCCTCTAAAGGTCATTTGAGGTGATCATGGCAAAGAAATAAGGCCACTTTAGTGTAATTTTGTACGGAGACAATTTCGGACCTTTGTATGGGAATTAAAGGGGCCGAGACATCATGCCAAGTTTTTTCTGCAAGAGTTAAGCCGTTTTGTTTTTACTTCTTTTCAAAAACTTATGGCTATATACCCGTTTATTTGCTTTTAAGAAAATCCTGTAAAACTCCTTTTATAATATTTTTACGCCCCCTGATTATTGCTGATTTTTTACGCACATTTGGATAACAATGGCCCATTCAAAAGACCAAATTAACAGGAGATCAAAGTATGAAGAGCTATGCCAAGAAGGTGTATGTGTTTATGTGTGCGAGCGCAATACTCGTAGGCGGAGTCAATGTGGCTCAGGCTATGAGTGTAGAAGAATACAACGAGCAGTTACCCGTGTGGGGTGTGAGTTGGACGGGTGGAAACGGAGCCCTGAATGGGTATTATCCTAGTTTTTACACGGGTTTTATCCCCAGAGTGCAAGAGCCCAACCGCATACACATTCGTGTTTCAAGAGGAAACCAAACACGTGTGAGTCTGATTTTAGATGAGCAGACCGTTTATGATTATCTTTATGATCTTAAAACTCGTAAAGACTTTTACAATAAACTTGTCGCTGACAAGTATATTGATGTTAGCCCCAGTAAAGCGGTGGTCTTTCCTCACTTAGAAAATTTTAATGCCGTGTTAAACTCTGGTGTTTTAAATGCAGTCGAAGACTTTGATGCCAGAAAAATCACAAAAGAACAGTTATATGCTGAGAGTTTAAAAGCTTTAAAGCAACTTAACTCCGCACGTACGTTTGATGTACGTATCGATCTTGCTCGTGAGTTCTTAAAATGGAGAGACGAAAACGTTTCTACTGTGAACTCTGGTATTGCTAAATCTAGCACTCAAGAAGCAATGGTTTTAGTGAATAAGATGTTAATGGGAAGAATCAATCTTACTAGAAAATTAAACAATGCCGAATTGTCTCAACTTTCTAATCTTATTGATCAGGCTACTGTGCTTAGCGATGAAGGTTTTGTAAAAGCCACCTACGCACTTTTTGAATCTGTAACAGATGGTAAATATGACATCCGTACTCTTGCTGACAATGGTCAACTTGTCGATGCTAAGAGTTGTAACAGTTTAAATGACTGTTCATTATCGTATGTTGAGGTGACTACCATTTACCCTACAGGTTCTCTTGAGGGGACAACTTCTGATAAGTACAAGCATAAAATCAATCAATTTGCGACGGCAGGTTTGGCCAACTTCACAGATGGTGGTTCTAGAAGTGCAGTAGATAACATTCGTAGCGAACCCTATTATGGTTTTGCACCTAAAATGGATTACGAAGGAGTTGGTAACGGTTTCCATAACCCAGCAGTGCGTTTATGGCCTAACTCATCACAAAAGAAAGCTTTAAATATACCTGGTTCACATGCTGCTTTCTGGTCTGTTAAAAGAGGTGGAGTATCCCATGGTTGCTTAAGACTTCCTATTGGACATGTTTGGGAACTTCGTCAAAGTATGCCTGTTGAAAACGATAAGATGAAAAAAGTCTTTTGGTTTGGTAACAGTTCTGCGGATTTCGACATTTATGATCTTACGGGTGAAGGAAACCCAGTGGCTGTGGGTGTAACTTATTACATCACTTACTCTCTTAAAGGCTCTTCAGGATTAGACAAAAGAGAAGGACAAGGTTTAGAGGCCAGTGTGGATCTTATTGATTATTACTCCAAACTATTTGGTAAAAATGTTTTTGATAAGAGTGGTTTGCGTATCATCAATCCTTCCATTTCAATTCAAACTGTAGAGGATTATTTTACAGAAAGATCTCGTGGACGCGTGAAAACAAGCTACACTGTTGAAGGCAGTTTTCCACTGTACGAACAGAACTACGAAAAAGATAAGATTCAGATGTTTACATCTAACAAAATCAAAGGGTTCAACTCTGGCTTAAATGGTGGAGGCTCTAGATCCTTAAGCAAAAGATTTGTAAGACTGATTGGCAGAACAAAAGGTTGTGCTCCATTTTCAAATCAAGAAGCCTGCGGTGGAAAAGCTTTTGAAAGCGAAAAGCAACAAATTTTAGCGGAGATCAGATAAGATGAGAGCATTAAATAGTTTATTTATGGTCTTATGTTTGTCGGCGTTCAGTGTTCCCACGTACGCCGCCGATATCGCCTCTTACTTTCAAGCTCTTGAAAAAGAATCTAAAGGTCCTTTTGGCCCAAACATGATGCAAATGAGATCAAAAAGAATCTCATATAACCAATGGGCCAGTTCAGGTGGTGGATTTATTTTTCAATCGGCTTTCAGAAATAAAGTGGCGCAAGACTTACTTCGTGAGCATGGGATTTATACTGGAAACCTGTTTGCAACAAATTACTATGAGTTAAGAGCAGAAGCCTTGCTTGGTGATGCGAACGCTGCCAACTTAAGTTCAGATCAAGGGGTAGAGGCGTTGGTTTCTGTCGCCCAAGGGAATCCACAGGTTTTTGCCAGAGCCAAACAAATGGTTCAGAACTGGAACCTAGAAAAGCTTTATATTGCTAAAAACCCATCTTCAAAACTTGCAAGAAGTTTTGCTTTAAGAGGTGTTGCGGGTGCAGAATTTGAAATTCAATATGCCCAAGAGTTTGTAGACTTTTTTATTTCAGTAGCACCATCAGAAATAGATTTTTTGCTTTTAGCAAGACTGGTAAACTCCAGCTCATTAGTAGAGTCTAACAACTTCACAAGAATTCGCGACAAGGCCACTTCTCTATATGAGACTTATGGTCCTGGTGGTTCAAAGAGTCACACCGTGAGTTCACAACAAGTCAAACAAATCAAATTCATCAGAGACAGTATTCATAATCAATTGACTCCTGAAATCGTAGGTTTGATTGATAACTACTTAAAACAAAAATCCAATCCAGAACTTGTAGAGATCAAAAATTTGATTCTAAGTTACTTCTCGCGTGGAGTTGCGGACATCAACTATGTGGCTAAAAAAGCCAAGATCACACCTGTGGCCCTAGCACGTATTGATAAGAAGAGCCCTGCTTTAGAGGATTTGGTGGCGTATTCACAAGAACTACTTACTGTAAGAAATGCTTTACCTACGGATGCTGTGAAATTGGGTGAGAAGTATTTAGGCTACGCATATACACTGACCGCCTCTGCATTCTTATTTCAAAAAGTAAGAGCCTATATTGATCAAAACGCGATTAACAGCACAAACATTGGTGACCTTACGGTTCTTATTCAAAATATTCTTTATATGGAAGGAATGTTAGCAAGCTCATCCATTGTATCCGCTTCAGAGGTTCCTTCTGACTTTGATGACTATGAAGTTTTATATGACGACATGTTATCTGAAATCATGGGCAACATTAAAGCAGCCTATGACCCTTACGTAGAGAAATGGAAACAAGTCGATTCACACATGGATGGCATGTTAGACGACACACTCAGATCTTCAGCCATCAGTTTGTTCAATCATATTTTAGATAAAATGGATTAAAATTATATTTTCTAAGGAGAGAAAAAAAATGAAAAAATTGTTTGTAGCACTATTAGTTTTAAGCTTTACGGGCTCTGCCTATGCAGAAGTCATAAGCGGTGGAAAGCGCGACATCTTTAATGAAGGCGAGCGTTGTGGTTATTTGACTCTTGTCACTTCAGAATCTTCTAATGAGTTTAAGGCTCTTAACCTTAGCTCTGTGCCTGTGTTCACCTTCTTCCCAGCAGAACTTTCTACAGTTTCTGGTGTGATCACATTGGTGAAACAGCCTAGAAGTTCTCATATTGCTATTAAAGCCAAGGATTGGGGCATTCCTAATGCCGATATTTCTGGCGCAGACTGTGTTGCAAACAGTGGTGGTGATCTTGAAGCCGCTTTAGAAGTGTGTTTCCCCACTATTCAAAACGGAGATTTTGTTTTTATTAAAGTGTTAAGAGAGAGCCGTGAGCTTGTTCTTGAGAAAACTACTCCTAGCGATGCAAGATGTTCTGCTGAAGTGGCCGCTTTAGAAAAAGTAGAGATCGTGGCAGACTTGTCATTTAACAAGATTGTTGATCATGCTGACATTGGCTGGAAAGATCACGATAAAGTAGGATCAAAAGCCGCCAACTATGCTGAACTTTTAAAAGCTATGGGTAGCGATGTGGTTCGTCCTGGTTTTGCTATTCCTTTTTATTACTACAATCAATTTTTAGATCAAAATCCTAAAATCAAAGATGCTATCAGTGCGATCTTAACAGACAAGAGATTAAACACGGCAGAAGAAGCTCTTTATAGAAATGAAAAATTAGAAGAGCTACAAGCTATGATCATGTCACCTGAGTTTCCAATGGATGTTAAATCTTTAGAATTGATTTTGGCTAAAGCTGAAACCTTTCGTAATACAAAAGGGAATTTAAGAAACTTAAAGTTTAGAAGCTCTACCAACGCCGAAGATCTTCCAAATTTCAGTGGTGCAGGTCTTTACACTTCAAAAAGTTACAAGCCTTACAATAAAAAAGGCAAAGAAAGAAGCAAAGAAGATAAGTTAGTTGAACTTGAAGAAGCGATCAAAACCGTCTGGGCTTCTATCTGGAACAGAAGAGCTTATGATGAAAGACAGCTTTATGGTATTGATCATTCCGAAGTGTATATGGGCATTCAGGTCAACCCTTCTTTTAATGATGAGTTAGCAAGTGGTGTTGTGGTTACAAAAAACATTGCTGATGAAAAAGGGGACTTAGCAGGTGTGTATATCGAAGCCCAAAGAGGCGACGAACACAGTGTTGAAAACCCAGCAGAAGGTGTGCTTCCAGAAAGAAGAGCCGTAGTTCCAAATAAAGCAGGTCAACCTGAAATCGTGAGAATGGGGAACTCTACAGTAGATGTAGATACAATCACCATCCTTTCACAAGAAAGCGATATTCCTGTTCTTACAGACGCTCACATCATGGACATCTACAACTTAAGCTTAAAAGCAGAAACCTACTTTAAACCTTTGTTGGGTAAAGATAATGACTTATTTGCTTTAGATATCGAGTTTAAAGTAGATAAGAATGATAATGATGAGTACGTGGTTTTATTTAAACAAGCTCGTCCTTACATCATTAAATAAGAAATTGTATTTAACAAACCAGCATGATTTTTAGACTCATGTTGGTTTTAAAAACAAAAGGCACTCCTAAAAGGGTGCCTTTATTTTTTTGCGTTATTGAATAAAAAGGTATTGCGGTTTCCATGAGCGGAAACCCGTGTTTAATCTAAAAGAACTTCAGATAGAGGAACGGCTTGGAAGTGTGAAGGCCAAGAGCCGTTTTCGACAAACGCTTGTTTTTGAGTGTCGTAGTAACGGATCACCCCATTGGCTTCTTTGACCTCAATGATATACTGTTCAACAATGGGTTGCTGTTGTGGTGGCGGTGGTGCCTTCTCGACAGCAAAAGGAGAGTACCAAATCACAGCGGCACCAATAGCAGCTCCCATAGTGATTCTGTGTATTCTTGACCAAGTGTAGGCTAGAAAATTTTGGAGCTTCATTTTTTTGATATACCAGCTGAGCTGTTTAGATGTGTGAATGCGTTGAAGTATTTCTGGATCACGTGGGTTTTTAGGTGACTTTGAAAAGTTCACGAAAAAGTCATTAAAGAAGTCAATATATGCCTTAAGTTCATCGGCTGTGATTTTAGGTTTGATAGTGATAGGAACACCCTCAATCATAAGGCCAGCAAGCTCTTTATCTGAAAAGTCTCTGAAGGATCGTAAGACATCTTTAATATCACTGTCCTTAAGATCGACTTTGCGACCTGCGTGGTCGACGATTTGAATTTTGTCAGCATAGGCTTCGCGTTTGGCATTAGTAGTGACTACAGTCTTATATTCCACCACCATACGATAAGTTTGAGTTTGATATTCAAAGGGGATGGCGATCTTAACTTGCCCGTGCTCCACAATGCCTTTTCTGTTCTGAGGTTCAGGGAAAAAACTGGCTCCACGAATCAACCATAGAAGCGCACCACGTTCTTCGATGATGCTGTTTGAGTTCTCTTCAAAAATAGTAGAGATTTTTTTGGCACTCAAAGAGTATTTTCCTTGGTTTAATGTGCCAAAGTGTTCGCGAATAAGTGTGGAGTAAAGTGCCGTGTAAGTTTTGCTATATTGGAGTTTCTCAGAAATCGGAGATTTAAGTTCTGCAAACACATAGTCTCTAGGTAAGATTTCCAAAGGCTTTTCGCTGAGATACTTCTCTAAATTACAACATAAAATTTTAGGATTGCCTGCAAAGACGCGAACCTTTTCATCTAAAGTGAATTGGTATTCGTTGCCTTCTTTATCCAGTGCCGAATAGGACTTTCTGTTGTAAGCAATGACTTTATCTGTCTCTAATAATCTGGGAGCTTGTGATTGCAAAAGTTCTAAGGCTTCAAGCATATATTTGACATGCTCAGGTTTATTAAAGTTTTGTTGTGTGGCTGGATTTTTAAGTTCCCCAATGTCTGAGATCAGCTTTTGCAAGGCTTCGGGGCTTTCAAATTTACCTCTGGCAAGTTGTAGTAATTGAACAAGTTGGGAGTCTGAAATATAAATCCGTGGTTTAAACACGCCGTTTTCAACAACAATAGCTTTTCCTGTATTATCAAATCGACCAATGTTGGATAGCTTAAGTTCTAGAGCAGAAATATTGGGAAATACGGACTGTAGATTTTGTCCATTTGGATCATGTGAGTAGTATTTGCGGATACGAAGTTTACCTACAATAGGTTGTAAACCTTCGTTGGCAAATTGAAAGGTCTTACCATACGCAGTCACTGTTAAAAACTGTTTTCCTGGAGGAGGTACATCACGCAGTTGCCAAGTCAGTGATAAGTCTTTACCTGTTTCATTTAAAAAAGTAGCTGCATTCTTATTTGTAATGATGGCTTTTTCTTCTACACGGAACTCTGTTAAATTATCGCGAGACCCACGTTCGTTTAAAAGGCTCAATTGACTTAGAAGTCTCTGGCTGAGATCAGGTTTAATATGAAACTTATCTACGAAACCCGTAAAAGAGGCCTCTTCAGATCGAGACTCTGTTCTAGAGATAGAGATGTTACCTGTGATGTTAATGCCGCTCTTATTATCAACAAGGTATTTCAAGCATTGTCGAGAAGCGTAGCTTGGCCCTATAGCTACAAACTGTGTAGCCCAGATAAGGACAAATAATTTATATATATTTAGAATACGCTTACTTACCATAATTTTGCTCTGAAGAGATTAAAAGCAAGAAGGGTGCCCACCTGTAGCTGTGGTCAGTGGGCAGCATATTCGAAAAGAGAGGAATAATCAGGGGTTTACAGAGGTTCTCAAGGCCACCTTTGAGCGTTTTGCGGCCTTTGGTTTAAGCTAGGAATGACAAAATTTGTCTGTGAGTTTGAGTTATTTACCCGCTCCGCCGCCTTGGGGAATGAATTCTTCATGGCACTCATCCCATTTGGTTTCGGCAGTAGTGACTACGATTTGTGAGAGGACCTTTCCATCTGATCCATGACGATGACAGACGTGGGCGGGGATGTAAACACGTCCTGATTTGCCAATTTTTTTAGATAGCAATTGTCCACCTGAGTTGTACCACTCAATCTCTCCAGTACCGTCAGTTGTGATTAAGTATTTAGGTCCTTTATTGCGGTGCCATTTGGTTTTAGCTTTCTTTGTAAATTTAACTTCAGTCACTCGCAGTTCATTGTCATCAATAGGCCAGTCAATAGATTCTGTGGCCTTTTGGGCGGGAGCATCGAATTCTTCACCTTCTCTGGGCGTACCAAATTTAAAACCATCTTCTACAACCACTTGGGCGAAACTGTGTTGAGAGAATAATGTCGCAAGCATCAAAACAGGAATCAAAAATTTCATATGTCCCTCCCTGACTCGATAAGTGTGGGTTTACATTCAATACCCTTTATCGGAAGTCTTTAACGTATTGTAAACCCTCGACTTTTGTTTGGTCAACGTGACGATGACTGAGCTTTAGTAGAGTCTAGTTCGGGTGCGTATGTGTTCAGATACAAAAAAGAGATAGAATGTAGACTTAGAGGGAACAGAGATGGTGTCACAACTGCCACAACTTAAAGAGATCAAATTTGTCGCAACCAGAAGTCGAGGCCCTGGTGGTCAAAATGTGAACAAGGTCAGCTCTGCGGCGCAACTGACATGGCATGTGGAAAGCTCCGAGTCTTTCACTGAAGAACAAAAGATAAGAATTCTTGAAAAGCTAGACTCTTATATCAATCAAAAAGGAGAGTTGTACTTAAGGAGCGATGAATTTCGAGACCTTGAGAGAAACAAATCACGCTGTTTAGAGAAGTTGCAATTTTTGATTGCAAAAGCTTTGCATAAACCCAAGGCCCGCAAAAAAACAAAACCGACTAAATCGAGTCAGATCAAACGGGTAGAGAGTAAAAAACAAAGAGGTGAAATTAAGAAGGCAAGGCAGAAGGTCAAACTTTAAGACTGTTCTGAAGGTGGGGTTTTCTTGCTCACAATCTTGCCATCTTGATTAAAGTAGTACCGTTTGTCTTCCCAGATCTTTTGTTTGGTTGAAGTGGAGCGGTCACTGAACTTTCCAAAACGTCTTTTGAAAGAAAAAGCGTCAGCACTGATGATCTTACGTCCATGTAAGTACACGCTGAATTGATCTTTAGCATAACCATGATCTAAAACCGTAAGACTTTTAATGTCGGCTCCTTGTACGGGAACATTATTGTAATACAAAGAGTTTGCGTCGACTCCATAACGTGAAGAATCTAAAGAGCGATAAGTATCAGGGTCCACCTTATCTAAGAGCAGTCCATATAAGTACACCGCTTTTCTATGATTGGGGTACTTTTGCATGACATAGGTGATATTGGCATCATCAGAGTCGATCAGGCTTTGGCCGCTTCTATAAAAATAGTGTCGTGAATCTTGTGCCAAGTGGATACAGCCTATGCCCTCTTTGCAGTAGTTTCTTAAAATTTCAAAAGTCTTAAAATCTACATTCTTATACTCTTGAAACTGTCCCTCAAAAATATAGTACAGTGAATCTTGATATTTTCCCCATACTTTTTCAATCACGAGAAACTCTTTCACATTGGGTTTGATAGCTTGTCCTTTGTAAGTGAACTCAAGGGGTTCTCCGTATTTAAGAAAACGTTTCCCATCGGTGGCGATCAGTGGAGTAAGAATCTTAAAGTTTTGAGGCGTGGCATCTTTGACCAAAGTCAGTTTGCAACCATGCACATAATACACCTGCTTGTTGGCACTAAAATAAGTTCCAATTTCTTTTTCTGAGCTTAGAATTTGAACGGGGCCCAGAGATTTTTTTAATGGATGAGAGTGTTCACAGACCATAAAGTGTGAATCTGTAGTGGCAATCACATTAAAGACATCAGAAATGTCTTGCCCTGTTTTTTTATAAACCAGAAGAAAATTTTCAGGAGTGACTTTTGGTACGGCTACAAGCTCGGCCCGCTTTAAAGAACCATTATAAGGCTCTCTGACCTTTAAAAAATACATTTGACCATCACCGACGTAGTAATGATCTGAGAGTATTTTAAAGTCTTGAAATGTTTGAACGGAATATCCCAATGGGTTGGTGTGATCTAACAGGATGACAGTTTTTCCATCAGTTCCGACTAGATCATAGGTGGCCTTAAAGTTTTCAGCAGAAACATCGGGAATGCTTTTTCCTTTGAAATAAATATGCTCTTGATCTTTTGCAAAGTATTCGCTGGGATGCAAAACACTAAAGCTTGCAAGGTGAGCAGTGGTTTCTGTATTTTCAAAAAAGACTTTGCCATTCTTGGCGTAGTAAAAGTCGGCTGGAGCTGGACTAAAGGCGTAGGATCCATTTGGTATTATAGAAAAAATAAAAAGGGCAAAAAATAGATACTTCATAACTACTCAATGCTAAATCTTAGAGTAGACTGCTCTTAAAGTCTAACCTAAATTTTTAAGATACGGGAAGTTTTGTGACAGCAGGAGCTAAAGAGGAGAAAACCATGAGCAATTATAAAATTTTACATAATCCTAAATGTAGTAAAAGCCGTGAAGCTTTAAAAATGCTAGAAGAGGCTCAAGTGAAGTTTGAAGTCGTAGAGTATTTAAAGACGCCTTTAACCGAAAAAGAATTGCTGACCCTAATGGATCAACTTCAGCAAGACGAACCCAAAGACCTAGTTCGTCTAAAAGAGGACAAATACAAAGAACTCAAGTTTGATCTTTCAAACGCCTCAGTTATCGCCAAAAACTTAGCCAAGCATCCAAACCTTCTAGAGCGTCCCATAGTCATCCACCACAACAAAGCCATCATCGGCCGCCCCCTCGAAAAGATCAAAGAACTGTTGTAAGAAAACTAACGGTCCGTTTTTCGTGGTTGCGATGAGTTAAGATGATGGAATAGTGGAATCTGTAGATTTACTTGGATATGCTTTTTGTATAGTAAAGAGATCCAATAGATTAGCAAATTAAGGAACATCCATGTCCAAACTATTCAAACAACTTCAAGAGTGGAAGGAAAAGGGTCTGATCAGTGAGGATCAGCTCTTAGGTATTAAGAACTATGAAGACGGGAAACCGAAAGCGTCGTGGGTTCTCACTTCTGTGCTTGTCTTAGGTGCTCTTTGTATCGGACTTGGGATCATTTCTGTTATTGCGGCCAATTGGGCAGAGATCCCTGATACAGTAAAGTTGGTATTTAACTTCTTGCTTTTAAGTGCTTTTGGGTATGGCGTGTACTTCTTCTACACCAAAGATAAACCTGCTTATTTTGAATCGGCCTTGTTTATCTTTGCCATTCACTGTTTAGCGACCATTGGTCTGACGTCTCAAATTTATCATTTAAAAGGAGAGATATTTCAAGGACTAGGCTTATGGACTCTGATCACCATCCCGACGGTGAGATATGCAAGAACCATTTTTTTGCCAGTGGTTTGGTCCCTTGGACTTTTGGTTACACTTATAGATCTTTTCACAAACGCCAAAGGTTGGGGGTTAGACTATACATTTACGTTTGTGACCATCACTTTAATTTTTGTTTCACTGGTCGAAGGGGCAAAGTATCTCAAGCTTCCCGTGTGGGCAAAAGCTCATACTGCGGGTTTGATGTTTTCATCTCTTCTTAGTGTGTTTTCGCTTGAGTCTTATGGCTCTTACCGTCTACATAGTAATGATCATTGGCCACTATTATTAGTCGCGGCTTTGGCGTTGTATGGTCTCATTTATAAGTCGACTTATAACGGCTTGATTCAAAAGCGACTCAAATATTTTCTTTTACTCACTTACCTTTTAATGTTTTTGTTTCATATGTCTAATTCAGTAGTTCTTGCCAAAGATGTCACAGCGTACACGTTGGAGCCCGTAGCTACTTGGGTGTCTATGGTGACGGCCCTTTTTACCTTGTTGATGCTTGTTCTGCTTGGCTTATATTTTATTTCTTTGAAATACACCAGAGCGTTTAATTGTGTGGTCGCCTTGATAGGCATCAGAATCTTTATCCTTTACGTTCAGGCATTAGGGGGTTTGGCAACTACGGGCTTGGGATTGATCTCATCAGGGATTGTGGTTCTCTTACTGGCTTATTTATGGACCAAACAAAGTTCAAAATTTACAACACGCGTTCAAGGATGGCTTTTAAATGAATAATTCAAAATATTTAATTGTGGGAATCCTTTTTCCAATTCTAGTTTTATTAGGGATGGTGATTAAACATCATTTGAATATTGAAAGCGGTGGTAAGGTCACGTTGAAAATTTTGGGATATGATCCTCGGGATCTTCTATCGGGACATTATATTACTTATCGTGTGGACTATGAAATTGATCCTGCTCATATTTGTCGTATGTGGAATACGAATGAGAGTGCATTTATATGTCTTTCTGGAAACAGAAAATTCACAACTAACTCCAAGGAACTCAAGGGCTGTGATCTGTATCTTAAAGGGATTTGTAAACATGGAAGATTTGAAGCGGGTATAGAAAGGTTTTATATTCCAGAAAATTTAGCCAAAGACCTAGATATGGCTGTCCGCGATGGCCAGGGAAAGATCAATGTCACCATACAAAAAAATGGAACAGGCATGGTGACAGACCTGCTTATTGAAGACCTTCCTTTTAAAGAATGGGTTCGCAAGAAACGAGACCATAAAGAGTCCGCTCCTCAAGATCAAGAGTAAGTGCAAAGTCAGTATTTTTTTGGAAACATCAAAAATAACCACGATTTTTGAAAGGTGGTTATTTTTAACGTCACTGAATGAGGTGTAGCCTTGGTTTGGCGGGGTAAACCCTTTCCTTTCGCTCTTTAAACACCGTGCTTTGATAGTGTATCTCATCAGGAGTAGGATACTTGGATGGTACAAAAACTTTGGATTTGTGTCTTTTTAATATTTTCCTCTGTGCCATCTTTGGCAAAAAACAGTGCCGCTACGACAGATGAGATCTGTGAAGTTTTGTCTACATATTACGTAGAGACTTTTAAAAAACACCAAGAATTGGCTCAAGAAATTCAAAGCGGTCCTCATTGGTCGTTGGAAGATTTAAATCGTAAAGTCGAACTTCTAGACTTATTGGGTAAATATCTATTTGATACCGCTAGGCAGTTAGAAAAGTATAGCTGCGATATTGATCTGGAATTAGAATAAAATCCATGCACCACAAAGTTTATCAGAATGCTTTTGAGTTTTGGGACGAGGCCAGTTCTTTTCTAAAGCGGTGCGAAGCGGAGAACAGTCTGAGCGTAGGGCTTTCATATCATTTTAAAGATGACCCTACAAACTGTGTATATCAAAGTGCAATGATTGTGGGACAAGAGTGTGTGGGAACGTTGGTCGTAAGCCAATATCTTACAAATTATAATTTCCTCCCTTCGTCCGTATCTGATTTGAAGGTAGCACAGACTTTATTTGATGAATTTTGCAAAAGCGGAATTCGCATCAGCGGAATTGTAGCAGAGCGAAAAACGGCAGATGTTTATCGCCTTATGTTTGAAACCCAAGGCGTAAAATTTAAGTGCAGTATGAAACAGGGAATTTATTCTTGCAGTAAAGTCGAAGTGCCTGTAGGTTTCACACCGTCACCGTCACCGTCACCGTCACCGTCACCGTCACCGTCACCGTCACCGTCACCGTCACCGTCACCGTCACCGTCACCGTCACCGTCACCGTCACCGTCACCGCATACGCTAGGTGTTTGGCAGCAGACTCAATTTCGTGTGGCTACAGAAAAAGACATCCCTATTCTTGCGACATGGATTGAGGACTTCCATCAGGAGGTAGTTCCTCATGATCCGCCTATTGATGGACATGAAGTGGCTCAAGCTAGAATTTCTAAAGGCATGATTTATGTTTTAGAAAAGGGTCAAGAGCTTGTTTCAATGGCATCTAAAGGCCGAGACATTGAAACCTCATGCAGTGTAAATTTGGTTTTTACTCCCAAGGCCTTCAGAGGCCAAGGGTATGGTTCTATAGTGACAGCTCGGTTGACGGAACTTGTGCTTGCTGAAGGGAAAAAGCAAGTCTGTCTTTACACTGATCTTTCTAACCCCACCTCCAATAAGATTTACCAAAATATAGGTTACAAGTTTGTATGTGAGTCTTGCCACTACACGGTTGAAGCGTAGGGATAGATTAAAGGGCTGTTAGCTTTTAGGTGCAAAAGCCGCAAACACCTCTTCGCCTGTCATATTCTTAGTAGGGTTTGCAAATTCATAATAGTCAGGTTTGCTATCAATAAAGATTTGTGTTTCAAACTTGAGTTCGGGTTCGTTAAACAGTTCAGCAGAAACAGAATAAAAGCTGTGGTCTTTCAATCTAAAAAACAAAATTGTTCCACAGCTTTTGCAAAAAGCGCGTTCACCCCAGTCTGAGGAATTGTAAACACTTAAGAACTCTTCACCTTGCACATTGACGCTAGAACCGCAGTCCACGGCTAAAAAAGGACCACCAGTCCATTTTCTGCATGTAGCACAATGGCACGCTCCCAGAGAGGTGTTCATTTGTTTGGCTTTAAGAGTGATCTTTCCACATAGGCATGTGCCTGTAGCTTCTTTTGTCATAACGTCTCCTTTAAATTTTTTTTTTAAACAATAGATTTAATTATAGTAGACAAAAGGTTTGATGAATAGAGAGTTCTTGGTGATGCTCTGCTGCGGACTGAAATAAAAGGACCTATCTAAAAATTAGATTATTTTTTGATATATTATTTACAGCCTCTATTTCACGAACCAGAGTTAAATTTAAATCTATAAGGGATATTAGTATTTTATCTGTGAGATATAGGGACAGAATTTGTCTATAAGAAAATCTTAATCCTAGAACAAAAAAATACGATTTTTAAAAAATAACGATATCTCCTATACTGTGTTTGACTTTCTCAAGTCAGAGAGGAGGTGGTGCCCATGTTAATATATGATAAACGTGGCACCCTTCTAGGAACGGAAGGGTGCAATTAACACACTGGCGGCTTTAAAGGGGCCGCCTTTTTTTATTTTGTAAGGGTAAGGTTTTTAATTCAGATAACTTTGCAGTCTTAATTTTAAAAGTGGACTCAGTCCCGTTGTAGCCCACTTTATGGTGTTGTCCTTTTGAATGACTAAAATGGTGGGTGTGCCTTGGACTTGGTACATTGAGCTTAAGCTCTGATCTTCATCCCATACTATGGGGAAACTGTAATTTCTTTTTGCTTGGGCCTCTAAAATGGGTTTGAGGTGGTCATCCACAGCCACCGCGATAACTTTATTTTGTGGAATTTTATTTTCTTCAATCATAGATTGAATGCGCCCCAGTTCGATATCACAGGGTTTACACCACGTGGCCCAAAATACGAGTGCGTAGGGAGGAGTTATCTCTAAGGGTTCGTTGTGAATGCTTACGAGATTTACAATCTTTGCAGCCTCTTGACCTTGCAGTAAGAAATTCTTCCATGCACGAGGAATGATGATAAAAACGATCACCAGAAGGGCGATAACAAAAAGTAGGTTGTCAATACTGAAGATTTTTTTGTTTTTAAAGTTCATAATGTTTAAAACTATTGTGGGTTAATTTTGTGTTTTGGGTAAGACTTTAGGGATAAAAACAGAGTATATGCCACGAAAATCCCCTTCCTTATAATCATAGGCTTTGTCTTTTGGGTACTTGGTTTTAATAAAATCAGGTCGCATGTCTTTAGAGCCATGACAGTGCAGGCAAGCAGAGGTGACGTTGATTCTATGATAAACAAAAGTTCCCTCGGTAGTGGTCACAACCTTGTGTTTAAGTGTGTTCTGATTTTGAAATTCGGCGATGATCTTTTCTTCAGTGGCATTGGGGGAATGTAAAGGATTGCGGTTTTTGTCGGAGACCTGTTTAGACGTAAACCCCTGGGAGTCTGACCACCTTTTGTATTCCATTCCAACGGGCATACATGTGGTTTTAAAAGTGTCTGGAGTAATGGGCGCATTAGCGTCAATAGATGCCGCCAGCCCTTCTCTTAAGGCATTTAAAGAGCTTAATTTTTCGATCACAGGTGCTGTGAGGTTGTGAGTGCTTGCGCTGTCTTTGCTACAGCCTAGAGAAGTGACAAAAATTAAAAAGCTAGAAACAAAAAAGATGTAAAATTTAAATCTCATAGCTTTCAGATTAACCGAAAGTCATTTATAATGAAACACCTAAATGAGTGGAGTAACCAAGGAGTGGACGTGGAAGTTTTGCATGTGACTACATTTAAAGAAAAAATTTTTGATTATGAAACAAATAAAGAATGGAACTACACAGGCGAGCGTCCAGTGATTATTGATTTTTATGCCGACTGGTGTGGTCCATGCAGAATGCAAATGCCCATCCTTGAGGACATGGCAGAAAAATATAAAGGACTTGTGGATGTGTACAAAGTAGATACAGAAGCTAGCCCAGAGCTTGCCGCCATTTTCGAGATTCGCAGTATCCCTAGTATTTTATTCATTCCCCTAAAGGGTGAGCCCGCCATGAACACAGGCTTAATCCAAGAGGAAGGCTTTGAACAGGCCATAGCAGACTTGTTTGAGATTCCTGCTCCTCAGTAAAAGAGGTCTGTGATTGGGTGGTGTGTTGCTTTAGGTAATAGTAGTTACCCTCGTGCCACATTTAGACGTAGGTGGTAGGGTTTTTGCGTTAAATCGGATTCTACAATAGAAAGTTTATCGGTTGCCAGTGATAGCTACTCTTTGTCCCCCGTGATCATCACCATCCAAGTGCGGCGTTTATGTTTGTAGGCATCAAAAAACACACCTATTAAATGGATCAGCACAAGAACTAAGATGACATTGGCGATGGTGCCATGGATCTGCTCTAGAGTGGTGTTTCCCCAAAACCGATCAAGGCCCATCATAAAACCTGTAAGGCCTAACCCAAAAATTGCAAGCCAAATCAAACCATAGATGTAAATGGCGTTGGGGTTGTAGTGGGTTGCGGTTCTTTTTTTAGAAAGCGCAAGCCTAAGAACGACAAGTGCCACGCACAGGTATCCTATATACTTATGAGGCGGATCGCCCGCCTCAAGCACATAAGCATTAAGCAAAATGGTCAGAGCCACGCCCCAATGTAGAGCTCGAAAAAGGGGAGCTAATCTTGCCGCTGACATCACTGAGATTTTTGTTTTACGATAGAGCCATCAATGGGGTTAAAATAGATTTCCACTTTGTTTTGCTCTTTATCCCAACCATAAATCTCGTAGCAGTTGCCTTTAGTCACTTTGAATTCATTGATTCTGTAACCTTGCTCTACGAGGTTTTGCTGAAAAGCCTCTTGATCTTGCCAAGTGCTTTGGTCTTCGTCTGTGCAGTGAGTGTGCCCATGTTTTTTGGTGCACGATGTGGCTGCGAATAAAACCATAGCTAAGATGGCCAGTTGTGTTTTCATTTTTGACTCCTTTGTTTACAAACCTTCAATTAAAAATTTAAATGCTAAGAGTAATAAAATTCCCGAACCAATAAGACTAAAAATGGGACCTAAACTATCGGATGTGGTCTTTGAGATTTTCATTCCCACGAGGGTCAGGACAAAGACACAGATTCCCACACACAGTATAAAAGGCGTTAGGGATTTTTCTTGCACCCCTAAAGTGACCCCCACCACAAACGAGTCCAAGCTGGTTGCAAAAGACACGATAAGAATTTTAAAAAAGTTATGAAACTTTTTGGGTTTGCTCGCGCTATTGTCCTGGCGTAATTCTTTGATCGCCTCAAAAGCCATGTGAACTGCAACAACTGCAAGTAAGGCAAAGGACAGCCAGTGATCAATAAAATCAAATTGCGTGACAATGCTGGCTCCAGCAAGGGCGCCTAAAAGTAGAACTAAAACTTCAGCTCCACTAGAAGCAAAAGCGAATTTTAAAGTGTCACTGAGTTTATGGGGACGAGTTCCCATAGCTAAGGCCGCAGAAAAGGAGTCTGTGCTTAGGACCAAGCTAAATGTGACAACTTCAATAAAATCTATCATGTGCTCTCACTGCATGTTTTATGTGCCGTGAGGTCTGTGGTGGTACGAGACTACACGGCAATGTAAAATTACCTGTGCTAGTCTCGTCAACAAGAAGGGTTCTTGTGGAGGTACCGGGGATTATTGTCCCATTATGTCGATACACCCTTTGCGCGGAGGCAACTGACTACTCCCTAACTGTCTCTAACAGTAATGAGATGGGGCGTACTTTGTCAACAAGGTTTAAAATACAGACTAAAATCCTCTGATGAAAGTGGCTCACTCGTTTTTGGAACAACCCTACGTCGTGTGAACCACTAAGTTTTAGAAGAATATGGATTTACTGTTGCAGACAGAAATCCATTAAGCGCAAACTTCCGCTCCTTTTTTAAATCCAGGGCGACTCCACAGGGTTTCCATCCATGCGTTGATGTGTTCAAACTTACTCAGTTCTAAAATTTCATCCGCGTTATAAAACTTGGAAAGACAAGCAATCCAAGGTGCCAGAGCCATGTCAGCAATCGTGAGTTCGTCGCCAGCAATGAATTTGTTTTTTTCTAATTGGGTGTCAATGACTTGCAAAAGTCTTTGGCTTTCATTTTTGTATCGCTCTAAAGGGTAGGGGTGATCGCACTTGTCTTTGGCGTACTTAAAGAAGTGTCCAAATTGGCCAAACATAGGGCCTGCTCCGCCCATTTGAAAGAACAGCCATTGTAAAGTCTTTGAGCGCTCTGCGGGGTCTTTAGGTAAAAACTTTCCTGACTTTTCGGCGAGGTAAACAAGAATCGCCCCTGACTCAAAAATATTAAGAGGTTTGCCATTGTCGCCTTCTGGATCCACAAGGGCGGGGATTTTAGAGTTCGGGTTGATGGCAATAAAATCGGGTTTAAATTGGTCGCCCTTTAGGATGTCAATGCGATGGGCTTCGTAGTCAAGGCCCATTTCTTCCAGGGCGATAGAGACTTTTTGGCCGTTGGGTGTGGCCAGGGAATAAAGTTGGAGTTTTGCAGACATGAGTCCTCCTGGGTTTAGGGTCTTAACGCGAATTCATGTTTATAGGGGTGGATTTAACAGCCTGAAACTGAGCTTCGCAGTGCTTGGGTGAGATTAGCACAAGTTGAGGATGATGGCTTGTGGTAGCTTTTGGGGGAGGGGTGTGTTATTTTGCGATTTGGTGAATGTCCTTAGTTTTTTAAATTGGGGGCGTAATGGCTTCGACGTGGGTGCTGAAGCTTAAGGAGCATACCGGGGCGCATGAGGACCTCGTAAAAACGTGCATTTTGTAATTGGCAACGATTACGCATTAGCAGCTTAATATAAGCCGCTCGTCAACTTACACTTTGGTTTCGTGTGTAAACTTGGCGCAACTTTAGAGACCTCGACCTTTGCGGCTTCTCTGGACGTACAGGTTTAAACTTTTCAGAGAAGGGCTAAATAAAGGGTGTTTGTGCCCGTTATCTAGCCGTCATAAACCACAAACTAAGTATGTAGCTTTGCCTTAATGTGGACCGCTTGCGGACGGGGGTTCGACTCCCCCCGCCTCCACCAATCCGACCAATAAGCAACTTCTGAACGAGGGATGCCAGCCAGAAAAGGGTTGGCGATTTGAATGAACTCTTGCCAAAAGTAACTTAGATTTTTATTGCCAAGTCCAAAATCAGGTCTATGATGCCCCTGTAATTTAATAGGGGGACCTATGAATAAAAACACCGACACACTCGAAGCGCTAGCCGAAAAAAGAAAGATCCAACTTTACGACCCCTTTGCAGAATTTTTAGCTGCTGATGAAACTCTTTACAGGTACGAAAGATCACTGCTGGACTGCTACAGGCTCGCGGGACACGCCTGTCATGCCAGTACAGGAGCGTTCTTAACCGTAGAGGCTGCGATCCTAGAATTGTTCCCAGAAGATCATATATGTCACAGAGGGGATGTTGTGGTTGAATTTGGCTCTGAACTAGAAAGAGCAGCAGGCCCTAAATCACAAATCATAAGCTATATTACGGGGGCATGGGGTGACCTTGGGTTTCCTGGGCTAGGAGGAAATTTTGTAAGAAGGGACCTACTAAGCTTTGGACACAAAGATTTGGCCCCAAGTCTGATTCGTTTTAAAAGACAAAGCACAGGCCAAGAGGTCGTTATTGATTACAATCCCAAAGAAATCCTAGAAAACTTAAACCATGGCTTAGACTTTCCTCTAAGCTGGCGAGCTGAAATCTGTGCGATTTTAAACAATTCTGCAAAAGCTCTTAGGGTTTGCGTATCTGGTTCTTGACCTCAGCAACTACAAGCAATAAACAAACCCTAACGTAAATAGAAAGCTTATAACTAGGAGGCTTTTATGAGATTACTCATTGCATTTTTAACCATAACTTTAGCAAGCCCCGTTTTCGCAAAAAACGTAACTCGTTGTGGGTGGATTTGGAACCCAACGCCTGCAAACTACTGGATTGATGATGCTGATGGACAATGGATTATCAGCGTGCAAGGTGGATATCAAGCCAAGGGCGATATTGAAGCGTACCCGACAGATGAGCAAATGGTACGAACAAACGGTAATTATGGGTACTGGTGTGGATGTATTACGGGATCATTTGATGTAAAGAGGCAACTAGTAAAAGAGATTGTTTCAAGTTCAGTAAAAAACTTAAAAGTTTGTCTGGAAGACCCCAATCTTTAAAACTAAGTAAATAAATACTTTAAGTGTTCTTATAAGCCCAATGCATCTACATTGGGTTTTTTTATAGCAAGAGAGAGTATAACAACAATAAAAGCCCATCTCCAGAACATGAAAACTTAGAATCACGAGCGCTTTTGGGATTCACCCCTCTTTTTCACCAAAAAAAAGGAAGAATCAGTTTTTGTTTGTTATTAGGACTCTGGTGACAAAATATGTCTCTTTCCTGAGGCGGGTGCGTATGTTTTTCCAACCTTATGGCACAGGCGTTGCTTTAAAGAGGACCTATAAGTCGTATTTTATTTCTTAATTCGTCGGCCTAGATTTTGGGGGATTAAGAGAGATAAATTTAAATAAGGAGTCTTTATGAAGGCCATGGTTTTAACATTCATCACTGTGTTTTCAGCTTTAAACTGTTTTGCACAAAGCCCAGAGGATTTGGTACTAGTTGCTGCAGAAAGGTTTGAAAAAGTGGATTCACATCCAGCAGAAGTCATCATTAAAGGTGGCCAGGTGACAAAGAGTAACTGTGATGAATACACAGCAAATAATCAAGATGGGATTACGTATACTTTAAAGCAAGAGAAAAACGGTTACGTGTGTCAACTGCAGTACAGCGGCTAGATCCATGAGGAGAGCTCTTAATCTTACTGGAATAAACATGGTTCCACCACCAGAGATAAGTTTTGGTGCATGTATGGTCGAAAGATTTGAGTTTAAGGTTGTGCCTCATGTATTTGCTTATAAGCTACATAACTTTGCTTATTTTAAAACAACAATCAAAAAGACCCTTGAAGCTCATAAAATGAAAGCGGATGATGTTAAGCTTGTAGTTTCTGCTCAAGAAGTTGAAGACTATAGAAATTGGCTTCAAAGTTATTCTTCCCCTGAGTTTTCTGAAAACAATATAAAAGAAATGATAAGAAACACCAATTCTTTAAAATACACTCTTGAAGACATGGTGATCGTTGTTGAAGAATAAAGTAAAATATTATGCATAAATAAAAAAACCCAGAATAGACATTCTGGGTTTTTTATTAAAAGCTAGACTTTATTGTTGTGTTATAAAATCTTAAGTCCATCAATGGACTAGAACTACTTATGGAACCTCAGGCAATTTTGTAGAACATGTGATGTTGACTGAGTAATCGTCATTAAAATAATTTAAATTCACATAAAATCCACCTGTTTCAAAGTTTCCAAGCATATTAAGCCAAAACTCGTCGTGTTGTGATGTGTGTTTAAAACAAGTCTCAAGAGGGGAGCAGTGGTCATGTGCAACAAAAGGTATTGAATTTAGTGTAAAGCTGCTGGGCCTATCATCACTGTAAATCAAGCTTCCTGAAAAACCAAACTCAGTATCATCAGGTGTAATTTCAACTCGAATATTGGCGGAATAAGTACTTGGCCCACCGCCAGTACCAGCGTTAGTGCAATTATGGATACTTTGATATACTATTGTACCGCTAGGGTCCCCGTCGTCGCCACCATCTCCGCCATCACCACCGTCGTCTTCTATACCATCGGTCTCAGCAATAACATCCACTGTATCAGAATCAACGAGTTGATCTGAAGAATCGTAAGTTTCAACGCTGATACTGATTTCACCACTTAAGTCGCCAGCTGGAAGAGTAAATACAAAGTAGAGTACACCGCTGATCTCTTCGGTGCGCCCCACAGTGATTGCGCGACCAGAAGGACCTGATGTTCCAGTAATATTAAGTGTTTCTTCTGTATCTTCATTGATATAAACGCCAGAAATCGTTCCGTCTTCAGCCTCATTCCACTGGAGTCTGAAGTTACTTGTGATAGTGGCTATCCCATGAGCGTCAGGAGAACTTATACGGTATTTATAACTGATGCCATCCTTGCTTCTGCCATTGCTGCTACCAAAGCATCCCCCTAAAAGCAATAATGAGGATAACGCTATCAAAAACTTCTTCATATTATATCTCCCTGTTTCATAAATGGTAAATTGCTCAGATTCATAGATTCATAAATAATATAGAGCTTATGTTATAAAACAAAACTAAAATATCAAAGTAACTTGGGCACGAGATAAGACTAGTTTTGAGAAAAGATTTTTGAATTTTGTATAAGTAAAAAAATTAACTTCGCTTCCCAAGAAGTCATATGGAGGACTAAAGTCGCGTTTACACTAAAATCAAAAGCTTTTGCGTGAGTAAAGACCTCTTATTGACAGACACTCATACCCTCTGATGAGATTAAGATATACAAGCAGGGGGGGGGGAATAT